>JAUNIC010000017.1 GCA_030523615.1 Bacteroidales bacterium
AATCTGCTGCGCAATAGACGCAAAATCGCCTCAGGCGAATTAATAGAACCTACCTAAAAAGCAAGAGACTCCCAAACACAGATTTACAGACAATAGCATGAAACAACTTATCACAACTCTTTTTGCCCTCGTCATTGGCGCACTCAGCCTTCAGGCACAGAACACGTGCTGCGGCAATTGCCAAACTTCGGGCAACGCCGATTGCCACCAGTGCGACGGCACCACCAATTGCCAACAATGCGACAGCGCCGCTGTGCCCGCAAAGTCTGCCTGTATCTTCAACGGATCATTCATCTGCGAAGAGACAGGATTACGTATGTTCCTCAACCTCGACGAAGAGACCATCGACATTCCCGGCATGTCGTTCCTCGGCCCTACGAACGGCTATCTGGACGGCACCGACAACAACCACGTCTATGGTGTGTGGATGTTGCTCAAATTCAGCATTGAGGGCGACAAAGTCAAGCTCCGCTTTACCAACGACATCGGCTCGGACTCTCAGGACATCGTCTTGACGCGCATTGACGACAACACCTTCGACTACGTTGCAACGGGCTCCAACGCCATCCGCAAAGTCGAAGGCGGCAGGAAACTTGTCAAAATACCTTCTTCGATGCGCCTGCATCGAGTATCGCAATAAACATAAAGCAAACGAATTGGGAGGCCCTTCATGCCAACGAGGGTTCTCCCCTTTTCGCTTTTTTGCTACCAACTCGCAACAACGGAAATTTACCAATACAAACGGAAAAATGACAGACGGATTCATCAAAGTAGCAGCCGCCGTGCCTAACGTCAAGGTGGCAAACATCGGCTACAACGTCAACGAAATGGAAAGCCTCATGGCACGCGCCGAAGGCCTGGGAGTGGAGATTCTCTGCTTCCCCGAACTCTCCATCACCGCCTATACCTGCCAGGACCTCTTCCAGCAGCAGCTCCTTCTCGAAGAAGCTGAAAACGGCTTGCTTCGCATCACCGAACTCTCACGAAACCTCAACCTCACCGCCATTGTCGGCGTGCCCATCAAGCTCGGTAGCGTTCTGCTGAACTGCGCAGCTGTCGTTCAGGGCGGAAAGATCCACGGCATCGTCCCCAAGACTTACCTGCCCAACTACAACGAGTTCTACGAGATGCGTTGGTTTGCCTCTTCTTCCGTCGTGTCCGAAGGTTGCACGCTCAAGTTCTGCGGCCAGAGCATCCCCGTAAGTTCCAAGCTCATCTTCGCCCTCGACGAGGTAAACTTTGCCATCGAAATCTGCGAAGATCTTTGGTCGCCCATTCCTCCCAGCAGCTACCTCTGCCTCGGTGGCGCAGACATCATCTTCAACCTCTCCGCTTCCAACGACATCATCGGCAAGAATTCTTACCTGCGCTCACTCATCCAGAATCAGAGTGCACGCAGCCTTGCCGGTTACGTCTATACCTCAAGCGGCTACGGCGAATCCACCCAGGATCTCGTCTATGGCGGCAAGGCATTCATCGCCGAAAACGGCCACATCCTCGCCGAGAGCAACCGCTTTGTCTACGATGCGCAGATGATTATCTCCGAAATTGACGTGGAGCGTCTCCGCACGGAGCGCCGCACCAACACCTCTTTCGCAAAAGCCATCGAGATGCATAAGAGCGATTGCGCCAACACGTATGTCAACATCACGGCGACGACCCTTTCAACCGCAGAACATAGTCTTACCCGCACCTTTGATCCCCTGCCTTTCGTGCCGCAGGGTCCCGAACTCAACGCACGCTGTGAGGAGATTCTGTGCATCCAGAGCGAAGGCCTTGCCACGCGCATCGCCCACACCCACGCTCAAAACGTAGTGGTAGGCATCAGCGGCGGACTTGACTCCACTCTCGCGCTCCTCGTCTGCGTCAATGCATTCGACCGCCTCGGACTTGATCGCAAAGGCATCGTCGGCATTACCATGCCAGGCTTCGGTACCACCGACCGCACCTATACCAACGCCATCTCGCTCATGACGTCGCTCGGCATCACCATCCGCGAAATCAACATCGCCGATGCCGTCAACATCCACTTCCGCGACCTCGGCCACAATCCCCAGATCCACGACATCACCTACGAAAACTGTCAAGCTCGCGAACGCACCCAGATTCTCATGGACGCTGCCAACCAGTGCAATGGTTTCGTCGTCGGCACGGGCGATTTGTCCGAACTCGCTCTCGGCTGGGCAACATACAACGGCGACCATATGTCCATGTATGGTGTCAACGCCTCGATCCCCAAGACGCTCATCCGACACCTTGTCCATTGGGTAGCGCTCAACATTGCCGACGAGCAGAGCCGCGCTACGCTGCTCGACATCATCGACACGCCCATCAGCCCCGAACTCATTCCTGCCGACTCAGAAGGCAACATCACGCAGAAGACAGAAGATCTTGTCGGCCCCTACGAGCTTCACGATTTCTTCCTCTACTACGTGCTCCGCTTCGGCTTCCGCCCCGCAAAGATTTACCGCATGGCACTCCGCGCTTTCGACGGACACGACGGCGGCCCGCAGTACGACGAAGGCACTATCCGCAAGTGGATCAGCGTATTCTTCCGCCGCTTCTTCAACCAGCAGTTCAAGCGTTCGTGTCTGCCCGACGGTCCTAAGGTCGGCAGTTGCTCCCTCTCGCCCCGCGGTGATTGGCGTATGCCTTCCGATGCCGCAAACGTCGAGTGGCTCAAGGAGTGCGAGGGCCTGGCCAACTAACCCTCAACAACAAATTCCCTCCGATGCGATTCCTATTCCTCATATTTTCCATTCTCTGCACTATACTCCCCGTTGCTGCCAACGACGGGGTGGAAGTTTTTGCACGCTATGAGTGCCAACGCGATGAAATCATCCAAGGTGACAGCATCGTGGTCAACGTCGTGCTCTACTCTTCCCTCCCTTTCCACAGCGCAGAATGCACCACGAAGAAGCCGAAGATAAAAGGCGGACACTCACGTCTGTTGCCTCGCCGCGGCGAACGTCAACAGCAGCAGGTACGTATGGGCCGCGGTGTCTACTACGCCATCCTTTGGGACAGCTACGTTGTGGGAAGCGCCAAAGTCGAAAGCATCAAGTTCCCCGAACTACAATTCAACATCCAGCTTCAGGAATACGAGACGTATCAAGACCCGTTCGACCCTTTCGGCTTTTTTTCCCGCCCACAACGCAAAGGCCGCATTCTCGAGGGTAAGTGCAAGTGCCCCGCATTCCTCCTACCCGTCATCGAGCGCCCCAAGCGCTCCACGCAGGAAGCCATCTCTTCTGGCAGCCAAGTGGCATAAAGCAAACGCAGCCAGGAGCACAGATACAAACTAAAAATCAAAGCATCCTCAAAGAACCAAATTCACCAAAACACCATGACCATCGCAGTAGATTTCGACGGCACAATCGTCGAACACCGTTACCCCGCCATTGGCAAGGAACTTCCCTTCGCCACCGCGACCCTCCGCCGCCTTGCCGAAGAAGGCCATCGTCTCATTCTCTGGAGCGTCCGTGAGGACAAACTCCTCGACGAAGCCGTCGAATGGTGCAAGGAGCGCGGCGTCACCTTCTACGCCGTCAATCGCGACTTCGAGGAGGAAGACGGCACTGGCCGTGGCTATAGCCGCAAGATCAAGGCCGACCTCTTCATCGACGACCGTAACGTGGGTGGACTCCCCGATTGGGGAACTATCTATACCCTCATACACAGCAACAAAACTTGGGAGCAACACCTCATCGACGAGGACGTGGTAGAAGCTCCCAAGAAGAAGCATTGGTGGAACTTTTAGAAATGAAAAAATGAAAGAATGATAGAATGCGAATCTGCGAGGCTCTTTTCTATAGCCGCACTTTTTCATTAGCCGCGTAGCGGCGAATTTCATTATATCATTCTTTCATTCCATACACCATGTCCGATTTCAAACTTACATCACCTTATGCGCCTATGGGCGACCAGCCCGAGGCCATACGCCAACTCACCGAAGGCGTCCGTGCAGGAGAACCCGCCCAGGTTCTCCTTGGCGTCACTGGCTCCGGCAAAACCTTCACCATCGCCAACGTAATAGCGAACATCGGAAAGCCCACCCTCATCCTCTCCCACAACAAGACTCTCGCCGCGCAGCTCTATGCCGAGATGAAAGGCTTCTTCCCTGAGAATGCTGTAGAGTATTACGTCTCCTACTACGACTACTACCAGCCCGAAGCCTACATCGCATCGACTGACACCTACATCGAGAAAGACCTCGCCATCAACGACGACATCGACAAGCTACGTCTCGCCGCAACCTCTTCGCTCCTCTCCGGACGCAAGGATGTCGTGGTCATTTCCTCCGTCAGTTGCATCTACGGTATGGGCAATCCCGCGGCCTTCTACGACAACGTCATCACCGCCAATGCCGGACAGCACATCTCTCCCAATGTCCTTATGCGTCAGCTCGTTGACTCTCTTTACCAGCGCAACGACATCGCACCCGGCCGAGGCGATTTCCGTCTGAAGGGCGACACACTCGACATCTTCCTTGCCTACTCCGACAACGTCCTCCGCATTACATTCTGGGGCGACGAAATCGACACCATTGAAGAGGTTGACCCCATCAGCTACACACACCTGCAGTCATTCGATTCCTATAAAATTTATCCCGCCAATCTATTTCTCACCTCCAAGGATACCCAAGAGGCTGCCATCCGCCAGATTCAGGACGATCTCGTAGAACAGGTGGCGCTCTTCAAGGAGATGGGCAAGGACCTCGAAGCCGAACGTCTAGAACAACGCGTCACATACGATATTGAGATGATTCGCGAACTTGGCCATTGCTCTGGCATCGAGAACTATAGCCGCTATTTTGACGGCCGCTCACCCGGCACGCGTCCCTACTGTCTGCTCGATTTCTTCCCCGACGATTTTCTCATCGTCATCGACGAGAGCCACGTCTCGGTGCCGCAGATCCGTGCCATGTATGGCGGCGACCGCTCCCGTAAGGAGAGCCTCGTCAACTACGGATTCCGTCTGCCTGCCGCTCTCGACAACCGTCCGCTACGTTTCGAGGAATTTCAGGAGCTGGCCCATCAAGTCATCTACGTCAGCGCCACGCCCGACGACTATGAACTCGCTCAAGCTGGCGGTATTTACGTCGACCAGGTCATCCGCCCCACCGGACTTCTCGATCCTCCCATCGAGGTGCGCGACACCGACTATCCTATCGACGACCTACTCCACGAAATCCGTCAATGCATCGATCGCGACGAACGTGTACTCGTCACGACCCTCACCAAGCGTATGGCCGAAGAACTCTCTGAGTACCTGCTTGACAAGAGCATCGAAACGGCATATATCCACTCCGATGTCGACACTCTCGAGCGTGTACAAATTATGGAGGACCTCCGCGCAGGCACTTACAAAGTACTTGTAGGCGTCAACCTCCTTCGTGAGGGACTCGACCTGCCCGAAGTGGCGCTGGTTGCCATTCTTGATGCTGACAAAGAGGGATTCCTCCGCGATCGCCGTTCAATGACTCAGACCGCCGGACGTGCAGCACGTAACGTGAACGGCCGCGTCATCATGTATGCTAAGCGCATCACACGCAGCATGCAGCTCACCATCGACGAGACCAATCGCCGCCGCACCAAGCAGATGGCCTACAATGAAGCGCACGGCATAACTCCTACACAGATTCGCAAGGAGATCGGCAACAACGAACTTGCCGGCATCGGTCGCCAGCGCGTCGAAGCCCGCGATGGTCGCATCATCACTCCCACCCGTGCTGTCGACGAGCTCAAGAAGGTGGATCAAGCCATCCGCAACATCTCTCCGCGCGACATTCTGCCCCACGTGGGTATCAATACATCGACGAACATTCCGCAGCTCCCCGACGATGTCGAGGATTCACCAATGCAGGTTGCCGAAGAAGAGACCTCATACGCCGTTGCCACGCGTATCGAACTCCTCCGCGAAGCCATGAAACGTGCTGCCGCCGACTTGGACTTCACCACCGCCGCCATCCTCCGCGACGAAATGCTGAAGCTCGAAGGCAGCATGCAGAAATAGTCACACCGTGTCGGCGTTGCATCTAACGCGCCCACTTCTGCGCTGTGCTCCGCTTGTACGGAACAAAGTACCGAGCAAGTCAACGAATTTCGTATTTCTAACGTCTGAGAATGCCTTCTCTGCGATTTTATTGTACCCCAGCCCGTTTTGACGGCATTCCTCACCCACCAATTTGTAACACGCAGATTGCACATCAAGACCTAAAAACTCAATTCCAATGCAATCTACAGTTGTTTTTAGGTAGAAATTGGAAAAACGGCCTTCGGGGAAGGCCAAAATATATGGTAAAAAAGAAAAAATATCTTTGAGGTAGGAAAAACTACTTCAAAGATATTTTATTTTTTCTTTGAGAGCGTTGCGAATTCCTCCAGGACGCCGTTATTCGTCCTTTAGAACGTCATTACGTTCTCCTCAAACGCCCTCAAAAATTTTGTTCAAATTTGTCAAGATACTTCGCAAAGTCTACTCCACCACCTCGAACGTGGAAGATTGAACATTGACAGTATAGTCGATGTTGTGGTACATCTGGGGAATGTCGACCGAGAGAGTGTGCTGACCAGCGCTAAGGCCTTTTACCTCGTAGGGAACGGCGAAGAAAGTGTTTTCGTCGCGCGACATTCCTATACGCTGACCGTCGATGCAGTAGTAAACTTCGGGGGCATAAGACACGCCGCTGATGTGGACAATGTTAAGATCACATCGTTGGCCTGCAATAGCTCCGATGGTGAACTTTACGTTGTCGCCGTTGTGCACCTGCATCACACGTTGCTCGTTGGCGGCATCGGCAGTGACCACCATGGCCACTCCAGAAATGGAGCCTTCGAAGTCGTCGTCACCACACGCGGTAAATGTTGCGGCACTTGCGGCTATGGCAGTGAAGCAGAGAAGATTTCTTACGATATGCGTCATATTACTTGGCTGCGGATTTTACAGCAGGAGCAGCGGGTTTCACGGCAGGAGCTGCGGTATTTGCTGCACCGGCAGTCTTCTTGTAGCGCTTGTTCATGCCCTTGATGACCTCGTCGGTGATGTCGAGCGAAGGATCGGCGTAGAGCACGTTATCGCCTGATTTCGAGAGAATCATGCTGTAACGATGATCGGCGTTGAGCACGGCGATGTAGGCCTGAACGCTATCGTGGAGACGCTGGTTGAATTCGTCCTGTTCCTTGGCCAGAATCTCGTGGTACTGCTGCTCGAGCTTTGCACCTTCTTCCTGCATACGCTGGAGGTTCTTCTGGGCAGCTTCGTACTCAGCCTGAGAGGAATAGCCTGTGGACTGCATCTTCTGGCCGAAAGCCTGGTATGCCTTCTGGAAGGCGTTGGTCTTGGCGGTTATGGTCTGCTCGAACTGCTTGCCCTTGGCTTCGAGAGCCGCCTTGGCCTCCTTACACATTTCGAGCTGAGTAACAAGACTGTCGACCTCGACATAGGCGATCTTGCCGGCCTCAGTCTTTTCGCCAGCCTTCACCAGACCGTTGTCCTTGGGTTGCGTACTTTTGTTTTCGCCGCAGCTGGCCATAAGGGCGACAGCGGCGCAGAGGATCATGAGTTTTTTCATTGTGTTGTTAATTCTTGATGGACGATTCCCGTTCCAGAACAGCATGCGGATTGTAGGCGCGGGCTTCGCGGTCCTGCTGCTGGGCACAGTGTATGCCTTTACGGCGGAGAGCACGGTTGCCACTGACGTGGGAGTTGACGAAGCGCCCCTTGATGATGATGCCGACAGAAAGCAAAACGATGGCTGCGGCAACAATAATGATTGTTGGAATGAGAATTTTTGTCATTTTAGGGGTTTATGTTTGGGTGTTTCACCTCTTTTTCGTATATTTGCGGCTGCAAAATTACACAAACCTCGGCACTTTTGCAAATTTTCCACCGAAAAACCAAAATAAAACAACAATAATTATGGCAAATCTCACTCCCAAATCAGTATTCGACTGCTTTGCTCAGATCAATCAGGTGCCTCGCCCCTCTAAGCGCGAGGAGAAGATGATCGAATTCCTCCGCAACTTCGGCGAAAGCCACGGCCTCGACACTCACGTGGACGAGGTGGGCAACGTCATCATCCGCAAGCCTGCCACTCCTGGCTACGAAGACCGCAAGACGGTGATTCTCCAGAGCCATCACGACATGGTATGTGAGAAGAACAAGGATGTTGACTTCGACTTTGACAAGGACGCCATCCAGACCTACGTGGACGGCGAATGGCTGAAGGCTAAGGGCACTACGCTTGGCGCCGACGACGGCATCGGTTGCGCTATGGAGATGGCTCTCCTGCTGGCCGACGACGTGGAGCACGGCCCCATCGAGTGTGTGTTCACCCGTGACGAGGAAACTGGTCTGACAGGCGCTGAAGGTATGCAGCCCGGATTCATGACTGGCGAGTATCTCATCAATCTGGACAGCGAGGATGAGGGCGAAATCTTCGTTAGCTGCGCTGGCGGCGTGCGCACCGAAGCACGCTTCCCTATGCCCGCTGCCGAGTGCGAGAGTGTGGACGGTATGTTCGTGGCTCGCGTGTTCGTGAAGGGCCTCACCGGCGGTCACTCCGGCGACGACATCAACAAGAACCGTGCAAACGCCAACAAGCTTCTCGTGCGCTTCCTCGTCGAGGAAATGGAGAAGACTGACCTGCGTCTGCTCGACCTCCAGAGCGGCGGTCTGCACAATGCAATTCCCCGCGAGGGACAGGCCATCATCGCCGTGCCCATGAGCTTCAAGGAACAGCTGCGCGTAGACATCAACGTGCTCGCTGCCAACGCTCGCGAGGAGTTCTCCGTGACCGAACCCGACATGGTCATCGACCTCGAAAGCACCACGTCCGACCTCAAGGCGCTGCCCAAGGAGCGCACGGAGCGTATGCTGAAGAGTTTGCTCGCCGTTCACCATGGTGTATACGCCATGAGCCAGGATCTCGAGGGCCTCGTCGAGACTTCTTCCAACCTTGCCTGCATGCATCTCGAAGGCGAGGAGGTTGTAGTCAACACCAGCCAGCGTTCGAGCGTTCCCTCCAATCTGCCCAACATGGCACGCATCATCCGCTGCGCTTTTGAACTCGGCGGCGCAAAGTGCGTGACAAACGAAGGTTATCCCGGATGGAAGATGAACCCGAAGAGCGAAATCGTAAAGATTGCCCGCGACAGCTACGTGCGTCTGTTCGGCAAGGAGCCCAAGGTGAAGGCCATCCACGCCGGTTTGGAGTGCGGTCTGTTCAGCGAGAAGTATCCCAGCCTCGACATGTGCAGCTTCGGCCCCACCCTCCGCGGCGTTCACTCTCCCGACGAGAAGCTCCTCATCCCCACTGTACAGATGGTTTGGGATCATCTGCTCGACATTCTGAAGAACATCCCTCAAAAGTAGCACATTGAAGCAACTGCTTTATATATTTTTAATGAGTGGCCTCCTTGCCCTTGCTGCATGCATGGGCGAGGAGGACTTCAGCGTGTCGACACATGACAAGCTGGAGTTCTCGCAGGATACTCTGGCATTCGATACCGTAATAGCCGGCGAGGCGACGAAGACGTACTCGTTTCAAGTATTCAACAAAGGCGACAAGGCGCTGCGTATCAACAACGTAAGGCTTGAGCAAGGCGAGGGTTCACCGTGGGAGGTGAATGTTGACGGCACGTGGCTGAAAGGCGGCGTGTCGACGCAGGATTTCACCATCTCGGCACGCGATAGCATGCGCGTCTTTGCCCTGCTCCACGCTCCTACGACCGAGTGCGACGATCCGCAACCGCTCGAGGAACGTCTGCTCTTCACACTTGAGAGTGGAGTGACGCAGGAGGTGCTCTTTACGGCGTCAAGCCAGGACGTGAACATCATGCGCGGAGAAACCATCACGAAGGACATGACGCTGAATAGCAAACGTCCGTATCAGGTGTTCGACAGCCTCGTCGTGGCCGAAGGTGCCACGCTGACGCTGGCAGCTGGCACGCGACTGCTGTTCCACGCCAATGCTTCGCTCATCGTCCACGGACGACTCGTGGCAAAGGGTGAACTGGGCAAACCCGTGGTGATGCGCGGCGACCGTATCGATATGATGTTTGAATTGCAGCCTTACGACCGTGTGCCGGGACAATGGGGAGGCGTCACCTTCACCAGCACGAGTGTGGGCAATGACCTTACATGGTGCGACATCCACTCAGGCGACTACGGCATTCGATGTGACTCGACTGGCACAGAAAAGCAGAAGCTCATCATCGACAACAGCATCATCCACAACGTAAACGGCGACGCCTTTTACGCAAAAGCCTGCCAGACGTTCATGGGCAATTGCCAGGTGACGAACGCTGGCGGCAACTGCATCAACCTCGTCGGCGGTGACTACACGTTTGTACATTGCACCATAGGACAGTTCTATGCCTTCGTCGGCGTAAATCGCGGCGTGGCACTACAATTTACCAACACGGAGTACGACGCTCCTATTCCTTTGGAAAGATGTCAGTTCGTGAATTGCCTCATCACGGGGTATAACGACGACGACATCATGGGCTCTGCCTCCGACCGCCATCAGGATTGTGCGTTCAATTACGTTTTCAAGAATTGTCTGCTGAACACCCCCAAGGTGGAGGCTGACGCCATCGTCGACTGCCTCTTTGAAGACAAGGCTGACTACGACTACAAAGAGCATAACGACAGCACGATGCGCGCGGGCAACTTCCTGCCGGAGTTTGATTTCGACCGGTTGATTTTCCCCTTCACGCTGAATCCGAAGAGCCGTGCCGTTGATGCCGCTGACCGTCAGCTTACGCTACAGTCGGGCTATACCACAGACTTGCTGGGCAACTCACGTACCGCAGACGGCAAACCCGATATCGGCGCATACGAAGCCACGGCGCCGAAAGAAGAAAAGGAATAAAAATAGAGATTAAAGAGCTCGAGAAACAAAAGAACAAATGCAACAGCCACGAAAGAATACGCGAAACACCAAGCCCGCCGGTCCCGACCAGGACAGCTTCGGCAGACTGCAGCCTCAGGATATCAACCTGGAGCGTGCCGTCATTGGCGCTCTGCTCCTGGAAAAAGACGCCTACACGCAGATCAGCGAAATCCTGAAGCCTGACAGCTTCTACGAAAAGCGCCACAAGGTCATCTTTGAAGCTGTCAGGAAACTGAACATCGAGGAGCGTCCCGTCGACCTTCTGACGGTAATGGAGCAGCTGCGTGCCACGGAACAACTCGAGCAGGCTGGCGGCCCCGCCTATCTGGCACAGTTGAGCAACGAGGTGGTGAGCGCGGCCCACATCGAGTACCATGCCCGCATCATCGCACAGAAAGCCACCGCACGACAGCTCATCGGATACACGGCTGCCATTCAGGGTAAGGCGTTTGACCCCACGACCGACGTGGACCAACTTATGCAGGAAGCCGAGGGTTCGCTCTTCGAACTCTCGCAGCAGAACATGAAGAAGGACTACGTGCAGATCGACTCGGTCATCAACGAGGCATACGAGCTTCTGCACAAAGCCGCCGCACGAACCGATGGTATGAGCGGTATCGCCAGCGGATTCACGAAGCTGGACAAGATGACGTCAGGTTGGCAGGCTTCCGACCTCATCATTCTCGCCGCGCGTCCTGCCATGGGTAAGACGGCTTTTGCGCTCTCGATGGCCAAGAATATCGCTATCGACCAGGAAATTCCCGTTGCATTATTCTCGCTCGAAATGAGCAACGTGCAGTTGGTCAATCGTCTGATTGTCAACGTGTGCGAAATCAAGGGTGAGAAGATCAAGTCTGGCCAGCTGGAGCCGCACGAATGGGCACAGCTGGACAAGAAGAGCAAAGACATGTATGGCAAGCCTTTGTTCGTCGACGACACACCGTCGCTCTCCGTTTTCGAATTGCGTACGAAAGCACGCCGACTGGTGCGCGAGCATGGCGTTCGCCTCATCATGATCGACTACCTGCAGCTGATGAACGCCTCGGGCATGAGCTTCGGCAGCCGTCAGGAAGAAGTGTCGACCATCAGCCGTTCGCTGAAAGGTCTTGCCAAGGAGCTGAATATCCCCATCATCGCTCTCTCACAGCTGAACCGTGGTGTGGAAAGCCGCGAAGGCATCGAGGGCAAGCGTCCGCAGCTCAGCGACCTTCGCGAATCGGGTGCCATCGAGCAGGATGCCGACATGGTAATGTTCGTGCACCGTCCGGAGTACTACCACATCTACAAAGACGACCAAGGCAACGACCTGCGCGGAAAGGCCGAAATCATCATTGCAAAGCATCGTAACGGTTCGGTGGGCGATGTGCTTCTCACGTTCAAAGGCCAGTACGCACGCTTCGAGAATCCCGACGACAGCATCAAGGTGCCTCTGCCCGGCGAACAAGTGGGTACGGTGGCGGGTGCAGCCTCTGCTGCCTACGACGCTGCAGGCATGCCCCCCATGCCGCCCATCGGCGAGCCTCCCATGCCGCAAATGGAAGATCCGTTCGCTGGAATGCCACAATCAAATATGGCTCCGTTCTGATGAGCTTCTTCGCACATTTCTACTCCTCGGCAGCGATGTGAATTTAAGAGTGCGAACGACGGCGTTTAAGCGAAAAAGTTACCATAGTCCAGCACACAGCGCTGGAAATGCACAGTGATTTTGCAAGTGCAATGATGCGTAACGATGACGTTTCGACGAAAAATGTGAGGAAAATATAAAAAAACGGCTTCGTTCCTTTGCAATCCAGAATTTTTGCACTAACTTTGCTGAGGAATATTTCTGCGCATTGCAAACTTTCCGTCGCGCATCATCAGCAGCGCAATAACATCACGCGTTTTCATCACGCATTTTCAAGCGGCAGTAGCTCAGTTGGCAGAGCATGGGCTTCCCAAGCCCAGGGTCGCGGGTTCGAACCCCGTTTGCCGCTCACACTAAGAAAAACATCACCCTTTCATCACACATAAAACAAAAATCTCATGGCAAAGATCAGATGCGTAGGCGTGCTCACCTCAGGTGGCGACGCTCCCGGTATGAATGCAGCTATTCGTTCCGTCACACGAAGTGCTATTTTTAACGGCTTAAAGGTAAAAGGCATCTACAGAGGCTACGAAGGCCTCATGAATGGCGAAGTGAAGACTTTCACCACGGAGGATGTATCGAACATCATCCAGACCGGTGGTACAATTCTCCGCACTGCTCGCTCAAAGGACTTCCAGACACCGGAAGGTCGCAAACGCGCTTACGACACCCTCAAGAAGGAAGGCATCGACGCCCTCATCGTCATCGGCGGTAACGGTAGCCTCACGGGTGCCATGAAACTGGCAGAAGAATACGACTTCCCCTGCATCGGTCTTCCCGGCACAATTGATAACGACCTTTACGGCACGGACAACACCATCGGTTACGACACGACGCTCAACACCATCATGGACTGTATCGACAAGATTCGCGACACGGCCAACAGCCACGAGCGTATCTTCTTTATCGAAGTGATGGGACGCGACGCCGGCTTCCTCGCACAGAACAGCGCCATCGCCTGCGGTGCCGAAGCGGCCATCATCCCCGAAGACTCCACGGGTAGCGACCAGCTCATCGAATTCATGAGCCGAGGCATTCGCAAATCAAAGAAGAGTTGTATCGTCGTCGTCAGCGAAAGCCCCAAGTGCGGCGCTATGTATTATGCAGAGCGCGTGAAGAAGGAATATCCTCAGTTCGACGTTCGTGTCAGCATCCTAGGTCACCTCCAGCGCGGCGGTATTCCCTCTGCCCGCGACCGCATACTTGCCAGCCGTGTAGGCGTGGGCGCCATCACTGCCCTCATCCAGGGACAGCGCAATGTGATGGTCGGTATCCGCAACAACGAAGTTGTATACGTTCCTCTCATCGAGGCCGTGGCAAAGAACAAGCCTATCGACCTCCAGCTTATCAAGGTGCTTGACGAACTGAGCATCTAAGCACATGCTTATGACTCTTTCCCGACATGAGAGAGGGCTGCATTTTCGAAAGGAACGAACATCCAAGAACTCGAAAAACCAAAATAACACATATATATAATTAATAATGGCTCAAAATATTGGTCACATTTCGCAGATCATCGGCCCTGTAGTCGACGTCTGCTTCCCCAACGAAGGACGCTCCGCAGAGGAGGTCCTCCCCAAGATTCACGACGCCCTCGTTGTAAAGCGTCCTGATGGCCGCGACCTCATCATTGAGGTTCAGCAGCACATCGGCGAAAACACCGTCCGCACTGTCGCCATGGACAACACGGACGGTCTGCAGCGCGGACTTGAAGTTGTTCCCACCGGCGCTCCTATCAGCATGCCTTCCGGCGAACAGATCAAGGGTCGTATGCTCAACGTTATCGGTCAGCCCATCGATGGTATGAAGACTCTCGACAAGGAGAACTCTTACCCCATCCACCGCGAAGCTCCCAAGTTCGAGGAACTCTCTACTTCGAAGGAAATGCTCGCAACGGGTATCAAGGTGATCGACCTCCTCGAACCCTACCTCAAGGGTGGTAAGATTGGTCTCTTCGGTGGTGCCGGTGTAGGTAAGACCGTGCTCATCATGGAGCTCATCAACAACATCGCAAAGGGTCACAACGGTTTCTCTGTATTCGCTGGTGTAGGTGAACGTACCCGTGAGGGTAACGACCTCATTCGCGAAATGATTGAATCCGGCGTTATCAAGTACGGCGAAAAGTTCCAGCAGGCCATGGAAGAAGGCAAGTGGGACCTCTCGCTTGTTGATCCCGAAGAACTCAAGAAGTCGCAGGCTACCCTCGTGTATGGTCAGATGAACGAGCCTCCCGGTGCACGTGCTTCCGTAGCGCTTTCTGGTCTTACCGTTGCTGAGGAATTCCGCGATCAGGGCGGCGACATTCTCTTCTTCATCGACAACATCTTCCGTTTCACTCAGGCAGGTTCTGAGGTATCGGCTCTTCTCGGCCGTATGCCTTCAGCAGTAGGTTATCAGCCTACCCTCGCTTCGGAGATGGGTGGTATGCAGGAACGTATTACTTCTACCAAGACCGGTTCTATCACCTCTGTACAGGCCGTTTACGTGCCTGCGGATGACCTTACCGACCCTGCTCCTGCAACGACATTTACACACCTCGACGCTACGACAGAGCTCAGCCGTAACATCGCCCAGCTCGGTATCTACCCCGCTGTGGATCCCCTCGGCTCTACCTCTCGAATCCTCGACCCCCTCGTTGTCGGCAAGGCTCACTATGACTGCGCTCAGCGCGTAAAGCAGATCCTCCAGAAGTACAAGGAGCTCCAGGACATCATCGCCATCCTCGGTATGGACGAACTCTCCGACGAAGACAAGCTCACCGTAAACCGCGCTCGTCGCGTTCAGCGCTTCCTCTCCCAGCCCTTCACCGTGGCAGAGCAGTTCACTGGCGTTAAGGGCGAAATGGTAAGCATCGAAGATACCATCAAGGGCTTCAACATGATCCTCGACGGCGAACTCGACGAACTTCCCGAGCAGGCATTCCTCAACGTTGGTACCATCGAACAGGCCATCGAGAAGGGTAAGAAGCTCATGGAGCAGGCTAACGCATAATTCTGATTATAGGATTATTGAGACGATTGGGATTTAAAGATTTCCTTGAAAATCCTAAGTAACTTGTAATCTTCTTAATCAATTAATCCCATTAATCACCACAATTATGTTACAGCTCAAAATAGTCTCCCCCGAAAAGACCGTGTACGACGGCGCTGCAGAAAGCGTTTTCGTACCTGGCACACTCGGACAGTTTGAGATACTCACCGACCACGCTCCTATCATCTCTACTCTCGAGAAGGGCGAAATTTCTTTCGTCACTCCCGAAGGCACACAGAAGGTTGAAGTCCTTGGAGGCTTCATCTCTGTGAAACATAATGAGGTGAAGGTGTGCGTCGAGATCTAAATTCCAAATTATGGAAGATATCAAAAAGACGTCGACTCAGTACGCTATTCAAGTTATCATCATTGCCAATCTGCTAATGCTGATTGCTTACGGCGTACAATACGCAATGGGGCTCACCCCTTCACTCTTGGCACCAATGGCCATCAGTTACGGGTTCTATCTCGTGACCGCCGGCATCTTTTCCGTCATCTGGAAGAAAGTGGCAATCAGCAACCCCGATATGCTAACCACGGTCTACATGGCCACTTCGGGATTCCGCATGCTGCTGGCGTTGGCTACCCTCACGGTTGTCTACATCGTTGTGGGTCGCGAGCAAATGATGCCTTACGCAGTCGTCTTCATGATTTTCTATCTCGTCGCAGTCGGTCATCACTCCTATTTCTTTGCCCGATTCAACAACAAGCATTAAGAGGGGCATCCCTCCTAACACTCATTTAATATTATTAATGAAACGTATCAAGTCCATATTCCTCCTCCTTTTCGCGGCCATCATCGCGATGCCCATCTTCGCCCAGGAAGCTCCCGCAGTTGCCGAAGCGGAGCAGAAGGAGGAAGCAGCAATCAACATCCCGGAGATTGTACTTGAACACCTTGCAGACTCCTACGAGTGGCACATCTGTGGTGAGGGCGAACATGCCGTGAGCATTCCTCTCCCCATCATCATCCGCAGCTCGGAGACTGGCCAGTGGCACTTCTGCACCGAAGAGACTCTGCCCGAAGGATTCTTCTTCAACGAAGAGGCCCACGGCAAGATCTACGAGAAGCACGCCGACGGCACCTCTGAACGCGCCCTCGACCTCAGCCTCACCAAGAGCGCCGTGCAGATCTGGATTGTAGTGTTCGTCATGCTCGCAGTATTCCTCAGCTGCTCACGCTGGTACAAGAAGCGCGATGAGAAGAGCGAGGCCCCCCGCGGTTTCGTGGGAATGATGGAGATGCTCACAATGGCCATCCACGACGGCGTGATTCGTGCTTGCGTCGGCGAGAAGCACTATAAGAAGTTTGCACCTTATCTTTTGACGGTGTTCTTCTTCATTCTCACCACCAACATTCTCGGACTCCTCCCCATATTCCCTGGTGGCGCTAACGTGACTGGCAACATCAACATCACGTTCTTCCTTGCCGTCTGCACGATGCTGCTCGTCAACATCTTCGGTAACAAAGAGTACTGGAAGGAAATCTTCTGGCCCGAGGTGCCTCTCTTCCTGAAGGCTTACCCCGCTCCGCTGATTCCCGTCATTGAAGTCGTTGGTATCTTCACCAAGCCCTTCGCCCTCATGGTCCGTCTCTTTGCCAACATGATGGCAGGCCACGCAATCATCCTTTCGTTCACTTGCGTCATCTTCCTCGGATGGACCATGGGAACCGGGATGGGTATCGGCCTCAACGCTTTCAGCGCGCTCATGCTTCTCTTTATGAACCTTGTCGAAGTCCTTGTGGCATTCGTTCAGGCTTATGTATTCACCCTCCTCTCTGCAGTATTTATCGGTCTCGCTCACCCCGAGCATCACGCAGAGTAAACTTAAACGGCGCCTCTGTACCAAATAACAGAAATCGCGCCACAACGGGCAAATTAAGAATCTGCCCTCCCCTCTTAAAACAAAACCAAAACAAATTAATAACTAACAATTTAAAACTTAAAAATTATGATTTCTTTATTAGCAGCAGAAGGACTCGCACAGCTCGGTTGCGGTCTTGGCGCAGGTATCGCAGTAATCGGCGCAGGTATGGGTATCGGTAAGATCGGTGGTTCCGCTATGGACGCTATCGCTCGTCAGCCCGAGGCAACAAGCAAGATCCAGACCAACATGATCCTTACCTCCGCATTCGTCGAAGGTGTGGCTCTTTTCGCAGTTGTTGCTTGCGCATTCCTCATCTAATAAAATGTGATAAATCAGCGTGACCTTTCAGTGAAGAATGTGAAAGGCATCCTTGCCTCTCACATCTTCACAAGTCACGTTCGCACACACATTTTTCCAAACTCACATCACAACACCTAACATCTCGCAAATGGAATCACTTAATTTGCCTGCCGTACTGACACCTGACCTTGGTCTGTTGTTCTGGATGCTTCTGGCTTTCCTTGTGGTTTTCTTTGTGCTTGCGAAGTTCGGTTTCCCTGCCATCGTCGGCATGGTTGAAGAACGTAAGCAGTACATCGACGAGAGCCTCCAAAAGGCTCACGAAGCCAATGAGAAGCTGGCCAGCATCACGACCCAGAGCGAGCAGATGCTCACTGAGGCCCGCGAGCGCTCCGCACAGATTGTGAAGGAAGCCGCAGCCACCCGTGACAACATCGTCGCAACAGCTCAGGACAAGGCTCGCGAAGAGGGTGCTCGCATTATCGCAGAGGCAAAACAGCAGATTGAAGCTGAGAAGCAAGCCGCACTTCAGGAAATTCGTGGTGAAGTTGCACAGCTCTCAATTTCTGTCGCCGAAAAGATTCTGCGCAAGCAGCTCTCTGACGACGCCGCCCAGATGCAGTACGTCAACCAGTTGTTGGATGAAGTTTCTGTTGGAAAGTAAAGACTCCTAAAGTTTTTGTTCAGGATGTTCAGAACTGTTCAGCAGGTTCATTAAAGTCAATAGCTCATCGTGAACTCTGAACACAAGGTTGAACATTATGAACACTTTAAACATTTTGAACAAAAAAACACAAACAATATGGATTTAGGAGTCATTTCAGTAAGATACGCCAAAGCCCTCCTTCGCGGCAGCATGGATCTTCATGTTGAAGACAAGGTCTACGCAGAAATGCAGTCCATCGCGCAGAGCTACATCAACGTTCCCGCGCTCCGTCACACCATGGACAACCCTATGCTCCCCCGCGACCAAAAGGCTGAACTGCTTAAGGCAGCTGCTGGAGGCGAGGTGTGCGACATTACCTCGCGCTTCATTGACCTCGTGCTCAACGAAGGCCGTGAAAAGGCAGCACAGTTCATTGCCAATTCGTACATCACCCTCTACCGCCAACAGAAAAATATCACCCGCGGAAAACTCACCACAGCCGTTCCTGCTTCAACCGAAATGATTGAGAAGATGCAGCGAATGGTAGCAAGCCGCTCTCATGGCACCGTAGAATTTGAGACCGAAGTCAACCCCGAAATCATCGGTGGCTTCATCCTCGACTACGACACTTACCGCATGGACGCCAGCGTCCTCGGCAAACTCCGCACCATCGAGAAGCAACTTGCCAATTAAGTTATTAGGTACTCTACCTCTTAGAACTTAAAAACTTAAATTCAAAAACAATCAACAATGTCAGATAAAATCAAACCCAGCGAAGTCTCACAGGTTCTCCTCGACCAGTTGCAGGGCATCAACACCAGCGCCAACTACGACGAAGTCGGCACCGTACTGACCGTCAGCGATGGTGTAGCTCGCATCTATGGCCTCCGCAATGCTGAAGCCAACGAACTCCTCGAGTTCGAGAACGGCACCATGGCCATCGTGATGAACCTTGAAGAGGACAATGTCGGCTGCGTGCTCCTTGGCCCCACCAGCGGTATCAAGGAAGGCCAGATCGTGAAGCGTACCAAGCGCATTGCCTCCATTCGCGTCAACGACAACATGCTCGGCCGTGTCATCAACCCCATCGGCCAGGCAATCGATGGCAAGGGAGCAATCGACCTGACCGACGCTTTCGAAATGCCCCTCGACCGCAAGGCTCCTGGTGTAATCTATCGTCAGCCCGTAAAGCAGCCCCTTCAGACGGGTATCAAGGCTGTCGACTCCATGATTCCCATCGGCCGCGGCCAGCGCGAGCTCATCATTGGCGACCGTCAGACCGGTAAGACCGCTATCGCTATCGATACCATCATCAACCAGAAGAGTTTCTACGAAGCTGGCAAGCCCGTATACTGCATCTATGTTGCCATTGGCCAGAAGGCATCTACCATTGCAGCTCTCGTACAGAACCTCAAGGAGCGCGGAGCACTCCCCTACACCATCATCGTAGCCGCTACCGCATCTGATCCCGCAGCTATGCAGTACTACGCACCTTTCGCAGGTGCTGCCATCGGCGAGTACTTCCGCGATCGTGGTGAGCACGCCCTCGTTATCTACGACGACCTCTCCAAGCAGGCCGTTGCATACCGCGAGGTATCCCTTATCCTCCGCCGTCCCTCAGGTCGTGAAGCTTATCCCGGTGACGTATTCTACCTCCATAGCCGTCTCCTCGAGCGTGCTGCAAAGATCAACGAGCAGCAGGAAGTTGCCGAGCAGATGAACGACCTCCCCGCATGTCTCAAGGGACACGTCAAGGGTGGTGGTTCTCTCACCGCACTCCCCATCATCGAGACCCAGGCAGGCGACGTTTCCGCTTACATTCCTACCAACGTGATCTCCATCACCGACGGTCAGATCTACCTTGAGTCCGACCTCTTCAACCAGGGTTTCCGTCCCGCCATCAACGTGGGTATCTCCGTATCCCGTGTAGGTGGTTCTGCACAGATCAAGTCCATGAAGAAGGTTGCCGGTACCCTCAAGATCGACCAGGCACAGTATCGTGAGCTCGAGAGCTTCTCCAAGTTCTCCAGCGATATGGACGCCGTGACCGCCATGACCCTTGACCGCGGCCGTAAGAACAACCAGCTCCTCATCCAGCCCCAGTACTCTCCTATGCCCGTAGGCGAGCAGGTTGCCATCCTCTACTGTGGAACCCACGGCCTCATGGCTCCCGTACCCGTTGAGCAGGTCCGTGAGTGCCAGGACGCATTCCTCGAAGTTATGCGCAGCGCACACCAGGACGTTATTGACGCCCTCGGTTCTGGTAAGATTGACGACGCTTGCACCAGCGTCATCGAACAGGTAATGGCTGACGTTGCCGGACAATACAAAAAGTAATAGCTTAT
The DNA here is from genome assembly GCA_030523615.1 of Bacteroidales bacterium. Classification (GTDB taxonomy): domain Bacteria; phylum Bacteroidota; class Bacteroidia; order Bacteroidales; family Bacteroidaceae; genus Alloprevotella. The sequence goes on from JAUNIC010000017.1 coordinate 20,712, forward strand.
GCCGTCACTGAAAGAAATCAAAGGCCGCATTGCATCGGTTCAAAGCACCCGCAAGATCACGAGTGCCATGAAGATGGTTGCGTCCAGCAAGTTGCATCATGCGCAGGTGATGATTGAGAATATGCTGCCTTACGAGTATATGCTCGAGACCATCCTCAAGTCATTCCTTGCCGCCGACGTCGACGCTCAGGGTGCAATCACCCAAGCGCGCGAAGTCAAGAAGGTAGCACTCATCGTGTTTGCCAGCAACTCCAGTCTCTGCGGTGGTTTCAATGCCAACGTTCTGAAGATGATGCAGCGTGCAGTCGACGGTTACCAGAAGCAGGGAGTTGAAGTAGTCATTTATCCTGTAGGCCGCAAGGTCTGCGAGAAGGTCTCCAAGCTCGGCCTCCCTATGGCCGGCAAGTTCATTGCTCTCGCCGACAAACCCAATGCCGCAGAATGTCAGGCAATTGGTAAAGAACTCGGCGATGCCTTCACATCTGGCGAGATTGACCGCGTTGAAATGATCTACCACCACTTCAAGAGTGCTGGTTCACAGATCCTCACCAATAAGGTCCTCATCCCCATCGACGTGCAAGAAGCCATGGACTATGACCACACCCGCGACCTTGAGCACCAGATGGCCACGGCCGACGCCAAAGCCTATCTGAAAGAACAAGGCGGCCATCAGGCTCTTGAGGGAACCAGCAGCGAGTCACGCGTCATCAAGATCAACGATAACTTCATCGTTGAGCCCGATATGGAGACCGTACTCAACAAGCTCATTCCCCGCTACGTCAACCTCATGATCTACACCGCTCTCCTTGACAGCAATGCCTCTGAGCATGCTGCCCGTATGGTAGCTATGCAGACCGCAACCGACAATGCTGACGAACTTCTCCGTCTGCTCAACCTGCAGTACAACAAGAGCCGTCAGCAGGCCATCACGAGCGAACTCCTCGACATCGTCGGCGGTACCCTCGCATAATCCCTACACACTACATAAAGCAATGCCCCCCACGTCCCACGACTGGGGGGCACACTTTTATCTGCCCTCCAGGCACGCTTTTTTCTGCCACTCATCATCCTTCTAAACATGGACACCCTACTCAATTTCGACACCTATCTCACCCTGCTCATCAACGGCAGCGACAGCATCTGGCTCGACAATGTTGCCATGCTTTGCACCATAACATGGGTATGGGCTCCACTATATATCGCACTTATATACAACCTTATTCGCCACGTTAAGCGCCCCACCCTCTGGTATATTCTCGGGGGCCTTGTGCTTTGTGTACTCGTATGCGACCAAGTGTCGAGCAGTATCGTCAAGCCGTTGGTTTGCAGGCCTCGTCCCACACATGATCCCGCCATCATGCACCTTGTCGACACTGTCAATAACTATCGGGGCGGTCAATACGGATTCTTCTCATCCCATGCAGCCAACACGATGTCGATAGCCGTCTTCACGAGCATGGTTGTTCGCCAAAGGACCACCACGATTGCGTTGCTATTTTGGAGCGCAGTTAATTGCTGGACTCGCCTCTACCTTGGCGTTCACTTTTTCGGCGACATCTTAGTCGGCCTCCTGTTCGGTGCAGTTGTCGGCTACGCGATCTTCTTCCTCGTCCGCCGCTTCACCAAGGAGTCAATACCAACATTCCATATCAACACGTCGCGCGATATCGTTTGTAGCTGCTTGTGCGTACCCATTTTTGCAGCACTGGCCGCCATTTTCCTATAGATTGGGGAAGGACTTAGCGATCATGCGTTAGGTCCTTTTTAAGTCTTTTGCGGCGCATAAATTCGTCGTTTGCGCCAAAAATATGACGATTTTCACAAAAAAGAGAAATATTTGTATTATTTTTGTAGTAAAGTTCATGTGTACTGCGTCAAAGAAGCGTAAACCAATCAAGGAATAACGCACAAAACAGACAGCAAACACAATAACCACAAACACCATGACACAACAAGAAACCGAATTCACCCGCCTCGTCCGCGAGCAGAAGAGCACCATCTACACCGTGTGCCTCATGTTCTCCGACGACAACGACGAGGTCGAAGACCTGGTGCAGGAGACCCTTATCAACCTTTGGAAAGGCTACGACTCCTTCGAAGGCCGCAGTGAAGTCCGCACCTGGGTATGGCGCATTGCCATGAACACCTGCATATCCGCCGATCGTAAGCGGAAAAAGCGCAAAAGCGAGACGTCATCTCTCGAAACCATCGGCGTCAGCGCCGAAGAGGTGAGCAACGAAGGCCAGGACGACAAGCAGATACGCCTCCTTCACGAACGCATCCACAAACTCGGTGTTTTCGATCGTGCTATCGTCCTCCTCTGGCTCGAAGACATGAACTACGAAGAGATTGGCCAGATCGTCGGCATCAGCGCCAAGAACGTCAGCGTTCGTCTTGTCCGCATCCGCGAGCAGCTCAAGACCATGCAGTAAGCCATCCGCAACTGCATCAATAAAGATCAAGCATTCACCCGCATCAACATACGAAACCAAAAGTTTCCCATCATCACTATGAATACCGAAAACAACTATACTTCCCTCGATGAGATGAAGCAGCAGCTTCAGATTCTCCAAAAGCGCCTCGACACCCAAGTCGAAATCAACGACAAGCAGCTTCGCCGCGCCATCCACAGCGGCATGTCCAACATGCTCAACCGCGAAATGCGAGGACTGATTTTCACCCTCATCGCCACTCCTCTACTCGCGCTCTACGTACACGAGATTGGGCAGCCCATGTGGACGGTCATCTTCACACTAGTCTTCATGCTACTCTGCACCCTTCTTCAAATCGTCGAATACTCCTACATGTACAGCACCAGCCGCATGATGTCCAACAGCCTCGTTGAGACCCAGCAGCGCCTGCTCAAATACAAGCGCCTCGAGATTCTTCGCCTCACCTACATTGCTCCCGTAATGGTCATTGGCTTCATGGGCGTCTTCTTCTACTCCATCTACCACAACGGACTTTTCGGCGAAACGATGACATCTTTCATGCCCGTAATCGTCGGCGGCGTTGTCGGTTGTATTATCGGTGGAACAATCGGCATCATGGTCTTCGTTCGGCCGCAGTTCCGCAAGATTGACGAAGTGACAGCCAGCATCGCCGAACTCGAAACCAACGCTTAACGCCCAAACGCACTATGCCAACTATCGAAGAAACCCGCCAACGAGTGTTGGCAGACCAGAGCATCACAGCCTTCCAGCGCCGCGTATACCTCGCACTCCTCGAGGTTCCTGCCGGAACCACCATCAGCTACGGTGAACTTGCCCGCCGCATCGGTTGTCGCAGCGCCCAAGCCGTGGGACAGGCTCTCAAACGCAACCCGTTCGCTCCAGACGTTCCTTGTCATCGCGTAATTGCTTCCGACGGCACCATCGGCGGTTTCCACGGACAACGCGAAGGAGACATGATTGCCCGCAAGATCAAACTTCTCGAAGCAGAGCGCCAGAAGCAACATGAAGAATAACGACCGGAAACACGCTACACACAAAAGATAGCAAGCGTAGCAAACCATAGCGCCACAAAGAATGACCGCACCACCCATCAGGGGCAGTGCGGCCATTCTTTTTTGCATCAAGAGGAGCACATACTAATTGTTCACCTCATTTGTGAGCATCAGCGAGAGCACAGGACCGAGGCCACGCATCTCAGCAAAAAGCGTCACGAAATCCGTGTTTGACTTACAACGCACCATAAAGTTGATGGTGCTGATTTCGCGCGTATAATCATAGCGGAGATACTCATCAGAGATGTGCACATTGTACTTTGCGAAGCATTCGTGGTAGATGCTCGTATCTGTAAGAATCTCGTCCACCTTCAGACGCACGATCTTTGCCTCGCCGCCTTTGAAGAGACGCTTCTCGAGGCTTTCCAAAAACATCAGCACAAAGATGATCAACAGGCACGCGGCGACGGCGATGATGTACATTCCCGCACCGACAGCCAAACCGATACAAGCCGTCATCCAGATGCCGGCGGCAGTAGTCAGACCTCTCACACTGCCCTTCATCTGTATGATCGCTCCAGCACCGAGGAAACCGATACCGCTGATCACCTGAGCGGCGATGCGGCCGGGGTCGCCGTTTTTGAGTCCCATGTATTCCTGCGGAATGTAGATGGAGACAAGCATGGCGAGCGTGGCGCCCATCGAGATGAGAGCAAAGGTACGCATACCGGCAATTTGGCCTTTGTGGCGGCGTTCAAGACCGACCACAGCACCGAGGAGGAGCGAAAGGAGGAGTTTGAAAATAGCGCCAAGAATGTTGACGTTGGGATCGTTGATGAGAGTTAAGATATCTTGCATAACACGACATTTATTTGTTTCACTTCATTTTTGCGGCATTCAGCGAGCCGTTGCCCACGAGGCACGAGCGGTCCACAAGCACAGGAATGCCGGGGATGCGGCCTTTGTCCGTATATTGCCACATCAGATACGATTTGCCATCCTTCAGCGTAGGCGAAGTCGTGCTGTAACGGGCTATCATCCACTGATAATTCTGGAACAAGCCCTGGAAATGGCGATTGTAGAAGTACTCGCCAGAGTAAAGCAAAGGCTTCTTGCCATAGTGCTTCTCCACCATGTGGATGAAGGCTGTCAGATCAGCAATGAACTTATGCTCGTCCACGCCCTTATCTTCCTCGATGTCAATCATCGGCACCAAATCTTGCTCGCTCTTCCGCACCACCGACGTCATGTTGCGGAACTGCTCCTCCACACTCACCGTCGGACGGTAATAGAGGTATATCCCCACCTTGATGCCATACTTGTGCGCCATGGAGATGTTGTACATGTGGGTGTTGTCGACGAAAGCCGCACCCTCCGTAGCTTTGCAGTACACATAACTGATGCCGCCGTCGCGCGCCACAGTCTCCCAGTCGATACGGCCCTGATAGTGGCTGACGTCGATGCCCTCGCGCGACTTCACCGTATGGTCGAAGTCTTCGGCCGCGGCAACACCAAAGCCAGAAGGTCGCTTACCGTCGAGTGTAGGATCATTCGGCGACTGTCGGGGCATGATGTCAGGAGCCATGATTTGGTGCATCAGTTGGTCTTGCTTCTTTCTGCGGCGATCGTCAGACGAGGCCCTTGGCTGATCTTTAGCGTCAGCAGGACCATCAGCGGTTACGGTAACAGGCGTAGTGGTCGTCAGCGCCACCACATCGGCTACTGCGCGAGAGGGAAAACACGTGGCAAGCAGCGCTATGATGGCGATGAGGCGAAGGCAAAATCTATGAATCATAAAATGTTTTGAGGCTTATCAATAACTTTCGGTCTCTGCATTAGGGAAGTCGGCGCTCTTCACGTCAGCCACATACTGGCCGATGGCATCGGTCATAATGGTGTGGAGATCGGCGTAGCGGCGAAGGAACTTGGGCGAGAACCCCTTGTTCTTACCCAGCATATCGTCGATGACGAGCACCTGACCGTCGCTGGGGCCGGCACCAATACCGATGACTGGAATGCGGAGTTCGCTGCACACCTTCTGATTCAGCGCGGCGGGCACCTTCTCTACGACAATGGCAAAGCAGCCAGCCTCTTCGAGCAGACGAGCATCGTCCATCAGCTTCTGCGCCTCTGCCTCTTCCTTTGCACGAACGGCATACGTGCCGAACTTGTTGATGCTTTGGGGCGTGAGTCCGAGATGACCGCACACGGGAATACCCGCGGCGATGATGGCGCGAATGGCATCGATGATCTCAACGCCGCCTTCGAGTTTGAGGGCGTCGGCACCGGTTTCCTTCATCATGCGGATCGCATTGCGCACAGCGTCGGTAGGTCCCGTCTGGTAAGAGCCGAAAGGCATGTCGCACACAACGAGCGCACGGTTCACGCCGCGCACCACGCTCTGCGCATGATAGATCATTTGGTCGATGGTGATGGGGAGCGTCGTGAGGTTACCCGCCATGACGTTCGAAGCCGAGTCGCCGATGAGAATGCAGTCAACTCCTGCACCGTCGACGATGGTGGCTGTGGTGTAATCGTATGCTGTAAGCATGGCAATCTTCTTGCCCTGCTCCTTCATTTCAATGAGACGCTTGGTCGTAACCTTGCGTGTATCTTCTACTAAATATCCAGGCACTTTTCTGAATTAAAAATTAAGAATTAAGAATTAAATGTTGAGATGATTTGCCGCGATTTTAACCGCAGCACTCAATCTTGCAGTCGGCGGGCGCCTTCTGGTTCTCGTCGATGATGAGTTCACCGATGCGACCCTCGACGCGGATGTGGCCAGAGGTCGGATTCTTCACGCTCACCACGTCGCCCTTGATAGTGGCCTCGATGGTGGAGTATTCAAAAGCGAGGTTGGCGTCGTCACCCATGGTGCAATCCTCCATGACGAGATTTTCGCAGTAGCACAGCGGCTGTTCGCCCGTGATGTGGCAACGCACAAGACGGAGATTCTTGGCGTACCATCCAAGGTATTCGCCATTGATTTCGCTGTCGATGATGGTGCAGTTCTCGCTCTCCCAGAAGGAATCCTTCGAGTTGAGCACGGCATTGCGGATCATCACGTTCTTGGCGTATTGAAAGGAATAGTTGCCATCCTGATGATAATCACTGATCTCTATGTCGTGGCAATGCATGAAGAGATAGTCGGCCTGCTGTATTGTGCAATGGTCAATGTGGATATCGCTGCAATCCCAGAAAGTTTCGAGCGCGTTGGGGAACTGACAATCGCTGAGGCGAATGCCCTTCATGCGGCGGAACATCTTAGGAGCGTCCACCTTACAATGGCGCATCTTCACGTCCTCGCTGTACCAAAGCGATGAACGCGCCGATTCGGCAAAATAGCAGTTCTCGACGTCGAAGTGGCGACATTCCCAGAACACATACTTACCTTCGAAGCGGCAATCGCGCGCCTCAATGTCGTGCGTCTCTTTGAGAGAGGACTCACCCACATGGATCGTCACGCGCTCAAGTTTCAGGTCATGCTCGCAGTACAGCGGACGTTCGCCGCCATACTCGGCATCTTTTATCGTTTTCATACGGTTTCAGTTTCTTTTCTTAAGTATTTCTTCGACGTGCAGAGTCGGATGAGGAAGATAATGCCGCGAACGGTCAACTCCACAGCCATGGCGATCCACACGCCAGGCAATCCATAGGTTCCGGCCAGCAGCGCTGCCAGCGGAATGCGCACACACCAGATGCTCGCCAGGTTCATGACGCACGGCACAAGCGTGTCGCCGGCGCCGACGAAGACACCATACACCACGATGCTGGCTGCATACATCGGTTCGGCGAAAGCCTCGATGCGCAGGGCCGTGACGCTCTCTGCCTGAACGGCGAGGTCGGGCGTCATGATAGCCATGAGCGGTTGCGCCGTCACGAACATCACCACACCGAGTATACTCATCACGATGATGCCCGTCAGGACAGTCAGCACGGAGAAACTGCGCACAAGGTCGCGTCTCTTGGCTCCAATGCTTTGGCCGATAAGCGTTGTTGCAGCATCGCCGATGCCGTAACCGGGCATGTAGCAGAGACTCTCCACGATAATGCCGAAAGCGTTGGCCGCCACCGCCACCGTGCCAAGGGGCGCCACGATGATGGTCGAGACAATCTGTGCGCCGCAGAACACGATGTGCTCCACACCCATCGGCAACGAAATCTTCATCGCGCGGCGGAAGTCATCGCGGCGGGGCATGAAGTGCAGGCTGTGGCCCACAAGTTTCAGCTCCTTGCTGAGTGTCACGAGGTAGGTCATACTAGTCACAGCGGTGAGGAGCGCAGCCGTCGATGTGGCAAGAGCAGCTCCCACCACGCCGTAGCGCGGAATGAGCACGCAGTTGAAAGCCACGTCGAGCACACACATCATCACACCCATCATGCTGGGCACTTTCATATTGCCCGAACAGCGCAACATGCCGTTCGACAGATACAACAGCTGCATGACGGGCAACGTGAGCGACCAGACGAGGAAGTAGTCGGAAGCGAGTTTCACGACGTCGTCCGCTCCACCGAGCCACACAGGCAATTGCTTGTGAATGGCCACGCACAAGGCACAGATAATCAGCGCAAACGTCATGCTAACGGTGATGGCCTGACGCAGCGTGTCGCGCGCCTTTCCGTTCTGCTTTGCACCGATATATTGGGCCACGATGACCGAGAAACCTGTGCCCACGCTGCTGCAAAGACCGCCGAAGAGCCAAGTCGTCGTGCTCACCAGACCGATGCTGGCAGAGGCTGCGGCGCCGAGACTTCCCACCATCATAGCGTCGATGTACTGCATGATGATGGTGGACAACTGCGCCAACATGGCCGGCACGCTGAGCAATGCCACGAGCCGCATCTTGTCCATTCCTGTCATCTGCCCACCGTCGCGTAACTGATTGAGGAGTTGGTCTTTGGTATGTCGGTTTGGCATTGGTTTTGAAATTTTGCGTGCAAAAGTACGAATTTCCGTGCAAAGCACGAAGCAATCAAGATTTTTTACGTAATTTTGTGCCCGTTTTAACGAAACTTTAGAAACCCTACTTTCCGAAAACAAAATATCTACGCTACATATTTATTACACGTAGCGCGCGACGCACATGATTACACTCAACAACATCGCCGTACAGTTCGGCAAGCGCATCCTCTATCAGGATGTCAACATGAAGTTTACCAATGGCAATATCTACGGCATCATCGGTGCCAACGGTGCCGGCAAGTCTACTCTCCTCAAGGTCATAAGCGGTGAGCTTGAGCCCACGAAGGGAACTTTCGAGATGGGACCTGGCGAGCGCCTCAGCGTACTCTCACAGGACCACTTCAAGTTCGACGACCAGACCGTCCTCGACACCGTGCTCCAGGGCCACACCGTGATGTGGGACCTCATGCAGCAGCGCAACGCCCTCTACGCCAAGGAAGACTTCACCGACGAAGACGGCATCCTTGTTGCTGAACTCGAAGACAAGTTCGCCAATATGGGTGGTTACGAAGCTGAGAACAACGCTCAGGTGCTGCTCTCCGGCCTCGGCATCAAGGAAGACCTCCACTACCAGCTCATGGGCTCGCTTTCCAACAAGCAGAAGGTGCGCGTCATGCTGGCTCAGGCTCTCTTCGGCGAACCCGACAACCTGCTCCTCGATGAGCCCACCAACGACCTTGACCTCGAAACCGTCGAATGGCTCGAAGAGTACCTCGGCAACTTCGAACACACCGTGCTTGTCGTCTCCCACGACCGTCACTTCCTCGATCAGGTCTGCACCCACACCGTCGACATCGACTTCGGTAAGGTTACCCTCTTCTCCGGTAACTACAGCTTCTGGTACGAGTCCTCACAGCTCGCACTCCGTCAGGCGCAGAACCAGAAGGCCAAGGCCGAGGAGAAGCGTAAGGAACTCGAGGAATTCATCCGCCGATTCAGCGCCAATGTGGCCAAGAGCCGCCAGACAACGAGCCGTAAGAAGATGCTCGAGAAGCTCAACGTTGAGGAAATCAAGCCCTCCACCCGCCGCTATCCCGGCATCATCTTCCAGATGGAACGCGAACCCGGCAACCAGATTCTCGAGGTCGAAGATCTCAAGGCTGTAGCCGAAGACGGCACGCTGCTCTTCGACAACATCTCTTTCCAGGTGCAGAAGGAGGAGAAGGTGGTATTCATCAGCCACGATCCTCGAGCCATGACGGCCCTCTTCGAAATCATCAACGGCCATCAGGAACCCGCAGCGGGTACCTACAAGTGGGGCGTCACCATCACGACCGCTTACCTGCCCCTCGACAACACCGAATTCTTCAAGCAGGACATCAACATGCTCGATTGGCTCATGCAGTTCGGTGAGGGCAACGAGGTGTATTTCAAGGCATTCCTCGGTCGTATGCTCTTCAAGGACGAAGAAATTCTCAAGAAGGTTCCCGTTCTCTCCGGTGGCGAGAAGATGCGTTGCATGATTGCACGTATGCAGCTCAAGAACGCCAACTGCCTCATTCTCGACACGCCCACCAACCACCTCGACATGGAGTCCATCCAGGCCTTCAACAACAACCTCAAGGGTTTCCGCGGCAACATCCTCTTCGCTTCTCACGACCACGAGTTCATCAACACCGTGGCCAACCGCGTCATCGAGCTCACTCCCAACGGTGCCATCGACAAGCTCATGACCTACGAGGACTACATCCACGATGCACGCATCAAGGAACTCCGCGAGAAGATGTACGGTGAGTAGTAAAGCGCAACGTATCGCGGCATAAATCGCGACAAGCCACAACACAGAGTTTTATACTCGCAAAATAGCAGTGGCCAGACAATCTGTAGATTCGATTGTCTGGCCACTTTTTGTTTCTCCACTTTTGAGATTCTCCCAAAGATCATCTGTAAACAAAATTCGTGTTTAACGCGCTGAGAATGCCTTCAGAAGCAAGAAACGGACGATTGGTCGATTCTGAAGGCATTCTCAGGCGGTCATAAATTACACATTTTGCAACATCTATATACCATTTTGTAGGGTTTACAAAGCTCTCTGCGGAGACAACTCGGGCGCACTCTCAAAAAATTACCCAATTCGGTACAATTTTCCGTTCAACTCAAATGAAAACTGCTTCAAAGG
>JAUNIC010000199.1:0-1315 GCA_030523615.1 Bacteroidales bacterium
TTTAATTACTTCAGTCGTGCGCACGCCTCTTTGATGCGGCGGAGAGCCTCGATGATGTTCTCGTCGCTGGTGGCGTAGCTCATGCGGAAGCACTCGGGGCTACCGAATGCAGCACCGCCTACGGTGGCTACGTGGCCTACCTCGAGGAGGTAGAGGGCGAAGTCCATAGAGTCATTGATGACGCGTTCGCCGTCGGTCTTGCCGAAGAAGCTGGAGCACTTGGGGAAGAGGTAGAAGGCACCATCGGGGTTGTTTACCTCGAAACCGGGGATTTCCTTGGCGAGGCTGACGATGAGGTTTTTGCGACGCTCGAAAGCCTGACGCATGGTCTCCACGGGAGTCTGGTCAGCAGCGAAAGCCACGGTGGCGGCAATCTGGCTGACGGAGCAGGGACCGCTGGTGTACTGGCCCTGGAGCTTGTTGACAGCCTTGGCGAGTTCGAGGGGGGCAGCCACGAAACCGATGCGCCAGCCCGTCATGGCGTAAGCCTTAGAAACGCCGTTGATGATGGCGGTGCGCTCCTTCATACCCTCGCAGGTAGCGATGGAGGCATGCTTGCCTACATAGTTGATGTGCTCGTAGATTTCGTCGGCGATGACAATGACATCGGGATACTTGCGGAGCACGGCAGCGAGGCCTTCCATTTCCTCAGCGCTGTAAACAGAACCCGTGGGGTTGCTGGGAGAGCAGAGGATGAGGGCGCGGGTGCGGGGAGTGATGGCAGCCTCAAGCTGTTCGGGAGTGATCTTGAAGTTCTGCTCGATGGTAGCCTCTACGAAGACGGGCTTACCGTCGGCCATGAGGACCATTTGGGGGTAGCTTACCCAGTAGGGAGCGGGGATGATGACCTCGTCGCCCTCATCGACAATAGCGAGGATGGTGTTGCAGACAGCCTGCTTGGCACCGTTGCCTACGACAATCTGTGCGGGAGTGTAGTCAAGACCGTTCTCGTTCTTGAGCTTAGCGCAGATAGCTTCGCGGAGAGCGGGGTAGCCAGGTACGGGGCTGTAGCGTGACCAGTTGTCGTCGACGGCCTGCTTTGCGGCCTCCTTGATGTGGTCGGGAGTGTTGAAATCGGGTTCGCCGACACTCATATTAATAATATCTACGCCCTGAGCCTTGAGTTCAGCGCTTTTCTGTGACATGGCAAGAGTTGCCGAGGGGGCAAGACGGTTAAGTCGGTTTGAGAGATGCATTATTTCGGGAATTAAGAAGTAAGAAGTAAGAATTAAGAATTAAGTACGGAAGTTACTTCCGAGAATCAAAGTGTCGAAAAGCTATTAAATTAAGAGTTAGGAATCAGGGAATCGAGAAT
>JAUNIC010000199.1:1325-5283 GCA_030523615.1 Bacteroidales bacterium
TTCTTAATTACATCCTTTAGTCTCTGCTGTTTCCGAAGAAGCGGAGGAGATAGAGGAAGAGGTTGATGAAATCGAGGTAGAGGCTGAGGCTGCCGAGGAGGGCAAGCTTCATGACGCCTTCGTTGGGCTGGTCGCCGTACATCTCGACCATCATCTTGATTTTCTGCGTGTCATAGGCGGTGAGGCCGGTGAAGATGAGCACGCCGAGAATGCTGATACCGAACTGCAGCGCGCTGCTGCCCACGAAGATGTTGACTACCGTGGCGATGATCACGCCGATGAGGGCCATGAAAAGGATGCGGCCCATGGTGCTGAGATCACGCTTCGTAGTGTAGCCGATGAGGCTCATGGCACCGAAGGTTCCAGCGGTGATGAAGAATGTCGTGGCGATGCTCTCCATGGTGTAGGCCAGGAAGATGAACGACATCGTGACACCGTTCAGGATGCTATACGCGGCAAAGACGAGACCTGCCGTGGTGAGCGACATGCTCATGATGCGGGCAGAGAAGAATATGACGAGGGCGAACTCGCCGATGAAGAGGCCCCAGAAGAGAATCTGGTTGGTGAAGATGGCCTGGAGAATCTGAGGTTGGGTGGCAACGGCGGCTGCGGTGAGGCCAGTCATGGCGAGTGCGAAGCACATCCACATATACACGTTGCGCATTACAGCGGGGAAGCTGACGCTACGGCTGCCATAGGAAGCAGTTTCGTAGCAATTGTAGTTCTTTTCGTACATAATTGTGATAGTTTTTTGTGATTGTTTGTTGGAGTTTGGAGCCTATAGGGCTTATAGGGCTTATAAGGCTGGCCTATTTGTTGAAGTGGAGAGTGTGGCCCATACGTTCCTTCTTGGTGCGGAGGTAACGTTCGTTATACTCGTTGGGAGTGATTTCGACGGGCACATTGCCGACAACTTCAAGACCGTAAGCTTCGAGGCCTACGCGCTTCACGGGGTTGTTGGTGATGAGACGCATCTTTGTGACGCCGAGATCGCGGAGAATGCTTGCACCAACGCCGTAGTCGCGCTCGTCGGGGTCGTAGCCCAGATGGATGTTGGCGTCGACGGTGTCGTAGCCCTGCTCCTGCAATTTGTATGCCGCAATCTTGGCCATGAGACCGATGCCGCGGCCCTCCTGATTGAGATAGAGCACTACGCCCTTGCCTTCCTTCTCTACAGCACGCATTGCAGCGTGAAGCTGTTCGCCACAGTCGCAACGGCGTGAACCGAAAATGTCGCCCGTAGCACAACTGCTATGAACGCGCACGAGGATTTCCTCGCCCGGTTCCCACGTGCCCTTGACGAGGGCAATGTGTTCCATGCGGTTTGACTTCTGGCTGAAGGGAATGAGGTGGAAGTGGCCGTATTCTGTGGGCATGTCCACTTCTTCGCCGCGCTCTACGAGGCTTTCTTCCTTCAGACGGTAAGCGATGAGGTCTTTGATGCTGATGATGTGGAGGCCTTCCTGCTCGGCAAACTCAATAAGCTGGGGCAGACGTGCCATGGTACCGTCCTCGTTGAGGATTTCGATAAGGCAAGCTGCAGGATAGAAACCGCTGAGACGAGCCAGATCGACGGCAGCCTCGGTATGGCCGGCGCGTGCCAGAACGCCGCGGTCCTGAGCGTAGAGGGGGTTGATATGGCCAGGGCGGCCAAACCATTCAGGTTTTGCCTCGGGATTGGCGAGGGCCTTGATAGTTTCTGCGCGGTCGTGGGCAGAAACGCCCGTGGTGCAACCTTCAAGCATATCGATGGTCACGGTGAAGGGAGTGCCGAGCATCGAGGTATTCGTTTGCACCTGATGATCAAGTTCGAGCTGACGGCAGCGCTCGTTGGTGATGGGAGCGCAGAGCACGCCGCGGCCGTTCTTGAGCATGTAGTTGATCTTTTCGGGGGTTATGAGTTCTGCACAAGTGATGAGGTCGCCTTCGTTTTCGCGATCTTCGTCGTCGACAACGATGACGAACTTACCTGCTTTGAAGTCTTCAAGAGCTTGCTCGACGGAGCAAAGGGGAGATGTTGTCATTTCTTTATTTTTGGGGTTCTTCGGGCGTAGTGTCCTCTGAACCTGAGTTATTATTTACTATTGTTTCGTTTTCGTTCGTAGGAGCCACATACTCTGTGGCTTCTTCAATTGTGTTTTCTGCGTCTTCCGTAGCACCTTCAATTACCGCAGCATCTTCGTCGGCTTGGGCCTCGTCGAATTTGCGGAGGAGGTCTTCGTAGAATTGTTCCGTCTCCTCGGCAGCTGCTATTTCGGGCGCTTCGGTTACGGGTGCTTCAATTCCCGATGCTTCCAGGATGGGGGCATCCGCAATGGGAGCTTCTGCCATCTTCTTGCGCTCTTTGCGTCCAAGGAATACCAGAATGCTGCGCTCCAGCTTGGTCAGTGCGCGCATGATAGCTCGGCGGTCGCCGTGCAGGTGGCGCTTGCTGATGGTGGGGAAACGGTTGAGCGCCTGTAGTATGTGGAGGTCACGAGTGTTGGAGAGGTCTTCGATGAGCGCTTCCAGCTGCTCTGTAGCATGCTGCAGAGCGGGACTTTTGCGGAATCGGAAGTAGTTGACGATGCGCAGACGGCTGACGCGCAGTGCGGCAAACTCCTTTTGCAGCGTGGGGATAGCCTCCAGGGCAGCGTTGTAGTCGGGAGCGTTGATAATGACTTCCTTCTTGCCAAGATTTCGTTTGACGCGTATGCCGAAGACCTTGCGGAAGAAGTTGCGGTAGGCGTCGATGTTGAACACCTGAGAGTCGCGGTTCGACATAAACGTGAGATAGATGCCGGCGGGAGTCAGGATGAACGTAGACATCCACATACCGACGACCATATTGATGTTGCCCTCACGCGCCATCTTCATGCCCGATGTGTTGATGATGTAGTAGAAGATGAAGATGCCGACGGAGATGATGGACGGCATGCCGAGGCCACCCTTGCGGATGATGGCACCGAGCGGAGCACCGATGAAGAAGAAGAGGAGACAGGCCAGCGAGAGTGTGATCTTCGTGTGCCACTCGATCCAGTGGCGGCGTATCCATTTCTCTTCGTCCTTCTTCATGTCCTCCTTCCACGTCAGGTCGCTGGACATCTGCTGCACCGTCATGTTGGCGGCACTTTTGACGCGTGCCATCTTCTCTTTGTCGGCCTTTGCAATGAGGTCGTCGAAGCGTATGGGGTGTGCCTTGAATTCCTTAGCCATTCGCACGCTGTCTTCCTTTGTGAGACTTACGCGGCGGGCCAGCTGGCGGCGCTCTAACTGCTCTACATACTCCAGCGCGGCGGTGTCGAGCTTGGCGCTCATCGAGTCGGCATCGTGGACAATCTCCGCCATGTTCTTGGCCGAAGGGATGTTGCCCAGCATCTCGCCGTCAAGCAGGTTAAAGTTGGAGTCGAAGTCGATGAGGAACTCTTTATAGCTGAAAGTCTCGCGGTCGTAGGGCATCGTGGCCTGAATGGACTGCATATTGCCGTCGCCTTGCAGGCTTTGGAACTGAGTGCCCGACCAGAGGGTGAGGCGGATGTGTAGTTTGTCGGCCGTCATCTCCATACGTCCCGAGTCAGCCAGCACGATCTGCGCTTTGTCGAATCCCATGTCGGTCTTGTAGATGATGACCTGATAGAGCATGCCCGTCTTGGCTTCCTTCTTGTCGACGTAGAGGTTGACTTTCGGCACACCGTTGTAGAAGATGCCTTCGGGAATTTCGACTGCCGGCTGGCTTTGTCGCATGGATATGAGCAACTGTCTGAGGCTCTTCTGCGCGTCGGGCGACGTGGAGTTCTGGAAGTAGAACGAGGTTCCGGCCACGACGATGGAGAATATGATGAGCGGACGCATGATGCGGGTCAGCGGCACACCGGCGGCCTTCATCGACAGCAGCTCCAGGTTCTCACCCATGTTACCAAAAGTGATGAGCGAAGCAAGCAGGATGGCCAGTGGCAGCGACTGCGGAACGAGCGTCAGC
>JAUNIC010000018.1 GCA_030523615.1 Bacteroidales bacterium
CAGACAAATGTCTGCGCGGAAAGAGTGCAAGAGCAGTTGCGGCGAACAAGGAGCACGTTAGTATTTGCCCCACTAGTGTCCAAGGAAAATCACAAATGAAATGTGTAACCTATTGGTATTTCAATGATTAAAATGTCATTTTAGGCACTACAGGGCTTCAACTTTATTTTTTAACGTAAATGCCCGTAAATTTCCCGTAAATTTAATCGTGAATTTTTTATTTAACTGATAATCATAAAAATAATTTACGAATCAATTCGCGGGCAATTCACGGAAATTCGCGTTTAAAACTTTTATTGGACACTACTGTATTTGCCCATCTGACCCCGAAATTCTGCTACACGCGCAATGGGCTGTGTTTCTGCCTGTTATGCGCTTTATGCTGCGCATTATAGTCAAATCTTGCACTTTTTTCGCGTAGCAGGTCCCTACAACTCCGTTTGCAACATCGTGGCACAAAAAATGGATCATCCGGGAAATGAATAGGAAAACAGAAAATGGGCGCCAATCGGGCTGTACGTACTTGCATGGTGATAGGTAAACAGAAAATGGGCGCTAACGGGTATTACGTTCTCGCTGCCGGGGCGCCCTGGAAAACCGCTGACGCGGAAAACCCCAAACGGGGAAAACGATAACGGGAGAAAACCGTTACTGCTGCCAAAAAGAAAACAGTAAAAACACCCGCCTGCGGCGAGAAAAAACACTATTTAAAAAATTGTTTTCTCTGCGAAGCGGTGTTTTTATTGTTTTTTTCATACATCGTCGCACCGCCTTGTTGAGAAACGTGTTTTCTATTGTTTTCGTTTTCTGCGTTAAGCGTTTTCGGGAGCTCTGCGACCGTTTTCCAGCGCCCTCAGCCGAGGACACGTAAAACGTTTGGCGCGTTTTCTGTTTATTTTAATTCCTATGACACGCAAAACATTTGGCGCGTTTTCTGTTTAAAAACTACGCATTTGTCGGATGAACCCAAAAAACAGCGCTGAGCCACCTTGTGGTGCACCCGTGCTTTGATACATCGGAATTGCAAAATGACAACTTTGTGCGTGTTACGCATAAAAAATAATGAGTCCCCTGCCGCATCTTTCTGTCGAATTTTGTATCTTTGTCGAAGAAAAACACATCAAACCAACTTATTTCATGAAAATCAAAAACCTACTTCTGGCCGCCTTCGCCCTCTCCGGCATGGCAGCCTCAGCAGCTGATTACGATGTAATCATCGAAGGAATGCCCGCAGGATTCCAAGTGCAGATTGCGGGAAAAACCTTCAGCGAAAACACCGAACAGACGCACCAGAAGGCTACCGTTGCCGTCCAGCAACTCACCCGTGACCAGATTAGCACCATGAGCAGCGGCGGATGGATTCCCACCATTACGGTCGACGACGCCAACCATCAGGTGGCCATCAGCTACGCACAGATGTTTGAGCCCGCCACCGACGTCGATGCACCCGGAGCCAAGGACTACTGCATCTATGAGAGCGGCAACGCCGTCTACCTCAAATTCATGAGCCCCAACCTCGTGTCTAACGGCTTCACCGGCGATCGCTTCATCTTCGTCGAGGATGGTACGACTGGTAAGTACTTTATATACAACAAGTCCGCCGGACACTACATCACATACACCCAGACCACCGATAACCAGAAGAGCACGAAACTGACCTCCGAGAGCGTCGTGCAGTACACCACCGACAAGGCAAAGGCCAAAAGTTGGAAGATTGTCGATGACGGCGAAGAAGGCTTCGTCGACATCGTACCTGGAGGCGTGAGCAGCGTCACCGCTACCACCGACGGCTGGAACTTCCGCGGCGGCAAGGACTATGTGCTCAATCTCTATCGCCGCAACGACTCCAACAGCAAGTGGATCATTGCCGGCAGCGGCTTGACTGCAGCCCTCAACTCCGCTACCAAGGTGTTCGCACTTCCCGGCACCCCCTTCATGCAGAAGCTCCTGCCCCACGAGGGGTATACCATCACTTCCGTCACCGGCCTGCCCGCAGGCCTTGAAGTCGACATGACCAGCCGCCGTTATCCCTTCGTCAAAGGTACGGCTCCCGAGGCTGGCGAATATACCTATGCCGTCCATCTCAATGACGAAGCCGGCGAAGAACAGGTTGTCGAGATTGGTTTTACCGTCAGTCCCGACCTCAACCAGCCCGTCCCCTTCATGGGCCTCCTCACCTGGAACTCCTTCGAGAAGCACATTGACCAGAACAAGGTGATGAAACTTGCCGACGCTCTTGTCGACTTCGGTCTCTACGATGTTGGTTTCGATCACATGTGTATCGATGACTGCTGGGCGAAGACTGCTCGCGAAGGAGGACGTTATGCCCTCAATCCCGACAAGTTCTACGACCTCCCCGCACTCTGCGACTACGTGCACAATAAGGGCATGAAAATCGGTATCTATTCCGATGCTGCAGACTTCACCTGCTCTCGTGCAATGCCCGGTTCTTATGGGTACGAAGACGTTGACGCTCAGGACTTCGTGAATTGGGGCTTCGACCTTTTGAAGTACGACTACTGCTTTGCTCCCGCCGACGCCAAGACGGCCGAAAAGCGTTACCGCGCCATGTACGACGCGCTTGCCAAGGCTATGGTCAACGCCGGCAAAAAGCCCGAAGATTTCATGCTCTACATGTGTGAGTGGGGACGTCGTTCGCCCTGGCTTTGGGGCGCCAATACCGGTGCCACTTGCTGGCGCAGTACCGACGATACCCGTGAGCACTGGACCGACGCTACCTACCACGGCGGCATCACCGACATCATCGGCGTCATGAAGAACATCTGGCAGTACAACGGCCCCAACCGCTTCAACGATGCCGATATGCTCATGGTCGGCCTCCACGGCACGGGTTACAGCTCCAACGACGGTGGAACTCCGGGCGTGCCTGCCGGTTTCAGCCTCGACGAGCAGCGCACCAACTATGCGCTCTGGTGTATGTGGAGCAGCCCTCTCACCCTCTCCTGCAACATCACCAACTTCGACGGACAACCCAACAGCCTCACCGGCAAAACCGTCACCAACAAGTACTATCAGGTGGACCTCGACCTCATTCGCAACCGTCACCTCATCGCCCTCGATCAGGATCCCCTCGGTCAGGCAGCCGAGCCCATCGTCGATAACGCCAACTACATCATCTTTGCCAAGGACTGCGCCGACGGCGACGTGGCCATCAGCTTTACCAACCTCAGTAATTCAAAGCGTAGCGTCAAGCTCGACCTCTCGCTCGTTCCCGGCCTCATCCCTGGCCACACGTACGCCGTCCTCGACCTCTTCCAGGACGCTGCAAAGGTGGGCGAAGTGACTACTGCCGACACCTATACTTGCGCAAGTCTCACGAAGCACAACACCGCCGTCTATCGTCTGCACGACATCACGAACGATCCTCTCGTAGGCATCAATGACGCTAAGACTTCGTCGCATCCCGCAATGGCCTACGACCTCCAGGGCCGTCGCGTGCAGGATACCCCAAAAGGCGTTTTCATCATGAATGACCGCCGAGTTGTGAAATGAAACAACGACATAAATAACAATTTGCAGAGCCTCGAAAGTTCAATTTCGAGGCTCTGTTTATTTTTTTTGCGTTTTTTGAGCTGTCATAACTTCCGAATAAGAAAAATGTCGTATATTTGCGGAAATATTTAAAACTACAACGATGACTCCAGTGTTTTCCTCTTATCAAATGCAGATTCTTGACTGCATATCTCGTGTCTCAAGTGACGAAGAGATGCGCGATATTCGCGATATCATCTCGGAGTATTTCTCCAACAAGGCCCTTGATGCAATGGACATTCTTTGCCGTGAAGGAGACTTGTCGGCCTCGACTGTTGAGTCGTGGGCAAAGGAACATATGCGTACTCCCTATTGATTGTCATGATGGAGAATATAGTGCTTGATACAAATTGCCTTAAACTATTGGCTCAATAGAGTTGCCGATTTTGTTGGATGCTGAGTAAGGGTGTGAAATGTTTTGGCAATGATATAGAAGTTTACCCAAATCTCAAAAATCATCTCCTGCTTCGCGAAAGTTTAGAAAGAGAGGAAAGATTTTCGTAGCTTCAACTTCCTAAACTTTAAATTTTAAGAGGGGGAAGTGTTTTTCGCCAAAACGAAGCCCTTTCCTCTCTTTCTAAACTTTCGGCGAAGCCAGGAGAAAGGAAACAAGTGGTGGGTAAACATCTATATTATTCCCAATGTTTTTGAGTTTTCGTCGAAAGAGCAGGGACAGAAAAACAAATAAGCAGAGCCTCGAAAGTTCAATTTCGGGGCTCTGTTTATTTTTTTTTACGTTTTTTTGCTTTTTGTTGCAGCGGATTAGAATTTTTGTCGTATATTTGCGCAGATTATTATATCTTATAGGTACACGCGAGCCCGCGGCGCACGTATACGTAAGACTATTGACCACGATAATCATAAACAAATCAATCATAATATTCTAACTAAAACCTTACAAACAGTATGAAGAAAGTTACTCTTCTTGTTGCTTCTGTTCTCTGCGCTCTCGGCTCATACGCTCAGAGCTCTATCGAACAGCTTCCCGCCGAGCTCAGTAAGACCACTTACCAGCTCGTGACTCCCCGTGGTACTCTCTACTACGACAAGACTGTCGAGGAAAGCTACCTTACCTCTAACTGTATGACCGGCCGTAACCAGAACGTCAATATCGGTCTTGGCGACACCCGCGGTCAGTTCCTCGTGATCCCCACCGAGAACAACAACATGTTCTACCTCTACAGCGTTGAGGCTGGCAAGTTCGTTAACCACAGCGGCGTACGTGCAGGTCTCACCGACGAACCCACCGAAATCGCAATGTGGGCACACGGCCAGACCGCTACTGGCAGCCAGGCTTACAATCACAGCCAGTTCAGCTATGCTGACTATCCCTTCACTATTGCAGACGAGTATGTTGAAGGCGTAACCGTAAACGACGGCAAGCACCTCAACTCCATCAATATCTGCTGCTGGGAGAGCGCTAACCCCGACTATCGTTGGTGCGACACCTCTCACTATGACGATGGTAACGCATTCAAGGTTGTTGAAGCTGGTGAGCTTGACCTTGAGGCTTACAACAACGTTCGCGTAGCCCTCGGCCTCGATCCCGAAGTGGTTGCTCCCGTTGTTCCCGAAGATGCATATCCCGTAAACTTCGACAAGGAAACGAACCTCGGCTACAACCGTAGCGACCGCCCCACCACCAGCGTGAGCATCATCGTTGACGGCGAAGCACAGAGCATCATCGTTGAAGACCAGAGCATCGTTTACCGCGACCTCAGCGAGCAGTTCTTCACTGTTAAGCCCGGCGCAACCGTTAACCCCAAGATCGGTTACAAAGGCGAGTGGATGCACGGCTACCTCTACCTCGATACCAACTGCAACTACTACTTCGACGTAAACGCCGACAACTATATGGATGAGACCGACGAACTCGTCAGCTTCACCTTCTATAGCCCCACCAACGCTAGCACCGGTAAGAACTCTGCAGGCGAAAACAAGAGCAACAACTGCAACGCTAAGGACCTCCCCGCGTTCACCGCTCCCACCGAGCCCGGCGAATACCGCATGCGTTACATCGTTGACTGGAACTGCATCGACCCCGCAGGTCAGTACGGCAGCAAGTACTCTGGCAACTACATCAACGCCAACAAGGGTTGTATCATCGACGTTACCCTCAAGGTTGAAGCCGGCGAGACTCCCGTTGATCCCGAACCTCCCGTAGTAGAACCCGAAGAACTCACCTGGAGCCCCGTTGAAGCTGGCAGCATCTACGCTATCGTAAACCTCCAGCCCACCGGCAACAACTTCTACCTCGACTACCTCGAAGGCAACCTCAGCCCCGTTCCCGCTGGCGAGTGCAACACCCTCTACGAGTGGCCTGAGACCGCTAAGTTCCAGGCTGTGAAGCTCGCTGATGGCCGCTTCGCATTCAAGAACTGCGGCACCGGCAACTACCTCGCATGGAAGGGTACCGCCAACCGCAACAACACTACCGGTGTTTACAACAACCAGGGTTACGATCCCGCTATCAACGAGCACAGCTCATGGACCCTCAACGAGTCTACCCGCTACGAAGGTGCATACTGGCTCCGCGCTGAGCAGCGTAACGATATCCCCGGCGATGGCCAGAACCTCACCGGTTCACCCATCATCGGCAACGACGGTGCTTGGAACGCATGGACCACGGGCGAGTACCTCCCCGCTAACGGTACCGCATTCTCCAACAGCTTCGCATTCTACCTCATCGAGAAGCCCGAAGCTCCCGTTTATGACTACGCAGCTGCTATCGCTCCCGTCCTCGCCGAGGCTAACGAAGTTCTCGAAGGCCACGACAACGTATGGGTAACCACCATCAGCGACAAGCTCATCACCCGCAACAACCAGTTCTCAAGTCCCAACAGCGATCCCTCAGAAGGCAGCACCAACAACCTCCTCGACGGCAGCGCCAACACCTTCTGGCACTCTAACTGGCACAACGGCAACCAGCCCGCTCACAGCCACTACCTCCAGGTAGCTCTCGACGAGGCTATCGACGGTGACGTACTCCTCACCTTCGTTCGCCGCAACGCTGCCAACGACCAGGTAACCCGCCTCGATGTTGAGACCTCTATGGACGGCGAGAACTTCACCCACGCTGCCTACATCGATATGCCCAACTCCGGCGCTGGCAAGACCGAGCAGAAGGTATTCGCTCTCGAAGAGAAGGCTAAGTTCCTCCGCTTCTGGGCTGACGCTACCACCGACAACCGCGGTTACTGGCACGTAGGTGACTTCCAGCTCCAGACCTCTAAGACAGAACTCAATATCGACGCTCCCGACTACGCTTATCCCACCGCAGTGAAGGACCTCCAGGATGCTATCGCAGCTACTCCCACCGCCGACGGTACCGAAGCTGACGTAGAAGCACTCCAGGCTGCTATCGAGGCTTACAAGGCCGCTCTCGCTGGCTATCCCGAATTCACCGAGTGGAATGGCGAAATCGCCATCAACGTAGGTGAGGTGAAGAGCATCGACGACCTCCTCAACGTAGACTTCATCTTCAACCGTGCAGCTAACATCGAGCGTGGTTACAGCGTTCTCGGCGCTATCTTCGATCAGACCGGCGACGCTTACGGTCTCGTTCTCGACGGCTTCTGCGGCGACGTAGACTACAAGACCGTGAAGAACGCAGAACTCGTTGCTAAGGTTGCTTCTGTAGAGTTTGCCAAGATCTCTGACTTTGTTGGCGACGTTCAGGCACAGGCTAAGGCTGCTGCTGCCAAGATTGGTGCTTTCCAGCCCGAGGCAGGCCACGCTTACGTGCTCATCGCAAGCAAGAGCTTCCTCGTTGACGGCGAGCTCTTCAACGAGTTCAAGAAGTTCGACTGCACTCTCGCAACTGGCGTCATCACCGGTGTTGAGACCATCGTTGTTCCCGCTTCCGAGGTGATGTTCGACCTCCAGGGTCGTCGCACCAACAGCACCAACGGTCTCCGCATCCTCAACGGTCGCGTAGTTCGCTAATCACTCCGCCACTTCCACTCCTATAATATTATACACGCGTAGGAGTAGCGAAGCATAACTCTCCAAGCCCCCGCAGCGCCCAGCGTCGCGGGGGCTTTTTGTGTGCGTCGTCGTCGGGTGGGAAGAAGAAAACATAAAAAACACCCGCCTGCAGCGAGAGAAAACAAAGGGAACTATATACAAAAAGGCACCAAAATGGAGCAGAACAAAAATTGCTCGAAATTACCCAAAAATTTTATTCCAAAAAGATTTAATTTTAATTTTTGGAGACCAATTTTTGGGTAATTTCGGAAAATTTTTGTTCCCCCCAAAAAGATATTATTTGTTGGTGCCATTTTGTATATAAGTGCTAAAACAAATTATTAAATGCCTGCGGCGCCCGACCCCGAAGGGGTCACAGTCAGTGGTAACCGAGGGTGAGCCCCGCGAACCCCCGGTATACCGCAGCAAGGACGCAAGGACCGTGGAGCGGTCCCACGACAACAGAACGCGTGCTATTGATGTGGCAGCTTGTGCTTCGCATTCCTATGGGACTCCCTGCCGGTCGCGACTGGCCTTCGGCAAGTTCCCGGTGCGAGGTTACGACGCCTTTTATACCACGGGTTCCCTAGCGCCGCAGGCATAAATAAAATTGTTTTCTCTGCGCAGCGGTGTTTTCTATGTTTTTTTCTTCGTCAGAGGAAACGCCCCACCAACCCGATTGGCGCCCCATTTTCTATTGGCCCTCAATACAAGATGCGCCCATTTTTCGTTGCTCCCTCCACTTTTATGCCACATTTCTTGCTCTTATCCAAATAATTGCTTAAATTTGCCGCGCAGATACTATGTAAACGTTTTAGACTCTGCACCAAGAGGCTCTTGTGCTGTGGACGCAGAAACGTAAAATTGTTCAAAAATACTACAGGATTATGGAAAAAGAATTACAGTTGCCCTTCAGTGATGCCAGAACCTTCGTGGAATGGGCAAAAGCCGCTTTGGCAAGAAAGCAGGAATATACAGATAAGATCCAGCAGGAATGGAATGAACATGTGCAAAGGCGTCAGGCGATAGAAAACGTATGATTAATGCTATAGTAATTAATGAGTCTGCGCCTTATAAGGTAATACAAAGCACCAATAGCAGTGTTCAGTTTGCGACAGAACAAGGAACGCTTTATGAAGTTGGCTTTGTTCAAGATCTTTCGTTAGGGATTGATGGCGTATTTCAGTTTTTCATTACAAATGTAAACAATTCCGTAGCAGTTCGTGATGAAAAAATCCGAGACACCGTTTGGGCCGTTCTTGAAAACTTTTTCACGGAAAATGAATATGCTATGCTGTATATTTGTGATGTTTCTGACGGAAGGCAGACCGCTCGTAACAGATTATTCAGGATGTGGTTCTCTGAATACGCTAATCATTCTCTGTATAAGTTGCTGACAGCAGAGGCATCTTACATGGGTGAGCAGTATTTTGCATCATTGATTATAAAACGAACAAATCCATATTATGCTCAGTATTCTGCAAAGTTTGACGAGTTCGAGAGAAACCTAAAAAACAAGTTGAACGAATAGTAGTATAATGTATCTTTGTGCATATTTGCCGCGCAGATACTATGCGAACACAATTCAATAACAAAATAATTCAACTCTTTATCTAATCCAAACAAAAACACACGTATGAAGAAGATTCTTTTTCTTTTCGTGGCGCTCATCATGAGCGTTATGGGTGCGTGGGCGCAAGCACCTGACTTTACAGATCTCGTGGTAAAGGAAGTCAAGGCTTGTACCCAGACCATAGAGAATGGCAAATGGTACGTCATCTCTAATGTTCGCAAGGATGGGGGCAATTACGCTACCCCTACTCCTGTTTATGACCAAGGTGTAGGCTCTGCCCTTAAGCGCGAGCCCTTCGGCCAGACAGTTCGTACGGTACTTGCAAAGAATAAACCTGCAGATGCCGTTGCCAAGTATCTTGTTCGCTTCGACAATCATCCTACTGTAGAAGGCACAAAGTGCATGCAGTTTGGTACCGGCAATTATGTTGCCCCTTACACGTCTGGCGACATCACGACCTCTGCTTCCGAAATGGCAGCAGTTCAGGTTTATGGAGCTACTCAGACGATGTCTAACTACGCAGGTTCTCCCTATACGAATGCAGGTGTCGGTTTCAATTTCTCTACCGGCGCAGATAATTACGGACTTCGTTGGGATGGCAATGGTGCAAGTTACTCAGTTCTTACTTGGGGCAGTGGCAAAATCACCAGCGATGCTAACAACGTATGGTATGTAGAAGAAGTTGTGCTCGGCGAAATTGAACTTCTCGATTTCACCGTGTCTATCACCGGCGCTCCTGCTGGTACGAAGATAACCTATAATGGTCACGAGTATGGAAACGGCGATACAATTGAAGATGTCGAAGGTATCACCGTTGCAGAAGTGAGTGTTCCCGCAATTGACGGCTACAATTTTGAAATCACAATCAACGGCACAAACATCACTGTTACCTATGTCGAGGTAGACACTTACGCTCCTACTTTCAACATCCTCACCAATCACACAAACACCAATCGTCAGGTGAGTGCAATCAAACTCGGCGAACAAAGCATAACTATCAATGGTGCTGGTAAGGTTTATCAGAACCTTACAGAGTCAGAAAGCTTTACTGTTGAGGCAGGCGAGACTGTAACTCCTGCTATCGTATGGAATGGCGTTTGGATGCACGGCATGGTCTATATTGATACCGATGCCTCTGATCATGTATTTACTGCAGCAGAATGTGTAAGCCACACCGCACTGACAGGATCTCCCGACCTTAGCACAGGCTTCTCTTCTTTCGTTGCTCCTGCTGTAGGCGACTATCGTATGCGCTATAAAGTTGACTGGGCAACCCTCGATCCCAATGGTGCCTCTGACCTCATCGCCAATGGTGGTTATGTTCTGGATGTAATGCTTCATGTTGTTGCTCCTCCTACTAAGGCAGACGTCACTTACGAGGTTTATCAGAATGACGTGAAGCTCTACGAAGAAGTAAAGCATGAGGTTATCGGTGGCGCTTCTACCTTCGCTCTTCCTGAGCGTGCAAATGGTCTGGTTACCATCACCAGCACTCTTCCCACTAATATTACTGAGGCTACCACTGTACGAGTTGAAGTTGCAGAAGTTGCAGATGCACTTCCCTTCAAGACTGATGGCACGCTCTATAACCTCGCATTGAATCGTAATCCTCGACTCGAGATTTACGTTTCTGGTGAAGATATCAACACTCTGTCTACTTCCAATGCTGCGTATGTAGCTCCAAGTTATGCTACGCAGAATTTCTACAAGTGGGCCTTAGAGGGCGACTGGTATCATGGCTTTAACATCAAGAATGCTGGTGCTGCAAAGTATGTGTCCTTCAACTCTGTATCTCCTGATAACAAGACTAAGGCAGTTCTCGTAGATACCCCCAACGAAGGTGCTTCGTTCGAATTCCGTAAAAATGGAACCAAGTACTACTTCCGTATTCTTGGAACCACAAACGCAGCGTACATCAGCAACAATGGCGGTGCAGGAACTACTTTCCTCACCAACTGGAATAGTGAAAACAACTATAACGGCAATGGCGATGCCGGTGCTCAATTCATCTTTGCCGAAGCCGTCGAATTACCCGCTTTTGACTGGGCAGCTTACGAAAATCGTCTCAACCAGCTCAAGGCATATCCTCTTGGTGATGGCCTTGGCCAGTATGCCGATGTAGAGAAGGTCGATGAGGCTCTTGGCTACAGCATCTCCTTGAACGGATGGATTATGGGCTTCGAATACGACCTCGAGCAGGAAGCCACTGAATACTACGACGATGACATGGAAATCATGCAGTGGTTCCTCGACCACATGAGTCTCAACATGCCCCAGAAGGGT
Source organism: Bacteroidales bacterium (assembly GCA_030523615.1). Lineage (GTDB taxonomy): Bacteria > Bacteroidota > Bacteroidia > Bacteroidales > Bacteroidaceae > Alloprevotella. Next base: position 11,375 of record JAUNIC010000018.1, read on the forward strand.
CAGATGCTCTTCATCAAGACGTCTTCTGACTGGATCAGCACTCCCACCTTCCTCTACAATGAGGAGAGCACCGCAAACGCTGGCCGCCTCGCGTTCAATCAGCCCGCTGATGAATACAACGAGGACTTCCGCCAGGCAAGTACCTGGATCTATGATGGCCAGTATCTCGTGAACTACGCTAACGGTCTCACCGCGTCCAACAACGGAGGCTTCATGAACATCGCCATGTATCCCTCTACCACCAAGGTGGAATTCCTCCCTGCAGCCAACGGCGCTATCGGTAAGTACAACATCCGTTTCGCAAGCAGTCGCTATCTCTACACCAACAACGGTCTTTACACCGACGCTGGCAGCAACGGCAATGCCGAAGGCTACAACTTCGAACTGGGCGATGCCACCTACTACTTCTTCCTCGATTTCGGCACCAAGGGCTGGGCATCCGGCTACTTCCCCATCCCCGTTGCTGCTAACCCCGAGTACGGCATCGATGCTGCTTACTACATCAAGAATGATCCTGAGAACAACTGCTTCCAGGCAGAGCCCGTAGGCTACGAAGGCCACGGTCTCATCGCCCCCTTCACTCCCGTCATCATCAAGGTGAACTCCAGCATCAACGGCGGACGTCCCCTCGTAAACGGTGCTCCCGACTACACCATGCAGCCCGAAGAAAGCGCCCTCAGCGGTGCCCTCTGGAAGCAGGCCACTCCCGCCAACTGCTGTGTATTCAACGTTGTTGACGGCAAGCCCGGCTTCTACGGCTACACCGGTACTACCCTCAAGCACAGCAAGGCATACTACGTGCCCTCTACTCCTGCCGAGAGTGTTCTCCGCATCAACTTCGGCGAAGAAGATGTCCTCACCGGCATCATCGAGGCTATTGAGAAGGAAGAGTTCAGCGGCAACATCTTCGACCTCCAGGGCCGTCGCATCAATGGTGTGCAGCAGGGAGTATTTGTCAAGGACGGCAAAAAGGTTATCAAGTAATTCCGTAGTTCATTAATCTCTAAACAACACGACACACAATATGAAAAAGTATATTGCTCCCGCTTGCGAGATGATGGACCTCGCCGCCAACGAAATGCTCGCCCTGAGCTTCGAAGTTGATCCCGATACAAAAGTGGACGATATGGCCTCCAACCGCTTCGGCGATTTCGAAGGCGATTGGGAGGACTAATCCCCGCCACATAGCATAACACACATTTCCCCCCGCATCTCACACAAAGAGGTGCGGGGGATTTTTGCGCCCCGTCTTGTCGCTTTTCCAACACCCATAATCACGCGGAATTTTCCCTTTGAAAGCATGTGTGCGACTTGTTATGTCTGGATGTCAAAATATGAGGGTGAGTGTGACTGCGTATCGGTTTCTACCTAGAGATTGTCGCATGTGCCAAACATTTTTTGTATTTTTGTGCGGGTAAGAAGTGCTTGGCGCTTTTGTCTCCCAAGACACACGAACACACAATCCTTAAATCATCAATAACACTAAAATCTGTTTTATGCGATCGTTAAAATCACTTCTCATGCTCGGAGCTATGGCCATAGCTTCAGCATCAGCGTGGGCCTACGACTCCGTCACCTCACTCCCCAAGGGTCAGGAAAACAAGATGTCGTACATGCTCATGACTCCGCGTGGTACGCTCCTGGCAGACAACAGTCTCTACTCCAACTGCCTCGTCTCCACGCTGAAGTTCAAGAACCAGACCGCCTCGAAGACCGACAAGAGGTTCCAGTTCCTCCTCTTCCAATCGAAGAAGGAAGCGAGCGGCTACTACCTCTACAACGTCAGTGCGGGTAAGTTCGTCGGCGAACAGGTCCAGAACAACGTCAACCTCTCCGACACTCCTGCCGTCTGGTACATCTTTGAAAACGGCCAGTCGTTCACCAATAAGAGCGACGATGTGGGCGGCACCTTCAACAGCGTCGACTGGCCCTGGTGCGTTTCGTCCATCGACAACGAAATCAACAACGGCGCCATTGCCGTCAGCGAATGGCAGAGCGACACCGGCACCCGTACCAGCGGTACGAGCTGGGACGGCGGCAACCACTACAAGGTGGTGGAGGCCGAGACCGTCGGCGACGACGTTTGGAAGGTGGCTTACGATAAAGTCGTAGCCTTCGAGTCAAACATCACCCCCGATCCCGAACCCGGCACCGACGTAGACCTCGACCCCACCAAGGTGCTCAGCGCCGAAGACCAGAAGACGCAGGCTGCTGCGGCTCTCGACATCATCAACCGCTTCACCGGCGGCACAATGGACGTTGAGGTCATCCTCGACCTCTGCCGCACCACCACCGATTGCGGACGCTACACATACAGCGCAACGGCTGACAAACTCACCATCCACGCCACCGGTGCCGTAGCCGCTTGCCGCGGTTTCTACGACTACGTCAAGGCCAAGGGTGCAGGTCTGTGCTCATGGAGCGGCAACCGTTTCGTGAAGCCCGCCGACATGACGAGCCCCGAGGTGAGCCTCGTTACCCAGTTCCGCGACCACCAGTACTTCAACGTTGTGACCTACGGTTACACCACACCCTATTGGGGCAAGGACCGTTGGCGTCAAGAACTCGACTGGATGGCCCTCCACGGTGTCGACATGCCCCTCATGCTCGTAGGTTCCGAAGCCATCTACCGCAAGGTGTTTATGGAGGATTATGGCCTCACAAAGGCTCAGGTGGATGCTTGGGAAGTAGGTCCCGCACACCTTCCCTGGTTCCGCATGGGTAACCTCGCCGGCAACTCGTTCGACGGTCCTCTCGGCGACGAGTGGAACGAGAACCAGCGCCAGTTGGCCCACTACCTCCTCGACGAGATGCGTGCCCTCGGCATGAAGCCCGTATGCCCCGCATTCGGTGGTTTCGTTCCCGAAGCCTTTGCCACCAAGACCGGCTCCACCACCAAGCGCACCGGTTGGAACTGGGTGATCAACAAGGGCGAATATAACCAGCGCCTCGATCCTGGTAACCCCACCTTTGCCGAAGTCGGCAAGAAGTTCATGCAGCGCTGGGAAGAGGAGTATGGCGTAGGCGAGTTCTACCTCTCCGATTCCTTCAACGAGATGGAAGTGCCCAGCAGCACCGCCACTCTCACCGAGTATGGCAACAATATCTACTCCATCATCCAGAGCTCCAAGAACCCTCACTCTGTATGGGTAACTCAGGGCTGGACCTTCTGCTATGATCTTGGCAAGTGGGGCAAGGCAAAGTTCGATGCTCTCACCAAGAACGTTCCCGGTGACCGTTTCATCGTGCTCTACATGAGTACCGAGTATGCTGAACTCTACGGACACGCTCGCGACTACGACACTACCTACAAGGGCTTCAGCGGCAAGGGTTGGAACTACACCCTCCTGCCCAATATGGGTGGTAAGAACTTCTGGACGGGTAACCTCAAGAAGTATGCAACAACCTATCTCGAAGACATCTACAAGATGGCCGACCGTGGCAACCTCGTAGGCTACGGTATGACTCCCGAAGGTGTAGAGAACAACGAACTCCTCTACGAACTTATCTGTGATGCAGGTTGGACCAACCCCGGCGCGACCATCAATCTCGACAACTGGATGCAGCAGTACGGCACTGCCCGCTATGGCGCTTATCCCGAAGAGATGCAGGCCTTCCATTCCATGCTTCGCAAGACCGTCTACAACACCTACAAGGATCACCCCCGTTTCGCATGGCAGGGTGCTAACCTCAGCGGTGGTATCTCTGGCGGCAATGGTATTGCCAACTCTCTCAACAACACCTTCTACACTGGTGTTGAAACCCTCTTCAGCAGCGCTGACGCCCTCAAGGCTGCTAACTCTCCCCTCCTCGAAACCGAACTCATCGAGGCTGCTGCCATGTATGTTGGTGCAAAGATCGATAAGCTCGCTCAGGAAATCAAGGCCAAGAAGGGTGACAAGGCTGAGTGCGCTCGCCTGATCGGTTGCCTCGAAGACCTTATGCTTGACTTCGACGCCGCTCTCGAACTTCATCCCATGTGGCGCCTCCAGCGTTGGGAAGATATGGCCCAGGCTTGTGGCGACAAAGATGCAGTCCGCAATGCCAAGAATGCTCGCCGCATCCTCACCGTTTGGTACGGCAAGCACGTTGAAGATGAGCCCGTGCAGGACTACGCCAGCCGCATCTGGTCGGGTCTTATGCGCGACTTCTATTGCCCCCGTCTCATTCAGCAGCTGCAGTACGACTGCGGTCTCATCAAGAGCTGGAACCGCATCGGCTTCGAGAATGACTTCGTGGCCAAGGCTCCCTATCTCTCTGAACCTCGTCCCGTCAACGGCGACCACATCGACTTCCTCGTTGCTCTCATCAACAAGGCCAAGAACTTTGGTGTAGGTGGTGAGGCTGAGGCCGTTGAAGAAATCCTCGCTTCTACCGACAAGGAAAGCCACTGGTACATTATCCGCAGCGCTGTCGACGGTAAGGTGTCACCACTCAGGGCGACAACACTGAACTCGTCACCGCTACCGATACCAAGGAAAGCGAGCAGATTTGGCGCGTAGTAAAGACTGGCGATGACCTCTTCCGCATCGAGAGCCGCTTCGGCCAGCACGTATCTACCAAGGGTACCACTCCCAAGACTTATCTGCCCCTCCTCAATGCTGATGTACGCATTGCTCATCCCGCTGACAGCGAGAGCAAGACCGTCTTCACCATCATCCCCAAGGCCGGTCACGGTGCTTTCTACAACAATGGTCTCTGGACCTTCGAAGAGGTAAGTCCTTCGCTCGTTGCAGAATCTACTTCGTTCGACTACATCCGCTATATCCGTCGTCTCGCTTGCTTCGACCAGCCCGAACTCTTCGGTAAGGTGGGTCAGCCCAAGAGCCAGGAGGCCCTCACCGCAGGTATCCAGGCACTGCAGAAGGAGGCCAACAACATCGACCACAAGACCTTCGCAACCTTCCTCAGCCAGTGGGATGACGTGCTCCGTCAGACCGTCACCCTCAGCGATGACAACGACGTGAACCGCCTCATCAACCTCTACATGAGCGCTCATCAGCTCATCGTGCCCGCCGATGCCTTTGCCGACGCTAAGGCTGCAACCCTCCTCGACGCCATCAAGGCTGCAGAGAAGGTCGTTGCAGAAGGTGGCGATGCAGTAGCTGCCTACACGACTCTCAATAGCGCCATCCTGGCTTACTACAACGCTGGCGGCGCCATCACCGACACCGAGGTGGAGAACCTTGTACCCCACACATGGGTATTCCCCATCGGCTTCGACGAGAACGCTGACGCTACCCGCACCGGTGACCGCAAGCTCACCTACATCGCCCTCACCGAGGACGGACAGAGCGAGCAGCGCTTCGATATGGGCTACGAGAAGGTCTACGTCAACGCGACCGACGAGGCCATCTTCACCTGCCAGCCCGGCGCTACGCTCACCGGTACCATTGGTTACGCCGGCACTTGGATGCACGGTTACCTCTACATCGACTTCAACGGTGACGGCAAGCTCACCTACAACGTTGACAAGGTGGAGCAGGACGGCACCGACTGCGTTTCTTACTCCTTCTGGAGTGGCGACCTCTTTGCCGAGGATAGTGGTTACAATAGCGCTGGCCAGCTCCTCACGGGCAGCAACCGCAACACGGTAAGCAACAACAGCATTGCTCTACCCGCCTTTAAGGCTCCTGCCCAGAATGGTGTTTATAACATCCGCTTCAAGATTGACTGGAACAGCGTAGAGCCCGCCGGCAGCACTGCCCAGAACATCATCGCCAACGGTGGTTACATCGTTGATGCTGTTCTCCAGGTTGGCAACCCCGACGGCATGGACGTTCTCCGTCCCACCAGCATCCTCCAGCCCATCTACGACCTTCAGGGCCGCAGAGTGCAGAACGCCCAGAAGGGTGTCTACATCTTCGGCGACCGCAAGGTGGTACGATAAGGCGAGAGCCATGAGGAAGTGCTCGCATTTCCTCATGGCCGAGCCCGAGTACCAGCTCGACGCCAGTCAAGGTGGTACGATAACCCCATGGCCGACCCCTTCGGGGTCCGTCCTTGCACTAAACGTCTGGCTTTGGTGTAGCACCAACAGAAACTCCCCCGCATCGTTTCAATGCGATGTGGGGGAGATTTTATCATAGCCCCGTCGGGACTCGTATTGCGCTATGGAATGCCGCTCCGTTGGGGCTCACGCCCTACGCTGGTGAATGCCGCCTCGTTGGGGCTCGTGCCTAGGCTAGAACTTTCTAGCTTTCTAACATTCTCGCTCGAGCTCTGCTCGCTAGTGTATTGTCGCGAGCACAAAAAGATTCTTTCTATCCCGAATTTGAGAATTAAAGAATTCGTTTCCTGTAATTTTAGTATTCGGGATTTAAAGGAATTGCAAGAACGGAAATTCTCTAATTCTCTAATTCGGGATAATACTTATATGCATGAGACAGTACACTTGAACTTTTATCTTTTTCACATCGCAATCTTGCACAATTCCGGGGTTTTTCGTATCTTTGCCGCGAAAAACACGTAACACTCACAACACCGCACACTATGAAACCTCTTAAACTCATAGCTCTCTCGCTCTGTTTCGCCTCGGCAACGCTCGCCGTGGCGCAGAATCCTGCACAGTATCGTCCTGCCGTTTATCCCCAACAGCAGGCATCTGTGGGCGACGCGACGCTCAACGTCAGCGACGTGAACGGAGCACAACACTACCGCTTTGCAAACAACGTCATCGACGCTACATACATCCTGACTGGCGACCTCGCAACGGGGCAGGCCAAGCTCTCCTTCGGCGGTTCGACTACGATGGACCTTCTCCCCGGCACAGAACTCTTCACCGTGAAGTTTGGCACGAACGGTACGAAGGTGGTCAAGGCTTCCGAGATGACCCTCACCGACGTGAAGGTGGTGGATCTCCCCGCTGACCCGAAAGCCGTGAAGGGTGCGCAGCACTTCGCCGGCAAGCAGATCGTGGCCACATATACTTATAAATATAGCACCTCCAACCTTACGCTCACATGGTCCGCTGAGCTTCGCGACGGCAGCCACTACCTGAAGACGAACCTCGAACTGACGACGGACAAGGATGTGCAGATGTTTGCCATCGTGCCGATGCAGTACGACGTCGACGTGAAGGCTTCGGGCGTTGACGCTCCCGCTCCTGTCGGCGATCCCCAGCTTCGTGGCCGCGTCATCTCGAACTCGAAGATCTTCGCTTGCCTCGACACTCCCACCGGCATCAACACCGCCGGCAACGAAACAGGTGGCGCCGCCGAGGGCGAAGTGGTGAATACGTGGAGCGATGCTTGGGAACCCACCTCTTGGGAGCAGGTGCCCAGCAGCGAAGTGCCTCACCGCATCGTCGAACTGGCCTTCAACTATCCCAACGTGCTCTATAAGGACTACGAGATACAGGTGACCGAGAAGGGTGCCGTCAACGTGGAATTCCACTATGCCAACGTCGGCAGTCACGGTCTGAACATCTGCGGCGTTGAACTCCGCGATGCCAGTGGTGCCACGGGCGACTACCACAAGGGTTTTGCCGGTGGCCGCGAGGAGCACAATACCTATAGCATCCGCGTTGGGCAGCCCGGCACTTACACCGTCCGCATGTACGTGGAGAACAAGACGGAGATCATCGACTCCAAGGGCAACATCAAGCTCACGCTTGTGAAGGTGGCCGAGGAGAGTGGGGCAGAGGGCGACGTGGTGCCCATGCAGGGCTTGTGGAGCCGCAAGGCGAAGCTCGAGAAGGGCAACAAGTGGAGCGTGGGCAGCGTTGTAGGCCTTCTTGCTCCCGAAGAAGATCGTCGCTCCGTGCTGGCCTATCTTGAGCGTGAGCGCGCTGTGCCCTGGCGTCCTTACCCCATCTACAACAGCTGGTACGAACTCAACATCAACCGCACGAACAAGAATCACGACTGCAACCAGAACCTCAAGGTGGAGCAGACCGTCGACGTGCTGCAGCAGTGGAAGAAGCAGATGTTCGACAAGCAGGGCGTGAGCATCAAGGCTTTCGTCTGGGACGACGGTTGGGACAAGTACGGCACGTGGGAGTTCAACGGCGGTTTCCCCCATGGTTTCACGGAACCCGACAACGTGGCGCGACAGATGTGCAGCGGCCAAGGGGCATGGCTCGGTCCCTGCGGCGGTTACGACATTGCCGGTGACGAGCGCAAGGCCTACTGGACCAAGCAGGGCCTGGAGTGCAACCTCTACAACAAGAAGTATTACGACGTCTTCGTCAACGCCTGCCGCAACCTCTGCACGAGCTACGACTTCCGCTACTTCAAGTTCGACGGCATCAGCAGCCTCGGCACGGCTTACGGCCCCAACATGAAGGCGACGAACGGCGAGGAGGATGCTGAAGGCATCATCAGCGTGGAGAACGATATCCGCTACAACATCAAGCCCGATATCTTCTTCAACACTACCGTCGGCACGTGGGCTTCGCCCCTCTGGCTCAACATCAGCGATGCTGTGTGGCGTCAGGAGAATGACCACGGTCTGAAGGGCAACAACTCCAACACCCGCGAGCGCTGGATAACGTATCGCGACAACCTCGTCTACGAGCATTTCGTGCAGGAAAGTCCGCTGATGACCATCAACTCGATGATGACCCACGGATTTATCCTTACGCAGTTTGGCGGCGGTGACACCGTGGCCATGCCTCGCGACTACAAGAGTGTGCTGAACGAGCTCCGCTGTGCCTTTGCTTGCGGTAGTGGTCAGGTGGAACTGTATTGCGACTATGAACTGATGAACACGATCCAGAAGGATCCCGCTGACGCTACGACTGCCGGTGCGCTCTGGAAGGATATGGCTGACCTCATCAAGTGGCAGCGCGCCAACGCTGACGTGCTCCCCGACATCCACTGGGTGGGCAACGATCCTTATACGACGACGGAGAACGTGTACGGTTGGGCTGCGTGGAACGGCAACAAGGCTGTCCTCACGCTCCGCAACGGTAGGTCGTCGAGCCAGACGTTCAAGTTCACGCTCCGCGAGGCGCTCAACATTCCCACGAGCGTGAAGACGAGCATCACTCTCCAGAAGCCCTTCGACGACCAGAAGGCACTCAGCGGTCTCACCGAAGGTCAGCCCATCGACATCGACACGCCGCTCAGCGTGACGCTCCCCGGCAGTAGCGTGTATATGTTCGATGGTCTCGACACGAGCGGCTCGCTTGTGCTCGTCAATGACTTGCACTTCGAGGACGCCGTGGTGACTGTGCCCGCTGGCCGCGCCAAGGCTCCTGCCTACGTCGTGGCTCCGCTCGACGCGAGCAACAAGACGCTCACCTGGACGTCGGCTGACGAGGGTATTGCTACCGTCAACGATGGCGCTATCACGGGTGTGGCTCCCGGCGAAACGACTGTGACGGCCGAGGCGAACGATGGCAGCGGTATGACGATGACGATCAAGGTGGTCGTTGAGGCGAATCTGCAGAACGACCTGGAGAAACTCATCGACGAGGCGCAGACGACGTACGACGCCAACGAAGCTGTGGAGTTTGGCCCGAATCTCATTACCCGCAATAATCAGTTCTCCACCAACAATAATGACCCGCAGGAGGGTAGTCTCAACAATCTTCTCGATGGTAAGGCGGACACTTTCTGGCACAGCAACTGGCACCAGGGCAACAACCGCCCCATGCACAGCGACTGGCTGCAGGTGGCGCTTGACGAGGAGATCGACGGCACGGTGCTCATGACGTTTGTGCGTCGCGCTGGTGCTGCCAATGATCAGGTGACGCTCCTTGATGTGGAATCTTCGACTGACGGCCAGAACTTCACCCATGCTGCGTACATCAGTATGCCCAATTCGGGTCAGGGTATGACGGAGAAGAAGAGTTTCTTCTTGGAAGAGAAGGCGCTCTATCTGCGTTTCTGGGCCGACGAAACGACGAACAATCGCGCTTATTGGCATTGCGGTGACTTCCAACTTAACAAGGCCACGCGTGAGAGTTTGAACAGCTCCCACCGCGCTGAGGCTGATGCATTGCTGGCGGCTCTCGAAGCTGCGCGCAAGATTGCTGAGGCCAGTCAGGAGGACATTGATGTGCTTACTGCTGCATATAAGGCGTATCTCGCTGCGCTGGGCGTTACGCCCGATGGCGTGAAGAATGTATTCGATGCTTCCGCCCAAAGCACCACTGACGGCATGCCCCGCATCTACGATCTTCAGGGCCGCGCCGTAGCCTCCGCCCTCCACGGCGTCTACATCGTGAATGGCAAAAAGGTGGTACGATAGTGCGCTTTCAAAAATGATTATCCCGAATTTGAGAATTAGAGAATTGCGTCAGTCTTGACACGTAAATTCTAAAATTCTAAAATTCGGGATAAAAATATCTCTCAAGTCCGGGACGGTCATTTGATGATCATGGCCATGATGGGGATGGTGAGCATGCTGAGGGCGGTGGAGAGGAAGATGGTCTGCGCCATAAGGCGTTCGTCCTTCTCGTACTTCAGGCAGAACATGACGCCGTTGACGCCCACGGGCATGCCGCTCAGGACGACAGCTACCTGCATGGTGAAGGGATCGGTGCCGAGGGCCCAGAGAACGAGCCACACCACGGCGGGAACGAGGATGAGGCGCACAGCCGAGACGCGGTAGCCAAACCAGCTGCCGAGCATGGCGCGTTTGGGCATTCCGGCCAGCGTGGAGCCGATGATGATGAGGGCGGCGGGGATGGTCATGTCGCCCACGAGGTGGAAGAAACGCACCATGAGGGGAGGGTAGTCGAGTTTGAAGAATGCCAGGACAACGGTCATGGCGGCGGCTACGGTGCAGGGGGAGAGAAGGTGTTTGCGCTTGATGGCGCCTGCGGGATTGCCGCCAGCGATGAAGACCTCGCCGATGGTGTACATCAGGAGATTGAAGGGGATGGTGAGTACGGCGGCATAGAAGAGTGCGCGAGGGCCGAAGATGGCGCTGACGACGGGGAAACCGATGAAGGTGACGTTGCCGAAGGCCGTCATGAAGCGCAGCTGTCCGCGGAGGTATTCTTCCATGCTGGGGCGCCCATCGCGTTTGAAGAGGCGACCGCAGAGGGTCCATGCCCAGGGGGTGAGCATGGCGAGGGGGAAGATGACGAGGTAGTTGACCACGGCGACCCAGAGGATGCCGATGATTTCGTCGCGTTCGAAGACGAGGCCGTCGCCCATGACGGAGGAGAGGATGAGCATGGGCGCTGTGACCTTGAGGACGAATGTGGAGATGGGTTTGTTGAGTGATGCGGGCCATACGCCCAGCTTTGCGCTGCCGAAACCGATGATGACGACGCCAAAGAGCAGCGCCATTTGCGAGAGAATATAAATCATAACAATCGGATTTTTTATGGAAACTATATACTTTTAGACCCTAAGGGGAAACTGGAAAAGGGCGCCATTTTCTATTGGACCCTCCAGCAGAGGACACGCAAAAAGCATTTGAGGCGCGTTTCCTGTTTTTACTGCCGAATGGGACCATTCCCATTTCGGCGCGCAAAGGTACTCCAAAAAAACGAATCCCCCAAATTTTCCATGGGGAAAAGTTGGGAGATCTAGTATATGTGATGGTTATGCTTATGCTTGACTAACGCCAGAGGTGGTAATGATTTTTTCGATTAGGGCAACAAATTCCTTGACTTTAGGATAGAGTTCTTCGACTGTTTCTTTGTCGTATTCTTGCTCGTCTTCGTAATCAGCACTTGAGCGGCAGTCGAAGATGACGGCATAGAATTGCGACCATTCTTTGCTTATCAGCCCTGGGAGAATGACGTGCTGATTGAACATGTGACGCGTCCCGCTATGTTTCTTCACATCTTCTATACCCAGATGGTAAAGTAGCGCTCTAACGGCATGGAAGCAGGCGTAGTACATACGATTGACGGTTGAGTTCCAAAATTGGAATTGCATATTGACGTCAATCTCGTGCAATAGCCCCTTGGCTGTCGCGAGTCTTTTCTGAACGATTTCGTTTGTCATAAGGCAATTCTTTCACGTGTCACACTCTGATGGAATGCGCTGTTGCTGTCATTCCATTGCTGTTCTGTTTGTATGAAGGTGTTGATAAGCACGCCTGTGTCGAGCTCTATGGTGTTGAAAAGACCTGCAACGTGCATTCTGTCTGTGAGAGTTACACGCGATTTTTGAAGTAAAACAAGCAAATCAATGTCGCTGTCGGGGCGAGCTTCTTCGCGTGCTTCACTGCCATAAAGCCACACCTGCATACCCTTAATGCCGGTGATGGCTTGCTGAATCTTTGCAACGATTTCGGGTCTTTTCATAAATTCCTCAGTTTCTGCGGCAAAGGTACAAATAAAAAACGAATCCCCCAAATTTTCCACGGGGAAAAGTTGGGAGATCGTTTAGATGAGAACCTTAGTCAAGGCTGTGGATGACGAGACCGGAGCGGAGCTTGGGCTCGAACCATGTGGCCTTGGGAGGCATGATGTTGCCGGTGTCGGCAATGTTCATGACCTGATCCATGCTGACGGGGAAGAGGGCGAGGGCGGCTACCATCTCACCGCTGTCGACGCGGCGCTTGAGTTCGCCGTAGCCACGGAGACCACCGACGAAGTCGATGCGCTTTGAGGAGCGGAGGTCGCCGATCTCGAGGATGTCCTGGAGGATGAGGCGGCTGCTGATGTCAACGTCGAGGACACCGATGGGATCGGTGGGATCGAAGGTGCCGGCGTGGGCTTCGAGAGCGTACCACTCGCCATCGAGATAGAGGGCGAACTGGTGTGCGTGCTCGGGATGCCACTCCTCAGCGCCCTTGCACTCAACGTCGAAGTTGACGGCGAGCTTCTGGAGGAATTCTTCCTTCGTGTTGCCGTTAAGGTCCTTTACGACGCGGTTGTAGTCGAGGACGGTGAGCTGCTCTGCGGGGAAGCAGACGGCCATGTAGAAGGAGCTTTCGGCATCGGGGCCTGCGCCCTTCTCAGCGCCTACGCGAGCGGCGGCGGCAGAACGGTGGTGACCGTCGGCGATGTAGAGGGCGTCCATCTTGGCGAATTCCTCGGTGATGAGGGCCTTGTCGGCAGCGTCGCTGATGACCCAGAACTTGTGGCTGAAGCCATCAATGGGAGCAACGAAGTCGTAGACGGGAGTCTGTGCGGCAACCTTGTCGATGAGGGCAAGGAGAGCGGGGTTGTGCTTGAAGGCGAGGAATACGGGTTCGACGTTGGCGTTGGTCTCGCGGACGTGGCGCATACGGTCGTCTTCCTTGTCGCGACGAGTGAGCTCGTGCTTCTTGATGACGCCGTTCATGTAGTCGTCAACGTGAGCGCAGACAACGAGGCCGTACTGCCAGTGGAGCTGGCCGTCGCGGTGGGTCATGGCCTGGGCGTAGAGGTAGTAGTTTTCCTCTTCGTCCTGTACGAGCCAGCCGTTCTCCTGGAAGAGGCGGAACTGGCGTGCGCCTTCGGTGTAGCAGCGCTCGTCGTACTCGGAGCATTCGGGCTCGAAGTTGATTTCGGGCTTGATGATATGATAGAGGCTCTTCTCGTTATCGCCAGCTTCTACGCGGGCTTCGTCGCTTTCGAGCACGTCGTAGGGACGGCTCTCGACGAGTTCAACAAGATCTTGGGGCGGACGGATGCCGCGGAAAGGTTTGATGCGGGGCATAAGGTCGACCCCCCTAACCCCCCGAGCGGGGGGAATGGTTACTGTAGGGGGTGAACAGTTTTATAGATGATTATTGAATTGAAGTAGTGACCTCTTCCCCCCGCTCGGGGGGACTGAGGGGGGTCACTTGTTCACCTGGAACTTGGTGCAGCCGTCTGCGAAGTAGCCACAGATCTGGCGTGCTGCTGCGAGGCCGGCGTTGACGTTGGCTTCAGCGGTCTGGGCACCCATCTTCTTGGGAGTAGCGAAGTAGCGGCCCTCGCACTTGGCGGCGAAGTCGGCATCGGCGTCGGGCTTGATGTCGGTGAGGTAGCGGAGGTCGGTACGCTCCTGCATGAGGGCGAGGAGGCTGGCCTCGTCGATGACTTCCTTACGAGCGGTGTTGACGAGGATGGCGCCCTTCTTCATGGTGCCGCAGAGAGCACCGTTGATGCTGCCCTTGGTCTCGGCAGTAGCGGGAATGTGGAGGCTGATGACGTCGCACTCGGCGAAAAGTTCGGCCTGGCTGGCAGCGGCGTGAACGCCTGCAGCTTCGATGGCTTCTGCGGGGCAGTAAGCGTCGTAAGCCCACACGTCCATGCCGAAGCCCTTGGCGATGCGAGCCACGTTGCGGCCTACATTACCGAAGGCGAGGATGCCGAGGCGCTTGCCGAGGAGTTCAGAACCGGCCTTGCCGGTGAAGAACTGGCGTACGCCGAAGACGAGCATACCGAAGACGAGTTCGGCAACGGCATTGGCGTTCTGGCCGGGAGTGTTCATCACGACGATGCCGCGCTCGGTGGCTGCGGCGAGGTCAACGTTGTCATAGCCAGCACCGGCACGAACAACGATCTTGAGTTCGGGAGCGGCGGCCATAACTTCTGCGTCGACTTTGTCGGAGCGGATGATGAGCGCGTTGGCGTCCTTTACGGCTTCGAGAGCCTGGGCGCGTTCAGTATATTTTTCGAGGGTGGCAACTTCGTGGCCAGCGCCTTCGAGGATTTCGCGGATGCCTGCAACAGCGGCAGGAGCGAAGGGTTTTTCGGTGAGGATGAGAACTTTCATAAGGCGACCCCCCTAACCCCCCGAGCGGGGGGAAAGGTTTGTGGGGCATATTGAGGTTGAACAGATGTAGTATATGCTCCCTCCCCGCTCGGGGAGGGTAGGGGTGGGGTCTCTTTACTTGTGCGCAGCTTCGAACTCCTGCATTACCTTTACGAGTTCCTGTACGCCTTCGAGGGGCATAGCGTTGTAGCAGCTGGCGCGGAAACCACCTACGTCGCGGTGACCCTTGATGCCGTGCATACCGCGGGCGGTAGCGAACTCGAGGAATTCAGCTTCGAGGTGCTTGTACTCTTCGTTGAGAACGAAGCAGATGTTCATGTAAGAGCGGTCTTCCTTGCAGGTCACGGGGCCGTGGAAGAGGCTGTTGCGGTCGATCTCGGCGTAGAGAAGTTCGGCACGCTCCTTGGCGCGACGCTCCATCTCGGGCACACCACCGTTGGCCTTCATCCAGCGGAGGGTGAGGAGAGCGGTGTAGATGGGCACTACGGGAGGAGTGTTGAACATGCTGCCCTTGTTGGCGTGGGTGCGGTAGTCGATCATGGTGGGGAGCTCACGGCTTACGCGGCCGAGCATGTCCTTGCGGATGATGACGAAGGTTACACCGGCGATGGAGAGGTTCTTCTGTGCACCACCGTAGATAACAGCGTACTTGGTGGGATCGAACACGCGGCTGAAGATGTCGGAGCTCATGTCGGCAACAACGGGGATGGGGCTGTCGATATCGTGGTGGAGCTCGGTACCGTAGATGGTGTTGTTGGTGGTGATGTGGAGGTAGTCGGCGTCGGCGGGGATTTCGTACTCCTTGGGGATGTAGGTGTAGTTGTCGGCAGCGCTGGAAGCGATTTCAACGACTTCGCCGAAGAGCTTGGCTTCCTTCATGGCCTTCTTGGCCCAAACACCGGTATTGAGATAAGCAGCCTTCTTCTCGAGGAGGTTGTAGGGCATGTAGCAGAACTGGGTGCTGGCACCACCACCAACGAAGAGTACTTCGTAGTCTTCGGGGAGGTTGAGGAGTTCCTTTACGAGGGCCTGGGCTTCGTCCATGACCTTCTGGAAGTTCTTACTGCGGTGAGAGATCTCCATGAGTGAGAGACCCATGCCGTCGAATTCGATGCAAGCATCAGCTGTGCCCTTGAGTACCTCGGGAGCGAGGATGCAGGGACCTGCGGTAAAGTTGTACTTTTTCATAATGAGTTTTTTAGGTTTGGTTAGTATTATTGGGGTTATTAATAATATTAAAGGAGGGGGACTATTGCTGCTGCATAGGGATGCGGGCACGCATGAGGGTGGCTACGGCCTGGTCGTTGATGGTGTTGACCATCTGGTTGAAGAGCTCAACGGCCTCGATCTTGTAGACCACGAGAGGATCCTTCTGCTCGTAGCTTACGTTGCGGACAGAGTGCTTCAGTTCGTCGAGGAGGCGGAGGTTCTCCTTCCAGGCGTCGTCGATGTTGCGGAGGAGAATCATCTTCTCGAACTCCTTGACGATGTTCTTGCAGTGGCTCTCGACGGACTCGCGGAGGTTGCAGTTCATGTTGTAGACGAACTTGCCGTCGCTGATGGGAATCTGCACCTTGTCGTACTGGTTGCCCTGGTCCTCGAAGATCTGCTTAAGCACGGGGAAGGCTGTTTCGGCGATGGCGTCGACGCGGCGGTTAAACGCCTCCATGGCAGCCTGGAAGGCCTTCTCATAGAGAGCCTCGGCCTTGGTGTTGCCGCGGCGTGCGTCGTGGTGCTCTTCGCCAGTGAAGGGGCACTCCATAGAGAAGATTTCGAGGAAGCGCTCGCGGCAGTCGTTGTACTCGTAGTTGCTGATGATTTCGACGCAGCGGTCCCAAATCATGTTGGCGATGTCCATGCCGATGCGCTCACCCATGAGGGCGTGGCGGCGTTTCTCGTAGATGATGGTACGCTGCTGGTTCATCACGTCGTCGTACTCGAGGAGGTGCTTACGCATACCGAAGTTGTTCTCTTCGACCTTCTTCTGCGCACGCTCTACGCTGTTGCTGATCATGGAGGATTCGAGCATCTCGCCCTCCTTGAAGCCCATCTTGTCCATCACGCCGGCGATGCGCTCAGAACCGAAGAGGCGCATGAGTTTGTCTTCGAGCGAGATGAAGAATACGCTGGAACCGACGTCGCCCTGACGGCCGGAACGACCACGGAGCTGACGGTCGACGCGGCGGCTTTCGTGGCGCTCGGTACCGATGATGGCGAGACCACCGGCTTGCTTCACAGCGTCGGAGAGCTTGATGTCGGTACCACGACCGGCCATGTTGGTAGCGATGGTCACGGCGCCGAGCAGACGGGTCTCTTCGTGGATTTCGCCAGCGGGAGCAGCGTCCTTCGCGCCAGAGGCGGCGAGGTCGTTGACGCGCTTCTGCCAGTTGTTGGCCACGTTCTTGTCGCTGAATGCGCGGCCGTCGGTGGCTACGTAGACGGTGCCTTCGGTGCTCTGACCGGCGAGGGCCACGATGTCGGCCTCCTTCTGGTGGAGCTTGGCGTTGAGCACCTGATGGGGAATCTTGCGGATCTTGAGGAGCTTGCTGAGGAGCTCGGAGATTTCGACGCTCGTTGTACCCACAAGGCTGGGACGGCCTGAGGTGCGCATGAGTTCGATTTCGTCAATGACGGCGTTGTACTTCTCACGCTGGGTACGGTACACGCGGTCGTTCATATCGTCGCGGGCGATAGGCTTGTTGGTGGGAATTTCTACGACGTCGAGCTTGTAGATGTTCCAGAACTCGCCAGCTTCGGTGATGGCCGTACCGGTCATACCTGCGAGCTTGTGATACATACGGAAGTAGTTCTGGAGCGTGATGGTGGCGTAGGTCTGGGTGGCAGCTTCTACCTTCACGTGCTCCTTGGCCTCGACAGCCTGGTGCAGACCGTCGCTCCAACGGCGGCCTTCCATGATACGGCCCGTCTGCTCGTCGACGATCTTCACCTGACCGTCCATCACAACGTAGTCATCGTTGAGGGTGAACATGGTGTAGGCCTTGAGGAGCTGCTGGAGAGTGTGCACGCGGTCGCTCTTCACGGCGTAGTCGGCGAGGAGGGCGTCCTTCTTGGCCACGCGCTCTTCCTCGGTGAGGTTCTGCGTCTCGAGGGCCGAGAGCTGTGAGGTGATGTCGGGGAGAACGAAGAGGTCGGGATTCTTCACCTTCTCAGAGAGCCATGCGGTACCCTTGTCGGTGAGTTCGCAGGACTTCTGCTTCTCGTCGACCACGAAGAAGAGGGGTCTTACGGCCTCGGGCATCTTCTTGTTGTTGTTCTCCATGTAGTATTCCTCCTTCTTGAGCATACCAGCCTTGATGCCGGGCTCGGAGAGAAACTTGATGAGGGCGTTGTTCTTGGGAAGCGCCTTGTAGGAACGGAAGAGGAGGAGGAAACCCTGGTCCTGCTCTTCGGGCGTTTCGCTGGCGATGAGCTTCTTGGCCTCGGCGAGGAGCTGTGAGGCGAAGGTGCGCTGCACGCCGACGAGCTGCTCCACGAGGGGCTGATACTGTTCGTACATCTGCTGCTCGCCCTTGGGAACGGGACCGGAGATGATGAGCGGCGTACGGGCGTCGTCGATAAGCACGGAGTCGACCTCGTCGACAATGGCGTAGTAGTGCTTGCGCTGTACGAGGTCCTCAGGACGCATGGCCATATTGTCGCGGAGGTAGTCGAAGCCGAACTCATTGTTCGTACCGAAGGTGATGTCGGCATCGTAGGCGGCACGACGGCTTGCGCTGTTGGGCTGGTGCTTGTCGATGCAGTCGACGGTGAGTCCGTGGAACATGTAGAGGGGACCCATCCACTCGGCGTCGCGCTTGGCGAGGTAGTCGTTGACGGTCACAACGTGAACGCCGCGGCCGGCCAGCGCGCGGAGGAAAACGGGGCAGGTAGCCACGAGGGTCTTACCTTCACCGGTGGCCATCTCGGCGATTTTACCCTGGGTGAGGACAACACCACCGAAGAGCTGCACGTCGTAGTGCACCATGTTCCAGAGGGTGTCGTTACCACCGGCGCGCCAGTGGTTGTGGTATATGGCGGTCTTGCCGTCGGCGCTGATTTCGACGAAGTCCTTGGTGAGGGCGAGCATGCGGTCGTTGTCGGTAGCGGTGACCTCGATGGTCTCGTTCTCGGTGAAGCGGCGAGCGGTCTCCTTCATGATGCCGAAGGCTTCGGGGAGGTTTTCGTCGAGGGCCTTGTCGAGAACTTCGAGTACTTCCTTCTCCAGCTTGTCAATCTGGGTGAAGATGGGTTCGCGGTCTTCGATAGGCGTCTCTTCGATCTTTGCCTTCAGCTCAGCGATCTTTGCGTTGAGATCGGCGGCAGCGCCCTGGATCTTCTCACGAAGGATGGGCGTGCGTGCACGGAGTTCGTCGTTGCTGAGGCCCATAAGGGCTTCGTGGGCAGCTTTGCAGTTTTCAACCCAAGGCTGAATCTCCTTCATGTCGCGGGAGAACTTGCTGCCGAAAATTTTAGAAATAATGCTTTTGAAATTCATTTATAGTAGTGTTGTTTTTTGTTTTCTGGGGAGTTAAGGACTTTAAGGACTGTCGGGTCTTTAGGAGGTATGGACTTTATGGTCGTTAAGGTC
>JAUNIC010000200.1:0-2962 GCA_030523615.1 Bacteroidales bacterium
CTGGCTATTCTAGATTTTCTGGCTATTCTAGTTCTCTTGTCATTTCAGCAGGTCGGGGCGGAGGCGCTTGGTGCGGGCGAGGCTCTGTTCAAGTTCCCACTCGGCAATTTTGGCATCGTGGCCCGAGAGGAGAATGTCGGGCACACGCCAACCGTTGTATTCGGCCGGACGCGTGTAGACGGGAGGCTCGAGGAGATTGTCCTGGAACGAGTCGGAAAGCGCGCTCTGCTCGTCGCCGATGACGCCGGGAATGATGCGCACGATGGCGTCCGTCATGCATGCCGCAGCAAGTTCGCCGCCCGTCAGCACGTAGTCGCCAATGGAGACCTCCTTCGTGATGATGTTCTCGCGGATGCGGTAGTCGATGCCCTTGTAGTGGCCACAGAGGATGATGATGTTCTCCTTCAACGACAGCTCGTTGGCCATGGGCTGGTCAAACTTTTCGCCGTCGGGAGCCGTGAAGATGATCTCGTCGTAGTCGCGCTCCGCTTTGAGCGCCTCGATGCAGTCGAAGATGGGCTGACACTGGATGACCATGCCTGCTGCGCCACCATAGGGATAGTCGTCGACACGACGATGCTTGTCCTTGGTGTAGTCGCGCAGATTGTGGACGTGGATCTCTACAAGACCCTTCTTTTGCGCACGTGCTAAGATAGAGGTGTTGATGAAGCTGTCGAGCGATTCGGGCACGACAGATATGATGTCGATTCGCATTATGTTTGTTCCGTTATGAGTTAAAAGTGATGAGCGAACAATAATTTGCGTGCAAATTTAGTAATTATTTCTGAAATAATCCGTATCTTTGCAGCGAAAAATGTAAAAACCGAATGGAAACGACCGACAGAATACTTCAGCTGCGTGCCGAACTGCACCAGCACAACCATCGCTACTACGTGGACAATGCTCCCACGATCAGCGACCAGGAGTTCGACGCACTGATGCGTGAACTTATGGACTTGGAGGCGCAGCATCCCGAGCTTTACGATGCCAACAGTCCCTCGCAGCGTGTGGGCAGCGACCTGCAGAACGACTTTGCCTCCTACCCCCACGAGCACCCTATGCTCTCGCTCGGCAACACCTACAACCGCGACGATGTGCGCGAGTTCTATGAGCGTGTGCAACAGGGACTTGAGGGTCAAGACTTCGAGGTTTGCTGTGAACTGAAATTCGACGGTCTCAGCATCTCGCTCATCTACGAAGACGGACAGCTTGTGCGTGCCCTGACGCGTGGTGACGGTGTGCGCGGCGACGATGTGACGCAGAATGTGCGCACCATCGCCTCCATTCCCCTGCAGCTGCAGCGTACGGATGCCGCCAATCCCTTCCCGCAGCGCTTCGAGATCCGTGGCGAAATCCTCATGCCCTGGCAGAGTTTTGACCGCCTCAACGAAGAACGCGAGCGCGACGGTGACGCTCTCTTTGCCAATCCGCGCAACGCTGCCAGCGGTACGCTGAAGAGCAAGAACAGCCGCGTTGTGGCCCATCGACAGCTCGACGCCTACCTCTACTATCTCCTCGGCGACGGCATCCCCACCGTGAGTCACTACGACAACATGCAGACGGCCCGTGCATGGGGCTTCAAGATCAGCGACGCCATGAAACTGGCACACTCGCTACAAGACATCTACGACTACATCGACTATTGGGACGAGGCACGCCATTCGCTGCCCGTGGCTACCGACGGCATCGTGCTGAAGGTTAACAGCCTGAGACAACAGGAAATGCTCGGCTATACGGCGAAAAGTCCCCGTTGGGCCATCGCCTATAAGTTTCAGGCAGAGAGAGCCTTAACACGACTGAATGAAGTGACGTTTCAAGTCGGTCGAACGGGCGCTGTGACACCCGTGGCCAACATGGATCCCGTGCTGCTGGCGGGTACGACGGTGAAGCGTGCATCGCTCCACAACGAGGACATCATCGCACAGCTTGATCTCCACGTGGGCGACTATGTATATGTGGAGAAGGCCGGCGAAATCATCCCGCAGATTGTCGGTGTGGAAGAGAGAAAGCGCGACGAGACGCTGGGCGCCAAGGTGGAGTTCATCAAGACGTGTCCGGAATGCGGCGCACAGCTCGTTCGTTACGAAGGAGAGGCAGCGCACTACTGTCCCAACGATACCCATTGCCCGCCGCAGCTGAAAGGGCGCATTGAGCACTTCGTCAGCCGCGACGCCATGAACATTATGGGCCTCGGTGCTGAGGTGGTCGACAAGTTCTTCCAGAATGGACTCATTCACGACGTGACTGACCTCTACACACTCCGCCAGCGTGCCGAAACGCCCATGGACCTTTTCTCGCAAACCGAGGAGGACGTGATGCTGCACGACATTTTCTCGAAGAAGAGTGGACAGAACATTCTCCGCGCCATCGACGACAGCCGCCAGGTGCCCTTCGATCGCGTGCTCTATGCTCTCGGCATCCGTTTTGTGGGCAAAGTGGCTGCCAAGGCCCTTGCTTCGGCCGTAAGGACGATGGACAATCTGCGCCGCGCCACGAAGGACGAACTCCTTGCCGTTGAGGGTATTGGCGACATCATTGCGCAGAGTGTGCTGGACTATTTCGAGAATCCCGACAACGCTGCTCTTGTGGATCGTCTCACTGCTTTCGGCTTGCAGATGGAGATGCCCGAACAGGTGCAGCTGGGCACCTCGCTCGAGGGACTCGGCATCGTCATCAGCGGCACTTTCAGCCACCACAGCCGCGAGGAGTACAAACAGCTCATTGAGCAGCACGGCGGAAAAAATGTGAGCTCCATCAGCAAGAAGACGAGCTTCATCCTCGCTGGTGAAAATATGGGCCCGTCGAAGTTGGAGAAGGCGCAGAAACTCGGTGTGCGTCTCGTCAATGAGGACGAGTTCCTCGCCATGATCGGGGAGTGATTTTCTCGCTCGGCTCTGCCGCTTGCAAGGCAAGAACTTTTCTCGCTCGAGCTCTGCTCGCTTCGCTTGCGTTTCTAACTTTC
>JAUNIC010000200.1:2972-5181 GCA_030523615.1 Bacteroidales bacterium
CCGATTTTTCGATTTCTCGAGTTGATATGAAAAGAGGGTACATCGCGTGGTTGCGGTGTACCCTTTTTTCTTGTTTTTTGAGGTTCTGAATGTTACTGCTGGTTCTTCTCCAATTCCTTCACAAATTTCTCCTTGAAGACGGAGAGGAAGGCCTTAGGCATGGGCGTCTCGAAATGCATGGGTTCGCCCGTGATGGGGTGGTGGAAGTCGAGGCGGAAAGCGTGGAGGCAGAGACGGCCGATGGGATCGTCACCGTTGCCGTACTTGATGTCGCCGCAGACGGGATGACGCAGATCTTGCAGATGCACACGAATCTGGTTCTTACGACCCGTCTCGAGCTTCAGTTCCACGAGGCTGTAGTGGTCGTTGGTGCGGAGCGTACGAAAATGGGTTACAGCATATTTGCCGCCGTTGTCGATGGGGCTGCTGTAGGTGAAGTATGCCTTATTGTCCTTGAGCCACGACTTGACGGTGCCGGCCTCCTGCTCCATGCGACCCGAAGCCAACGCCACGTAGCGACGGTCGGTGACAATCTGGCGCCAATTGTGTTCCAGAATCTGTTCGGCCTCGATGGTCTTGGCGTAGACGAGCAGGCCGCTGGTGTCGCGGTCGAGACGATGGACCACGTGCGCCGTGCACTTCTGGCGGCTCTTGTGGAAATAGTCGTCGAGCACGGTCTTGACGCAGAACTGGTGGTGGTCGGTGGCCATGGAGAGGATGCCGATGTTCTTCTCGATGACACAGATGTGGCGGTCTTCGTAGACGAGCTTCACAAACTTGCTGACGAGCTGAACGCCCTTCTTGCGCTTGGAAATCTCGACCGTCATGCCGGGACGCAGCTCGTAGTCGTACTGAGTGATGTTCTTGCGGTCCACACGGATGCCGCCGCCCTGCAGAATGGCTTTGGCCTTGGAGCGACTGATGCCGTTGAGCGAAGTCTGGATGAAATCGAGCAGCTGTGCGGGCTCTTTTACTTTAAATATGGTGTATTGTGCTTTGTCGGGAGTGTACATGGATGTTTGTGCTTTGAATTTGAGCGCAAAGGTACGAAAAAGTGTTGAAATCATTAACCTTTGCCATGTGAAAAGTTTACAGAATGTTAAATTCTACGGAAAATGTGCATTTATTCTTGCAAAAATATGGCAGAATTGAAAGATTTTTCCTAATTTCGCACCATCAAACAATCACAAACACAATCTAAATTAAAGGAATTATGAAAAAGGTACTCTTTACTCTCCTCGCGTTCGGACTTGCCTCCAGCGCAGCAATGGCACAGGACGACGTTTACTTCGTTCCCACCAAGAAGGCCATCCAGAAAGAGCGCCAGTCACAGCGTCAGGCTCAGCAGTGGGCCGCTACCGACGACTACGAATCGACTTACGCTCCCCTCGAGGGCTACGATCACGACACTTGGGCCGACTACCGTGTGAACGGCTCGATGGATGTCGATACTTATAATCGTCGCGGCAATGGTTTGCTCGTGGCTACCAACGACTCTGTAGAGGTTGACACCGTCGCTGTCGACGGCTACTATGGCTCTGACGAGGACTACAGCGCAACGGGTCGCATCGTGCGTTTCCGCTCGCCCCGTGCTTCGCTCTATGCTTCGCCCTACTACGATGACTACTATTACGACCTCGGTTACTACGATCCCTGGTACTACAGCACTTGGTACGACATGTGGTATGATCCTTGGTACTATGGTGGCTACTACGGTGGTTGGATGAATCCCTGGCACTATTCCGGCTATTGGGGCTGGGGCCACTATGGCTACTACGGCCACTACGGCTGGGGATGGGATCCCTGCTGCTACTGGGGTGGTCCTCACGGATGGGATCACTACTATTGGAACCACTGCTGGGGTTGGACCAACTCCGGATGGGGTAATGGTTGGACACAGACGGGTCGCTCCAACGGCCGTCTGAGCGGACACAACTTCAGCCGTGGCGGCACCCAGATGGCTAATCGCGGCACTACCTCTGGTACCCGTGGCACCGCTACTCGCGGTGGACGCTCTACCGGCACCTCATACTCCGGTACCAACAACTCAGGCACCCGCACCTTCAACAATGGTCGCGGCGGCACCACAAGCTCTCGCTACGGTGCTGGCAGCGGCAGCCGATACAGCGGCAGCAGCGCCACAGGCAGTCGCACTACTACTGGAGGTCAGAGCTACTCTCGCGGTGGTTCGTCCAGCAGTCGCAGTTTC
>JAUNIC010000019.1:0-5758 GCA_030523615.1 Bacteroidales bacterium
AGATGTTCCAGGTGACCACAAAGAACCTCTACGACCTCAAGAAGGACGAGAACGGTTCTATCATCTACGACGATGACTTCTTCGGCAAGCAGACCAGTCTCACCGTCAGCGGTCAGCTTGAAGGCGAGCTTGGTGCAACCGCACTCGGCTCCATCTACACCTTTGGCCCCACCTTCCGTGCCGAAAACAGCAACACCCCCCGCCACCTTGCAGAGTTTTGGATGGTCGAGCCCGAGGTTTGCTTCATCGACCTCGACGACCTTATGACTCTTGAGGAAGACTTCATCAAGTATTGCGTACGTTGGGCTCTCGACAATTGCAAGGACGACCTCGAATTCCTTAATAAGATGATTGATAAGGGACTCATCGACCGTCTCGAAGGCGTGCTGAAGGAAGACTTCGTCCGTCTCGACTACACCAAGGGTATTGAGATTCTTCAGGAGGCTATCGCCAAGGGCAAGAAGTTTGAATTCCCCTGCAACTGGGGCGATGACCTTGCCAGCGAGCACGAGCGTTACCTCGTTGAGGAGTACTTCAAGAAGCCTGTCATCATGACCCACTATCCCAAGAAGATCAAGGCCTTCTACATGAAGATCGACGACGAAGTGCCCACCTGCAATGGCGTTCCCCAGGAGCAGACCGTTCAGGGTACCGACGTCCTCTTCCCCTCTATCGGCGAAATCATCGGTGGTTCTGTCCGTGAGGAGAATTACGACAAGCTTATGGGCGAAATCGAAGAGCGTAACATCCCCATGAAGGATATGTGGTGGTACCTCGACACTCGCCGCTTCGGTTCCTGCCCCCACGGCGGCTTCGGTCTCGGCTTCGAGCGCCTCATCCTCTTCGTAACGGGTATGGCCAACATCCGCGACGTCATCCCCTTCCCTCGTACCCCGAAAACTGCTGAATTTTAAACCGATTGATAAGTTTTAATGAAATTTATCACCTGTCTGTACAATAAAAATGAAGAACGGCCGTTTGATATATATGTGATGCCCGACACGGCGTTGCACATCAACAAACGTCCGTTCTTCATCCCCGACTATGCCGAACCCTGCATGATGCACATCCATCAGGCTGTGCACATCTGTAGGTTGGGCAGGTCTATCAGCGAGCGTTTCGCCTCGCGATATTATGATGCCATCACCCTCTGCTCTCGTATGGAAGCTCCCGCACTTCCTGCCGCCATCGGCCGCACATTCGACGAATGTATCAGCGTGGGCGAGTGGCTCAACGTGTCACCCAGCGCAGAACTTCAGCAAGAAGCCGCAAGGGCAATTGCCGAAGTGTCGAAATACTTCACCCTGCGACAGGGCGACGTGATACTTCTCTCCACCATCCGCGATGCTGAAGAAGTGCACATCAATCAACATGTAGAAGAAGACTATTGTGGCGCCAACGTGCTGCAATTCAATATAAAGTAACTAAAGTTCCGCAAGCTCAATTGTATTTTTTGAGTGAAAGAACCCCAAAAATCTATCATATGATCCGAAAACTGTTCTTTGTCGTTGTTGCGTCGTTCTTGGCCTTTGCTAAGTCAGCATGGGCCGGCGACATCCTGACAAGCGATTCTTGTTTTGCGCATATCGACTCTAATTTGTACGTCGTAAACGAGAGAATGCCCAGATTCGTCGAAGAAGTGTATGTAGGCGAAATCTGTCCTGCAGGCTACGATGTTCAGCTCTGCTATCCCGAGTTCCAGCCCGTCAGCGGCAAGGAATTGCGCAGCATCCGTGAACTGCAGAAGAAAGGCGTTATTCCCTCTGACGAAGTGCTCGACGCCACGGGCGTGATACTTATGCCCTCACCCGCTCCCACGGGAGGCCTCGATCTGGAAAAGACACTCGTTATTGAACGAAAGAAAGGTTTCCTTGACATTTCGTTCTGCCCCGTTGTGCGTCACGAAGGTATTTGGAAGCGCATCTTGTCCTGCCAGGTTAAAGTAACGGCTCTCGACTCTGAGCCCAACGCACCCCACAAAGCACCAGGTGCAACTGAGCGTTGGGCAGAGAACAGTGTGCTTGCCAATGGCAAGTGGGCAAAGATCTGTGTGGCCAAAGAAGGCATCTACCAGCTTACTGCAGCTGACATCCAGAAGATGGGCTTCTCCGACCTCTCCAAGGTAAAGGTCTATGGTTATGGTGGTTTGCTTCAGACGGAAACCTTCGCGTTTCCCGATGTTGATGAGACCGTAGAACAGACCACTCCCCCTGATGATCTCGTTGAGGTCCCTGTACTCGCCACAGCCGATGGACGTATCCTCTTTTGGGCAGAAGGCACTATTCGCCTCACATGGAATGGCTCCACCAAGAAGTATACACACGAACAAAACTGCTACAGTACGGCCAGCTACTATTTTGTGACAGAGAACAATGATCCTCGTGCAACTGTTGAAACACTTCCCGAGATTGAAATCACGAACCCCAAGGTGATATCTGACGTGCCGTTCGTTGCCATTCTCGATAATGACGAATTCAGTTGGTACGAAGGTGGTCGTAAAATGTTCGACGGTTATGATTTCTTGAATGGTGTCAACCATACCTATCGTCTTGACACTCCTGGTTTCAACATTCAAGCATCAGGTACTAAGTCCGTAGATGTCAATATGGGAGCATCCTCTCTCGTCTCTGCCACGAATTTTGCATTTACATGTAACAACAAGAGCCTTGGCAACTGCTCTGTTCCTACATTCATAGCTGATAGCGAAGATGCAAACTGCCAATCCGGCTCGTTCACAACTAACGTGTCTGCCCTCTCTCCCACAGAGACTAACGTGTTCCAGGTAACGGCAAGTGCGCAGAACAAAGGACGCCTTGACTATATTCGTGTCAACTATCCTCGCCATCTTCAGCTGTCCTCGGCTCCCTATAGTTTCTGTCCTCAGGTGCTTGGTACCGTCAGCCTTCGCATCGACGACGCCAACAATACTACTCATCTTTGGCGCATCGGCCAGCAGGGTAGTCCCACGGCAGAAATCCCGACCCACCTTGACGGCAGCGTCCTCGAAGGTGTTGTGCCCAGCGGAAAGCGTCGCTTTGTGTTCTTTGACGAAAGCCTCACTTATGCCGCCCCCACCTTTGTCAAGGTCATCGAGAACCAGAATCTTCATGCCGACTCAAATGTTGACTACGTAATTATTGTACCTGCGAACGGTAAACTCGTAGCTCAGGCTGAGCGCCTTGGTGAGGTGCACAAGCAGCTCGAAGGCATGACATACCGCGTGGTTCGTGCCGACCAACTCTATAACGAGTTCTCCTCTGGTACTCCCGACGCCAACGCCTATCGCCGTTATCTGAAGATGCTCTACGATCGTGCAGGCAGCGATGAAGATGCCATGCCCCGTTATTGCCTCTTCATGGGTAAATCTTTGTGGGACAATCGTTTTGTTACCGCCGAGCACAAAGGCAAGAGTCAAGACGACTACCTTCTTTGCTATGAGCAAGACGACAGTCAGCATCCGCAAAGTGTAGGAACCGTGTGGTGTTATGTCAGCGACGACTTCTTTGGTATGCTTGACGATGGTGAAGGCGCGCAGCTCAAAAGCGAGCGTCTCGACATTGCCCTCGGCCGCATGGTGTGCTTCACCGAAGAAGAAGCGAAGCTCCTTGTTGACAAGACTATTCGTTACATCAACAACGAAGATACTGGCAGTTGGAAGAACACCCTCGCTTTTCTTGGCGACGATGGTGATAGCAACGGACATATGAAAGATTCGGAAAGAGTCATCAACACCATCAACACCTACGCCCCCAACTTCGACATACAGCGAGTATACTGGGACCGCTACTATTGGACAGCTTCTGCTACCGGCTACACTTACCCTCAAGGCACGGCACGTATTCGTCAGATCATGACCGAAGGTGCACTCGTCTTCAACTATAGCGGCCACGGAAGCCCCAACATCATTTCACACTACAAACTCCTCCAGACCCCTGATTTCGCTACCGCCCTTTCACCTCATCTTTCTGTATGGGTATTGGCTTCTTGCGAAATCTATCCGTTCGACAACGGCAAAAATAATTTAGCTGAAACTTCGCTCTACGTGCCTGACGGCGGCAGTGTAGCCTTCATTTGCGCAACCCGCGGCGTATACGGTCAGTATAACAACCCGTTCAACTGCGAATATACTCGTTTCCTCTTTCAGAAGAACGAACGAGGCGAATACAACACCCTTGGTGAAAGCATGCGCTTAGCGAAATCCGCTATCCTCGATACTGGTGGGGATGGCACCATCAACAAACTCAAGTATGTATGTTTTGGCGACCCTGCTCTTAAACTCGCGTTCCCCAAGGGCAAAGTCGTGCTCGACTCCATTAACGGTAAAGCCATAGACCAGATGAGCGGTCTCGAAGTGCTCTCTGCAGGTAGCGCAGCACGATTCTCTGGCCACATCTGCCTTGAAGGAAGCGACGAAATCGATGAAACCTTCAACGGAAGCGTTTCTGCTACCGTTTATGACATCGAAGAAGAAGTTGTGTGTAAGAACAACCAAGTTGTCAACCACGTTGTTGATAAAACTTGGGATCCTTTCGTTTACACCGAGCGTTCCAAGAGCATTTTCAAAGGAACGACCAGTGCTACTGCAGGCCGCTTTGAAATCACAGCTGTCATTCCTCGCGATATCAGCTACTCCAATAAGCCCGGACGCATATCGCTCTATGCAAACAAGAGCGACAACAGCATGGAGTACAGTGGATACAGCGAATCATTCTGCCTCAACGGAACCAGCGAAATGGCAGAACCCGATGTGAAGGGACCTGAGGTCATCGCCTACATCAACAGCATCGACAATCCTGACTACACCATTACCGACGAGAATCCTGTCCTTATTGCCGACATCTCGGATGACTACGGTATCAACAATGCAGGCATTTCTCTCGGTCACGATATCGAGCTCGTCCTCGATGGACGTAACAACGACCCCATCAACCTCAACTCCTACTTCAACTACGATTTCGGCAGTTACCAGAAGGGTCAGCTCGTCTATCATATGAATGGCCTCGAACGAGGCCAGCATACCGCGCAGCTTCGAGTTTGGGACGTCAATAACAACGTAACCATTACCGACGTTCATTTCATCGTACGCAGCGAAGCTGTCGAAGGTGGCAAGGATGGTTACGTCACCTCAACTCGAAATCCCGCGACCACTGAGACCAAGTTCATCACCTACTTCCCCGCTGACGTCACCGTCGAAGGTCTCGTAAACTATGAAGTGTATGATACCCGCGGTCGTTGCGTCTATAAGCAGCCCGTTCCCGTCAATGCAGGTGCTACCAGCTCGTCGCTTTCTTGGGACCTCTGCGGAAATGATCACGAGCCTCTCCCTGCAGGCATCTATTTCTACCGAACGGTAGTTAATACCAGCGCCGGATCAAAGGCTACCGATGCACAAAAACTCATCATCACACGACAGTAATTAAAAATGAACTATAAATTCCTCCTTTCCCTCGCCGTTGCCGCCACCCCTGTTGTGGCATTAGCCGACGACGAACTTAGCGATCAGTTCAATCCCGTCCAGACCGCCGTCACCTCACAGAGCATTGCTTCCGATGCACGTTCAGCAGGTATGGGGGATATCGGTGCCGCAACCGATCCTGATGTTTATTCACAAGCCTGGAACCCCGCCAAGTACCCCTTCACCATCTCGCGTGCCGGTTTCGGTCTCAGCTATACTCCTTGGCTCCGTCAGCTCACAGAAGGCATTGCTCTCATCAATGCAGTCGGCTACTATCGTCTCGGCGACTATCAGGCACTCTCA
>JAUNIC010000019.1:5789-30222 GCA_030523615.1 Bacteroidales bacterium
TACGTAGGTTATACCGACTACATTGTCAACCCTTACGAGTTCGGTCTCGACGTAGCCTACTCCCGCATGCTCTCTGAGCGCTTCTCGGCCAGCGTAGCCCTACGTTACATGTATTCCGACCTTTCGGGTCACTACGACGACAACACCACGCCTGGTTCTGCCTTTGCCGCTGACATCTCCATGTACTGGAACAATTACATGTACTTAGGTCAGCGTGAGTGTAATTTTGCGTGGGGTCTCAACGTCTCCAACATCGGTTCCAAAATCAACTATGGTTCCGACTACTCCTACTTCATCCCCACTAACCTTCGCTTCGGTGTCAATCTCAGTGTGCCCATCAACGAGTACAACCGCTTCAGCATTTCTGCCGAAGCCAACAAGCTCCTCGTACCCTCGATGCCTCTCCAGCTTCCTGACGAACTCAACGAAGACTATCAGGAGCGTGTCCGCGAGAAGTACTACGACATGAGCTCTATCACCGGTATCTTCAAGTCCTTCAGCGACAGCGAGCGCGGTGCAAAGGGCGAGCTCGAGGAAATTAACTGGAGTATCGGTGGTGAATACTGCTACAACGACAAGTTCTTCCTTCGTGCCGGTTACCACAACGAGAGTGAGATGCAGGGTAATCGTAAATATGCCACCTTCGGCGCTGGTTTCCGCATGAATGTTCTCGCCGTTGATGCTTCCTACTGTGCAGCTACTACGGCTTCCAACCCCCTCGACCAGACCCTCCGCGTCTCTCTCACCTTCGACTTCGACGGCATCCAGGAACTTATGGGTCGCCGCGGACGCCGATAAGGCCTGCCCCCATGCCCCTGATTTACTTATAGGGGAGAAAACAGATGCTTCATGCATCATCACGACTAAACTGACCCAGAACGACTATTCAATATGCAAAAACTGTATAAAAGCACACGTGGCAGCCGTGTCCGTCTCAATCTTTGTGAAGCCATTCTCAAAGGACTTGCTGACGACGGCGGCCTCTTTGTGCCTGATTTCCCCCTCACTCACTACGAATTTGAGCAGCTCAATCAGCTTTCCGTACTCCCTTACCACGAGCTTGCTGCAAAAATCATCGGCGAGTTTGGCGATGACGATATGCGGGAAGGGATTGCCGATGCATGCCTTAAAGCCTACAAAACCCAGAGCCACTTCCCCGAAGAAGTAGTGCCCATCCGTCAGGTCGGAGACATCCACGTTGCCGAGCTCTTTCACGGCGCTACTTGCGCTTTCAAGGACATCGCGCTCTCCCTCTTACCCCATCTCATGACTTTCTCTCTTCGCTACACAAGAGAAGAGCGCGAAGTCATGATTCTCACTGCTACCAGCGGCGATACGGGCAAAGCAGCACTCGAAGGCTTCAGCGATGTTCCCGGCACTCGCATCACTGTATTCTATCCTGATCAAGGAGTATCGGCCGTGCAGAAACAACAGATGGTCACTACCACTGGTAATAACGTCGATGTCGTAGCCATTCGAGGTAATTTTGACGATGCACAGCGCGCTGTCAAGGAAGCCTTTGCAGATCAATCCCTACAACAAGCAGCCGATGCAAGTGGCGTGTTTCTCTCCTCTGCCAATAGCATCAACATCGGTCGTCTTCTTCCCCAGATCGTTTACTACTTCTACTCCTATTTTAATATCGTGCGCGCAGGAGGCTTGAACTTAGGAGACGAAGTGAACTTCTGCATTCCTTCGGGCAATTTTGGCAATTGCCTCGCGGGAGTAATTGCACGCAGCATGGGTCTTCCCGTTCACCGGTTCATCGTTGCCAGCAACACCAATAATGTGCTTACCGACTTTTTCCAAAACGGCACCTACGATGCACGACGAGAATTCCACACCACCATCGCACCTGCTATGGACATCCTCGTGTCGAGCAACGTCGAGCGTCTGCTCAGCATGTATGGTGATACGAATGCTACAGCGGAACGCATGAAGCAGCTTGCTGACGAAGGACACTATTCCATCAGCGCCGCCGAGCAGGAAGTCTTCGCTTCCCTCTTCTTTGCTGGATTCCAGAGCAGACGCCAGATTGACGAATGCATAGAACAAGGTTTCTGCAAAGATCATTACGTACTCGATCCCCACACGGCTGTTGGTTACGGCGTGTTGAAAGATTATCAGCGTACAAGCGGCGATACCACATCATCCATCCTTCTCTCTACGGCTTCACCCTTCAAGTTCGCCTTGGACGTTCTTGCTTCAATCAGCACTCTTAATGTCGAGGAGAAGGATGCTATTCTGCTTCTTCATAGAAAGACGAATGCAGAAGTTCCCGCGCCTCTTGCCGATATCTTCGAGCGTCCCGTGCTGCACTCTACGGTCATCGAGCGCAACGAAATCATCCCTTACATCAAGGAGAAGATTTAAAGAATAAAGGCGATACCTACGACAACGTAAGGGTAAACTCTGCCTCTCTTACACAAAACTAAACTACACACTTATGAAAGTAAAAGTACGCGTACCTGCCACCAGCGCCAACCTCGGTCCTGGCTTCGATGTGGCAGGACTTGCCGTCACACTCTATAACACCTTCACCTTTGAACTCATCGACTCTGGCTTCGAGATCATAGGATGCCCCGAGCAGTTCTCAGGAGCAGACAACATGACCTACCAGTCCTTCCTTCGCGGTGCCGAAGCCTGCGGCCTGAAGTTCGGTGGCGTCCGCATCGAATGCAAGGACGAAGTTCCTTACACCCGCGGCCTCGGTTCCAGTTCTACCTGCATTGTAGCCGGCATCGTCGGTGCTTTCGCCTTTATGGAGAGCTACGAAGATCGTCAGGCCATTCTCAACCTGGCTACCGAGATTGAAGGTCACCCTGATAACGTTGCTCCAGCTATCTTCGGTGGCCTTACTGTCAGCGTTATGGGCAAGAGCGTCACTACGCTCCAGATTCCCGTCAAGAACGACTACCGCTTCGTTGCCCTCATTCCTCCTTTCACTCTCAGCACCGAACTCTCCCGTAGCGTTCTTCCTGCCGAAGTCACACGTAAGGACGCCATCGGCAACATCTCCCACCTCAGTCTCCTCGTCGCCTCTCTTATCAACGGTTACGACGAAGGCCTTCGCATTGGATTCCACGACCATCTCCATCAACCCTATCGTGGCAGCCTAATTCAGGGCTACGACGAAATTATGAGCTGCCTCGAATCCGATCCCGCTATCCTTGGCTGCTACCTTTCCGGAGCAGGTCCTACCATCATGGCCGTCATTCATGCTGACGACCTTATGGGTGTAGTGCGCATAAAGGACGAACTTGGCCACCTTCTCGACGGTTGGGATGTTCAGAAACTCGAACTCGATCTCCAAGGCTTCAAGTGCGACTACGAATAAAGCAACTCGCCGCACCTACGCCCTAAATCACCCCCAAAAACTCTAAACCTTAACCCCTCAACTCTAACCCCAAAACCTTTAAGATGACAATTCGCGTCGGAATGGGCTATGATGTCCATAAACTCGTAGAAGGCCGTGACCTCTGGCTCGGCGGCATCAAGATAGACCACACCCACGGACTCCTCGGCCATAGCGATGCCGACGTCCTCATTCATGCCATCTGTGACGCCATGCTCGGCGCCGCCAATATGCGCGACATCGGTTATCACTTCCCCGATACGGGAGCAGAGTTCGAGGGCATCGACAGCAAAATCCTGCTTCGTCGCACCACAGATCTCATCGCTTCGCGTGGTTATCGTGTGAGCAATGTCGACAGCACCATCTGCGCTGAGCGTCCTAAGATCAATCCCCACATCCCTACCATGCAGGCCGTACTTGCGCCCCTCATGGATGTCGATGTCGACGCCGTGAGCATTAAGGCCACTACCACCGAGCGCCTCGGCTTTACCGGACGCATGGAGGGCATCTCCGCCTATGCCACCGTCCTCATCACGAAAGAGTAGGCCAAACACATCCAACATCATACAATGAAAATCATGCGAGAATTTCGCATCTTCGTCTTCCTGTTTTTCCTTATCGGTAGCTTGCGGAATAGCCATGCGCAAGTAGCTATCACTGAACTCATGCAGTCAAACATCGACTGCGTCATGGACGACCGCAACGAGTTCCCAGACTCCTGGGTAGAGCTTTTCAACACGAGCTCCTCCAGCGTCAACCTCAACGAGTACAGCATCGGCCTCACCGCCGACGTCAACGCCGCATGGCACTTGCCCAACAAGACACTTGCTCCCCGCAGTTACATCCTCGTATATTGCGATAAAGAAGCAACAAACCTCCACACCGATTTCCGTCTCGAGAGTGGTAAGGGAGGCGCCGTCTATCTTTTCCACAAATCGAAAGTCGAGTGCAACGTCCTCGACATCCCCAAACAGCCCACTCCCGGCATCTCCTACACCCGCTATATCACTACGGACGGAGCCGAGCAGTGGGCTTACGCCTGTGCCCCTACGCCAAATGGCGAAAACACTTCCCCTGCCGCCCTCGGCATATTGCCTGAGCCCATCATATCTCTGGCTGCTGGCGTCTACAACAAGCAGCAGGTTGCAGAGATAAGTCTCCCCGAAGGAGTTCCTGCCGGAACCGTAATCCGTTATACCAAAGACGGCACCGAACCCACCCAAAGCAGCCCCATCTATACACAGCCCCTCGCCATCATCCGTCCCATCCCCCTCCGCGCACGCCTTTTCTGCGATGGCTGGGCTTCGCCCCAATCTACTGTACAATCCTTCATACTCCCTGACCACAAGACCACGCTCCCCATTGTCTCCATCGTCACCGACAGCCGTTACCTCAACGACTCCAAGATAGGCATATACACAGAGGGTAATTACAACAGCAAGAAGAAGAACTACGAGTACGATTGGCGACGTCCCATGCACATCGAAATCTTCGAACCCGACCTCGAAGGCTCGCCCTCAGGCAGCTTTCCCACCTACGACCTTGCCCTCAGCCAGCTCTGCGAAGCCCGCGTTATGGGCGCAGCATCGCGTGGCAACGTCCTCAAGTCGCTCGCACTCTACGCCAACAAACGCTTCGGGCAAAAGCGCTTCGACTATCAGTTCTTCCCCGACCAGCGTCCTGGCGAGCCCCGTTACAAGTCCTTCCTCCTTCGCAATGCGGGCAACGACTTCGACTACCTCTATATGCGCGACGCCATCATCCAGCGCACTATGGGTTCACACGTCGACATCGACTGGCAAGCTTGGCGCCCAGCCATTGTCTACATCAACGGCATCTACAAGGGCTTGCTCAACTTCCGCGACCGTTCGAATGACGACAATATCTACACCTATTACGACGGA
The DNA here is from genome assembly GCA_030523615.1 of Bacteroidales bacterium. Classification (GTDB taxonomy): domain Bacteria; phylum Bacteroidota; class Bacteroidia; order Bacteroidales; family Bacteroidaceae; genus Alloprevotella. The sequence continues at coordinate 11,049 of JAUNIC010000019.1, forward strand.
CTCGAGGACATCGACATCGTCAAGAACGGCTACGAACTCCAGCACGGCACGTGGGACCACTTCAACGCTTTCAAAGCCTTCTACAATGAGCACGGCCACACTTGGGACGAATACGCACGCTGGATCGACCTCGACGAATACATCAACGTCATGGCCCTCAACCTCTACTATGGTAATGTAGATTTCCCTGGCAACAACATTGTCTTTTGGCGTCCTCGTACCGATGAAGGCCGTTGGCGCATCATCGTCAAGGATACCGACTACGCTCTCGGCATTTACGATATGCAGAACACCTACAACATGATCCAGTGGATCAACAATGCCGACCACGACGGCTCCCACAATTGGGCCAACCAGTGGGACCACACCCGTCTCTTCCGCCGTCTCATGGAGGACCAGACTTTCCGCACCACCTTCCTTGAGCGTTGTGCCATCTATATGGGCGACTTCATGAACGAACGCGGCACGCGTGCCACGTGGGACGCCATGTACGAACTCATCAAAGACGAATACCCCGTTCATCGCGCCCTTATCAACAAATGGTGGCCCAACTATTCCGACGAACTCTCCAAAGCACGCCGTTGGCTTTCCGGACGCACCGACACGCACTACAACCATCTCGCTGAGTATTATGGAACGGGGAAACTTAACAACCTCGTCATCAACCATACCCTCAGCACTTCCGTTCTGCAAGGTCTCCGTGTTACGTTCAATGGTGTACAGTTATCCGAAAGCACCTTCAACGGAAAGTTTTTCTGTGGCAGCGAAATTCACCTTTCTGGCCGTCCCGCTCTTCCTGATGACATCGACGACTACCACCGTATGAAACTTTGTGCTACAGGTTCTCTCACCGGTGTCTTCGATAGTCCTATGCCCCACGAAGTCAAGGGGTGGAAAGTTGTCACAATCGGTACGAATGGAAGTCAGAATACTACCTACTATGATGGCAGCGAAATCACCCTGAGAATGCCTTCGTGTGCCTGTCTGCAGATCAGCGCCATCACCGAAGAAGCCACTGCCATCGACGAACTTCTTGTTGACGGCGCTGGGCAATCTGAGTCAGAATCCACCACAATCTACGATCTTCAGGGTCGTCTTTCCAACGGCTCACGTCCTTCTGGCATCTACATCACCGGGAATCGCAAGAAGGTTGTGATACGTTAAAAAACTACCTTTGAAGTAGTTTTAATTTGGTGTACACTAAATTTCTGCGCTCTCCAGGACAGAGGCGACGGCCTTGGAGATAATTTTACGTCAGTGTACACTGACGGATCCGTCAGTCTAGACTGACGAGGAAATCAGTGTACACTGACGTGTGACTGTCCTTGGAGTAAAATTAATGACTGCAGTAGTAGAAAGGACTGCAGTCATTAATGCTTTTATAGCCATTTAGGCCAAATTTTGAATTACGGCGAACCTATCGAATCGTCTTCTTGCCGTTTGTGATGTAGAGGCCCTTGCTGAAGGCTGCATTGCGACGACCCTGCAGATCGAAACTTTGGGCAGAAGCTGCGGAAGGCGTTACGAGCGGAACGCGGATGCCTTCTTCTTCACCGCCTTCGTGGGGACGGATGTAGATATTGTCGATGCTCATGTGGTCAAAGGCTTCGGTGATGTTGTGGAAGCCGATGTACTGCTCGCCCTCTTCAGCCGTAAAGACAACGCATTCGGTCAAGACGTCCTCGGGACTGTAGGGGAAGGATTGGGGCATGGCGACGCTATAGGTGTTGTCGTAGATGGTGCGTGAGAGGCTCTCGGCTTCGGCATAGGGACCGACTCCGATTTGCAGATGGAGGGGCACGTTGCCGTAGTAGCCGTAACTCTGGAAGATGATGTCGTACTGCTGTCCGGCCTCAAGCTGAAGCGCGGGAGTTACGAGCCAATCGTCCTGAGCTTCTCCGTAACGATTGAGGTAGCAGAAAGCGGCTCCGTAGACTTCGTCGAAATACCACGAGGGCGTTTCCCACTCGTCCCAACCGTCGCCGTTGGCGTCAATGGTGATGAACTGGTGGAACTCGCCGAGATAGCTGAACGACGACATGAAGGGGAGTTCGCGAGGCTGTCCGATGACGGCGTACGAGGAGCGACCTTCGTCAGACATCGCAGGGTCGGTGATGGCGATGACGCCATAGCGAGTGTAAGACATGGGCGTTGTGATAACATCGTGTGCCTTGCAGTCGGTGATGCCGAAGGCAATGTCTGTTTCGTCGGCACCGTTGTTGGAACGACGGCTGACGATGTAGCGCAGCGTCTTGGTGTCGATGTCGCCGCCGTGTATACCGGTAGTAACAGGATCCCACGTGATGTCGGCCTCGTCGCGTTCGCGGTTGTAGGTGAGGGTGATGTTGGCGGGTACGGTGGGTTGGTCAAAACCTACCCAAATACGCTTTTCTGCTGTCTGGCTGACACGACCGTCTGAGAGGCATTCGACGTAGGCGCCGAGGGTATGGTAGGAGTTGGCAGAAAGGCGGAAAGGACCGCCCATCCATGTCTGTCCTGCTGTGGTGGTAAAGTCGGCTTCGCTTAGCGCTTTGCCTTCGCCGATGTAGCCCGCATCAAGCATGACTTGGTAGTAGTCACGTCCGTCGAGGATGGGATGTACGCGGAACTGCGTGCCGGCAGGGTAGGGCGTCTGTCCGTAGTTGACGGAAGGCGTGGTGAATGCCATGGCGATGTTCTCGCTGCCGGGCTGTGCGGGACGTACGTCGAAGTCCTGCAAGTCATCGGGAGCGTCGAGACCGAGGTAGGGGAGCGCGAGGGCGGTAATGACGATGTTATCGGGGAACTCCTGAACGAGGGTGGCGTGAGCATCGTTCATGTCGATCTCGTAGATGCCGCGGACAATTTCGTCGGTTCCACCGCTTGCACCTTCGGGATAGACGCTGGCCGCCCAATAGAGGTGGCCGGTGCGGTAGTCGAAGCAAAGGCTGTTGGCGTAGGTGAGGTCGTTCTGCATGCGGAGGCCTGTATTACCCACCTTGGTCATGACGGCTTCGGGATAGGTGCCATAGTCCTGGAAGTTCTTTGTGGTAGAGGCGCTCCAGGTGACGCTGTAGAAATTGCCGGCTTCGTCGAGAGTGTAGAAGTGCCCGTCAGCGTCGATGGCAAGAGCGTGCTGGTAGGCAGGGAGATGGGCCACGCGGGTCATCTCGCCCGACTCGATGTCGTAGTGCTGAATCCAGCCGCCGTCAGCGGTATTGCCGTCGCGGTACTGTGCGATGGCGTAAAGATTGTGGTCGGCGGGATTGAGGGCAAAGTCTTTTGTGGCATGGTCGCGATCGGAGCGTCCGTAGCTGACGGTCTTCTCAAGTCGATAGGTCTCAGCATTGTATATGTTGAGGCGCGGATCGGGAAAAAGCCATGAGTCGGTGGCAGCCTCCATGGCGTAGAGGTGGCCTTCGGCACAGGTGCCGCCCTTGCAGGCTTTGATCATGTAATCGTCGTCGGTATGCTGCGTGAATTCGTTCTTTCCGAGGTCGAAGGTATACCATCCGTAGTGGGAGTTGACACCCGTCTCGTCGGACCATGTGGAGCGGTAGGCCATGTAGCCTACAAAAGTCTGTGCTGATGCTGCTGCTGCGAAGAAGAAGGCTGCAGAAGCAACAAAGATTTTGGTTAATTTCATGTTGAGGATGATGGTGTTGCGAATTGTGAGTGATACAAAATTACAAAAAGGCGACGGAAGGTAGGGGCATGTGTGGGTGTAAGTCGACGAAATGATGCGGAAAGTGGGAATGATTGTAAAGTTGGTGTGCCATTTAATAATATTATATGTGTAATTTCGTCTATTTCAATTTGTGTGCGTTCGCGGCTTTCCTATAATTTCGTAATTTTGCGGGACGATACACAAATCAACGCTAAATTACAACGAAATATGAGACAAATCTTTACTCTTCTTTTTGCATTGTTCGTAGCGCTTGGTGCAGTTGCACAGAGTGCTCAGAGCGTGCCCTATATGACCTCGTTCGACAATACGTACGGCGAGTATGACGGCACAAGTTATATCCCCGTGGGATGGATGGTGACGGGCGATAATCCTTTCTACACCGTTTCGATGAATGACCTTGAGGCGTACGACGGCACGTATTACTTGGTGTCGACGGACAACACGCAATCGCCTCGTAACGAGCATCTGTACACTCCGCTCTTTCACATGGAGAAGGGGCGCACTTACGAAGTGTCGTACCAGCTCTACATGCCCGGTCTCTACTATGCTTACCTTGACGGCGCTGGTCGCTACGCTGTAGCTTCTCACCATCCGACGCATCGCCTTACCGTCGGCGAGGAGCAGGATTTTGACTTCCACACAATGCGTGAGCCGCTCATTACGATTTCGGATTCCATCTCGGCAGAATGGCACGAGCAGCGCGTGAGCTTTACGCCGGAGACTACCGGCGACTACTGCTTTTGTATGAGTTTTGACGGCAGCGATGTGCACTATGGCGACGTCTGCATTGACGACTTCAAGGTGACTTTCGACGGCGCTGTGCTGAAGCCAACTGCTGACTTCTCGCATGGCGGCATGTTCAACCTTTTCTATAGCTGCGTGATGGACTTTCTCGGCGGCGGTGTTCCCTTCACGGGAAGGGTGACAAATGCTGATGGATGCGAATGGACGGTGACGGACGCTGACAACGGTAATGTCGTGGCAACCTCGAAGAAAGATTGCCCACGTATTGAGTTCCCTGAGACGGGCAACTACAAAGTGGAATTACGTGCTTACAATAGCGAGTATGAAGCAACGTGTACGAAGAACCTCGCTGTGCAGAAAATTGGCGCGGAAGGTTTCTCTATGACGCCCATCTACACATACGGCGAGACGGTAAGCACGACGAACAAGCCGAACACAACGCCTGTGATTGGCAAGGACAGCTGGTGCGATTTTGCTTCCGGCCCCAACCATACTTATCGTCGTTTTGCCGAGCGCATCGAGATGCCGGAGAATGTGAAGCTGACGCTCACCACTCTGCAGTACTTCCTGAGCCAGTGTAGCTTTGCTTCGCTCCAGAGCGGCAGCGTGCGTACGATTCCTTTCACCTTTGCCATTTATGGCGAGACGAATGGTCTGCCCGATGAGAGCAAGAAGGTGTGGAGCAAGACGGTGACGATGAACGATGCTTTCAGCACGAACACTGGTGGCCTCGGTGGCGCAACTCAGTTGAGCATGGCACTCGATGGCGTCAACGTGAGCGGTACGTTCTACGTGGCTTTTGAGTTCGACGATACGTTCCCCATTGATCCTTGGAATGATGGTGGCGATCGTAGCCTTGTGGAGATGACGACTTGCCAGCATGCCGATGGTGTTTCGCGCATCTACTATAAGGACCAGAAGACTGGCGACTGGCATCCCCTCTCTTATTTCCATCCTGGACTTGGCGGCTTGGGCTTGAATCTTGTACTGTGGACATCTGCAAAAGTTTCTGAACCTGTTGTCGATGGCATCAATACTCCCGAGTGGGCGGCTCCTATGGACGGTGCTGCGTACGATCTGCTCGGCCGTCGTGCAAATGGCCAAAGCAGCGGCATTGTCATCCGTAATGGCAAGGTCGTGTTGACGAAGTAAATCTGAAGCGCAATAAAGCAAGCGAATTAGCGTTTTCAAACGCATAGAATAGGGCTGACTCCCAAGTGTAGGAGCCAGCCCTTTTTGTGTTGTGATGTTTTTGTTATTTGGCCGTTTTGCTCAACCAACGGCGGAGGGGCTTGTCGTAGCAATAAAGGAAGAGGGTGGCGAGGACGATGCTGCCAAAGAAGGTAGCGACGGCCATAGGCCACACATCAGCCATGGTGCAGGTGACGTTGGGGAAACCGTGATAACGGTAGAACATGTACATCAGCGGATAGTGCACGATGTAAAGCGGGTAAGAGAGTTCGCCGAGGAAGTTACAACAACGTCGTCCGAGTGTGGGATGAGCGGCATCACCAGTCCCTGCGCATGCGGCTGCCCAGATGATGGCGGGGAAGACAAGCATAATGAGAAAGAGGATGTAGAGGCCGTTTTGCCAAGGCTGCGCGGGATCGCCGACAAAGGGCACGGGGAGCAAAACAAGGAGTGCAGCCGAGCAGGCCATAAAGGTAATCATGAAGCTGGGATTGCAAGCCTCAGCTTCGCGCTTTGCCTTCTTCGTGAGGAATATGCGACAGATGAGCATGCCGAGTGCGTAGGGGAATAGCATGCGGAGAAGGCCCCATACGAAGCCGTTGTCGACAAAGCTCCAGCCTTCACCGAGATAACCAATCTGAAGAACGTGGGCGCCAAGTACAACGCCGCAAACCGTGGTGATGCAAGCGAGAGCGCGAGTCGAGAGGCAGCGTAAGAGTAGAGCGTAGATGATGTTGCCGATGTATTCGAAGAAGAGGCTCCATTGCGGACCGTTGAGGGGGAACATTTCGCCGTTCCCGCGCACATCAGCTCCCCAACCTGGAAAGACGGGCAGCATGACGAGTGTCATGAAGAAAGCGAGCGCGAGATTGCCGGGAGTGGCGACATTGCCGAACCAGTCCGTGCCGCCGTCAATGAGGAAACACGCAAGGCCGATGACCGCACCGGCAATGACCATCGGGTGCAGACGGATAAGGCGGCGCTTGGCGAAGGTGCCGAAGCCCATTGTCTGGCGGTCGTCGTAGGCGTAGGCAATGACGAAGCCCGAGAGCAGGAAGAAGAAGTCGACGGCCAGATAGCCGTGGTCGCAATGCTGTGTGTAGAGGCCGGTTCCCTCGGCAATCTCATAGCCGAAACACTCGAAGCAATGAAAATAGAGGACGATGAGAGCCGCCACACCACGAAGGGCGTCGAGGAGGAGAAGATGGGGTTTTGATTGCATAGTGTATGAATGTTGTTTTTTTTCGCTGCAAATTTACGCATTTTTTTATAATTATACAAGTCGATTGAAACTTTATTTACCCTTTTGCTGAGTAGCTTCGGAAGAACTCAGACCCATCGTATAGATTACTAAAGCGCAAATAAAGGCGTAGCAATGCGCTTAAAAGACCCTAAAAGCGATCGTAAAAATAAGAATTCGCCAAAAGTTCAAAAAAAATGTAAAAAAAGTTTGGCCATTTCAAAATTAAGTTTTTCCTTTGCATTTGCTAACCTGAAATTACTTTTTTCTAACTCACTATATAACTACACAACACTCATTTTCTTAAAGCTATGAAAGAGGCGTATGCTGGCACGCTTGAGTCGGGCGATATCATGATACAGATTGAACCCGCCGAGACTCAAGGACTGACCATCGAACTCAACAGCACCGTCATGTATCAGTTTGGCGAACAAATCCGAAACGTTATTACCGAAACCCTCACCGACCTCGGCGTTACCGACGCCCTCGTGAAGGCCACCGACAAGGGAGCCCTCGACTGCACCATCCGCGCACGCGTTACTGCAGCAGCCGTCAGAGCTACCGGCAAAGACGTGTGGGCCGACTAATCGCTTTTGGTTTTTTGTCTACGGTTTGGATAGCTTCTCAGCGTTATTTTTTTTGCTCACGCGCTGCACTAACTAAACCTTATTCGCTAACCTCTACACAAGATTCACTACTATGCAAAGACTCAGAAGAACAATGATGTTCGTGCCTGGCAATAATCCTGCGATGATGTCAGACGCCCATATTTACGCCCCCGACTCCATCATGCTGGACCTCGAGGACTCCGTTTCCATGGCTGAAAAGGACGCCGCGCGCCTCCTCGTTCACCATGCCCTCAAGACCATCGACTACGGCAACATCGAGATGGTGGTCCGCATCAATCCCCTCAACACGCCTTACGGCAAGAAGGACGTTGAAGCCGTCGTTACTGCTGGCGTTCACGTCATCCGTATGCCCAAGACCGAGACTGCAGAGGAAGTCGTAGAGCTTGAACGCGAAATAGAACGCGTAGAAGAGCGCCTCGGCTGTGTGGGCCGCACACAGATCATGGCCGCCATTGAGAGCACCAAGGGCATCATCAATGCTTACGCCATCGCCACTGCTTCAAAGCGCATGATGGGCATCGCCCTCGGTGCCGAAGACTACTGCGCCAACCTCAAGACCCAGCGCACTACGACTGGCGAAGAGCTTCTCCTGGCCCGCCAGACTATAGTCGTAGCTGCTCGTGCAGCAGGCATCGACGCCCTCGATACCGTCTTCTCCAACCTCAACGATATGGAGACTTTCCGTCGCGAAGTGGAGCTTATCAAGCACCTCGGATTCGACGGAAAGAGCATCATCAATCCTCGTCAGATTGAAATCATCAACGAGGTCTTCACTCCTACACAGAAGGACATTGACAAGGCACGCGCCATCTGCGCCGCCATCAAGGAAGCCGAAGCCAAGGGCAGCGGCGTCATTGCCCTCAACGGCAAGATGATCGACAAGCCCGTCGTCATCCGTGCTCAACGTACCATAGAACTGGCCATGGCTGCCGGTGTAATCAAAGAGGAGGACCTTTAACCATGAATGCAACATTAGACAGAAAAGACCTCATTGCTGCTGAGGCACAGAAGATGGGTAAGGCTGTGTTCGATGAGAACAACCTCACCAAAGACGCTACCGTAAAGCGCGAAGCTCAGAAGACTTCGCCCAAACTCGCCACGCTCGAAGAGGCCATTCGCCGCAGCGGTCTCCAGGACGGCATGACCATTTCGTTCCATCATCACTTCCGTGGCGGCGACCGCGTAGTTAATCTCGTGGTCGACAAACTCGCTGAGATGGGCTTCAAGAATCTTTCACTCGCTGCCTCTTCTCTTCAGGACGTTCACGCTCCCCTCATAGAGCACATCAAGAGTGGCGTCATCACCAGCATTTCAACTTCCGGCCTTCGCGGCAAACTTGCCGACGAAATCAGCCGCGGACTAATGGACGTGCCCGTAGTGTTCCGCTCTCATGGTGGTCGCGGTAGCGCCATCGCCAGTGGTGAACTCCACATCGACGTCGCCTTCATCGGCGCCTCTTCTTCTGACCCTCTCGGTAACGCCTGCGGTTTTTCTCGCAGCGAGAACGCCAAGAGCATCTGCGGCTCCCTCGGCTACGCACTGCCCGACGCACAATATGCCGACAAGGTAGTCATCCTCACCGACGACCTCGTGCCCTATCCCAATACTCCGAACGCCATCTCCGAGCGCAACGTTGACTTCGTCGTAGAGGTTGAGAGCGTTGGCGACTCCAGCAAGATCGCCAGCGGCGCCATCCGCGACACGAAGAATCCCCGCGACATTCTCCTTGCCCAGCAGGCGGCAAAGGTCATCGTCAACAGCGGTTACTTCAACGACGGCTTCTCCATCCAGACGGGTTCCGGCGGCGCTTCGCTCGCTGCAGTGAAGTACATCCGCCAGAGTATGATTGACAAGGGCATCAAGGCCAGCTTCGCTCTCGGCGGCATCACCGCCCACATGGTGAAGCTCCACGAAGAGGGCCTCATTGACCGCCTCATCGACGTGCAGAGCTTCGACCGCGTAGCTGCTGAGTCGCTCATGAACGACCCCAAGCACAAGGAAGTTTCGGCCAACGAATACGCCTCTGCCGACGAGCCCGGCTCCGCCACCCATTACCTCGACATCGTAATTCTCTCGGCTCTCGAAGTCGACACCGACTTCAACGTCAACGTTCTCGTGGGTAGCGACGGCATCATCCGCGGCGCCATTGGCGGCCACCCCGACACAGCAGCCGACAGTGCACTCTCAATCATCGTTTGCCCGCTGCTCCGCGGCCGCATCCCCTGCGTGGTCGACAAGGTGACGACCCTCATCACCCCTGGCAAGAGCGTCGACGTCGTCGTCACGGAATACGGCATTGCAGTGAACCCCGCCCGCCCCGAAGTGGCCGAACGCCTCAAGAAGGCAGGTCTCAAGGTGGTCGACATTGAATGGCTCAAAGAGCGCGCGCACAAGGTCATTGGCCAGCCCGCAGCCCTTCCCTTTGGCGATAAGGTCGTAGGTGTAGTCATGAACCGCGACGGCTCTGTTATGGACGTCATCAAGAACATCAACGCATAAAATTAGAGCAGTCCCCCTCAGCTCCCCGTCTAATATAATATTAGATGAGGGGCTAAGGGGCTTTTTCAATCAGAGCATCCGCTATTCCCTCTACGGAATGAACGAAACGATAACCCTCATCGAACTCCTCCGAAGCCGCGACGAGCGCCACGAAAAGCACCTCCAGCTTCTCCGTCGTTTTCCCGACTGCTCTCTGGTTTCGGTCACGATGGTAATGCCCGGCCCCGTCAAGCTCAACTCGATAACGGCAGGCCTTGCCAAGCGTGCCGAAGCATTCCTCCGCAGTTGTCCTCAGTTCCACATCGAATTCTTCGAGCGCCGCGATCTCAAGACGGGCCCCGAGATCTACTTACTCTGCCGCGAAGGCCTAGAAGCGACGAAGCGCATCTGCTGCGACATCGAAGACCTCCATCCCCTCGGTCGCCTTTGGGATTTCACCGTCATCCGTCCCGACAGTGTGCCCATGGCTCGCACCGAAATCGGTCGGCATGCCCGCCACTGCATCGTCTGCGGCGAAACGGCTATCGACTGCATCCGTGGCCGTCGCCACAGCATTGAGGAAATCTATAAGCGCGTCGAGGAAATCTACGTCGCCAACTCCGAAAAGCCCTTTGAACTATGCTGAACAACGAATTCGAAATCCGTTCGATGAATCTTCGTTTGCGTAGAGACCTCCAGCGCGTGGATCGCTTCCTCGCCGACAATGGCTTGCGGCTTGACGCCGTCGACGAATACTTCTGTCTCTTCCGTCTTGAAGAGGAAGAAATCCTTGCTGGCGGAGGTCTGGCGGACGACGTTATTAAATGCGTAGCGGTGCGCAGCGATTTGCGTGAGGAGGGACTCTTCAATCATCTCGTCAGTCACCTTATCAGCGTAGCTTATCAGAAGGGGCACACAACCACTAAGGTTTTCACGAAACCCGCCAACGAGGCCATCTTCGCCTCTCTTGGCTACAGCCTTATAGGTCGATCTTCGCAGGCCGTCCTCATGGCCAACTCCCTCTCCACGCTCAACCGCTACAAGCGTTATCTGAGCCAGGAGGCCGCCGCGCTTCCGTGCAGCGAAGGAGACGCCGCGCTCATCGTGATGAACGCCAACCCCTTCACTCGCGGCCACCTCTACCTCGTGGAACAAGCAGCAAAGCAGGTAGGAAAACTCTTCGTCATCGTCGTCAAGGAGAACCGCTCACTCTACGATTACCGCTACCGCCTCGCCATGGTCACCGAAGGCTGTGCCGACCTCCCGAACGTTCGCGTCCTCGAAGGTTCCGAGTTCCAGATTTCAGCCGCAACCTTCCCCACCTACTTCCTCAAGCAGCTCGACGACGCCTCCGACGAGCAGATGCTCCTCGACCTCGACATTTGCGTCCGCCACATCATGCCCGCTCTCGGCGTTACCGTTCGCTTCGTAGGTACAGAGCCCACCGACCCGCTCACTTGTCGCTACAACGAACTGATGAACAAGTGTCTCGCAAATGCAGGCTATTCATTGGTTGAGATTACGCGACTTGAAACTGACTGTAAGCCCATTTCGGCCTCCCGTGTCAGAGCAGAAGCCGACCTCACCCTCCTTCCCCCCACGAGCATCCCCTTCATCATTGGCGTAGAAGCCGCCAACGCCATGCTCGCCGAACTCAGCCTCACCCCCAAGCCCGGCCTCATCGACCAGCACGACAACGGCGCCCATGCCGACATGAACTTCGCCCTTATGCAGCACAGTATCGCGGCGCTTGAGCCTTTCATGGTGGAGTTTGCCAAGCTCGGATTTGCTCCGCAGCTCCCCGCAGCCGATCGGGTCATCGCCCTCGGCCTCGAAGCCGAAGCCGCCATGCTTAGCGTCACCCGCGGCATCAATACCCACAAAGGCGCCCTCTTCGCCCTTGGCCTTACTGCCGTAGCCCTCGCTCATCAGGCCTACACCAAAAATCTCCAAACTTCTTGCGCGTCAGCACAAGCTCTCTCTGCGCTCATCACCAACCTCGCTGACGGCATTCCCCGCGCCGAAGGTACTCATGGCGCCTGCGTTCGTACCCGTTACGGCGTAAAGGGCGCCCTCGACCTTGCCCGCGAAGGCTATCCCGAACTTTTCGCAAGTTGGCTCCCTAATTACCGCCTCCGTCGCGATGAGCCTTTCGCCAAGCAGCTTTTGCTCCTCAACATTATCGCCACACTCGACGACACCAACCTCCTGCATCGTCGTGGCCCCGAACTTGCAGCCGAAGTCAAGCGCCGAGCTGCACAGCTCCTCGAATCCCCTCTCTCGCTTGAAGCGCTCACCGAACTCAACACCTGGATGCTCAGCGAGAATCTTTCCCCCGGCGGTTGTGCCGACATGCTCGCCCTCACCCTTTTCATCGACCGCCTCACTCCTCAAGAATAATCAACCTCATTAACCAAAATAACCTAACACACACCATCTAACTACTATGGTAGAAGCAATTAACCAGGGTGTTTACCTCGTTGACGGTAAAGACCTCGTGATGGATCCCGCCGGCATGCCTTCCAAGGAAGAAGGCCGCGAACAGACCATCGCTTATTCCATTCTTCGTTCTCACGACACTACTGGCGAAGTCAGCGACAAGATGCGCATCAAGTTCGATGCCCTCATCTCCCACGACATTACCTACGTCGGCATCATCCAGACCGCACGCGCCGGTGGCCTCAAGAAGTTCCCCCTTCCCTACGCTATGACCAACTGCCACAACTCCCTCTGCGCAGTCGGCGGCACCATCAATGAAGACGACCACGTCTTCGGCCTCTCAGCAGCCAAGAAGTACGGCGGCATCTACGTTCCTGCCAACCTTGCCGTCATCCATCAGTACAGCCGCGAAGCCATGGCCACCTGCGGCGGCATGATTCTCGGTTCCGACTTCCACACCCGCTACGGCTCACTCGGCACCATGGCCGTTGGCGAAGGCGGCGGCGAACTCGTCAAGCAGCTGCTCCAGAACACCTGGGACATCAACGCTCCCGAAGTGGTCCTCGTATGGCTCGAAGGCGCTCCCCGCAAGGGTGTAGGCCCCCACGACGTAGCCATCTCCCTCGTTAAGGCCACCTTCGAAAGCGGCTTCTGCAAGAACCGCGTACTCGAATTTGCTGGCCCCGGCGTGAAGAATCTCCCCATCGACTTCCGCAACGGTATCGACATCATGACCACCGAGACCACCTGCCTCACCTCCATCTGGGTCACCGACGAAGAAGTGAAGCACCACTACGACATGCACGGACGCCCCGAGGCTTACCGCGAACTCCGTCCCGGCAAGGTAGCCTACTACGATCGCCTCATCCGCATCGACCTCAGCAAGCAGGAGTGCATGATTGCGCTGCCCTTCCACCCCTCCAACGCCTACACCATCCACGAACTCCAGGCCGATCCCGTCGGCATCCTTTCCGCTATCGAAGCCGACGCCAAGAAGCGTTTCGGCGACAAGGTGCAGGTTGACCTCCTCTCCAAGATCCACGACGGTCGCGTCATGGCCGACCAGGGCCTCATTGCTGGTTGCTCCGGCGGTACATACGACAACCTTTCAGCAGCCGCCTCCATCCTCGAGGGCAAGACCTGCGGCAACGACTACTTCACCATGAGTGTCTATCCCCAGTCGCTCCCCGTATTCCTCGCCACCAATCGCAGCGGCATCGCTGAGGACTTCCTCGAAGCCGGCATCGCCATGAAGCCTGCCTTCTGCGGCCCCTGCTTCGGCGCTGGCGACGTGCCCGCCAACAACGGCCTCTCTCTCCGCCACACCACCCGCAACTTCCCCAACCGCGAAGGCTCAAAGCCCGGTGCCGGCCAGCTCTCGCTCGTCAGCCTTATGGACGCTCGCTCCATCGCTGCAACCGCAGCCAACGGCGGCTACATCACCGCAGCTACCGACGTTGAATTCGAGGACACCCACATCCCCTACAAGTACGACGGCGGCATCTACCAGAAGCGTGTCTTCAACGGCTACGGCCACGCCGACGAAACCCTCGCCCTCCGCTACGGCCCCAACATCAAAGACTGGCCTAAGATGTTCGCTATGGAAGACAACATGCTCGTCGAGCTCGCTGCCGTCATCCACGACCCCGTGACCACTACCGACGAACTCATCCCCTCTGGCGAAACCTCTTCTTACCGCTCCAACCCCCTCAAGCTCTCCGAATTCGCCCTCTCTCGTCGCTGCCCCGAGTACGTAGGCCTCAGCAAGCGCATCCAGGCCCAGGACCACGAGCGTCGCGACGGTCAGGTGCCCGCCAACGTGGCCAAAGCCCTCGCCCTCGTCGGCGCAGAAGCCACGAACACCAGCTTCGGCTCTTGCGTATTCTCCAACAAGCCCGGCGACGGTTCTGCCCGCGAGCAGGCCGCCTCATGCCAGAAGGTGCTCGGCGGAGACGCCAACATCTGCTATGAGTACGCCACCAAGCGCTACCGCAGCAACTGCATCAACTGGGGCATAGTACCCTTCACCATCGCTCCCGAAACCGAGTTCCCCTACGAGGTGGGCGATATGGTCTTTGTGCCCGGCATCCGCCAGGCCATCGTCGAGGGCAAGGAGGAAATCGACGCCAAGGTCATCACCGCTGCTGGCGAAGTAAAGGATATCCACCTCCTCTTCCAGAACCTCACCACTGCCGAACGCACCATCCTCGCTGACGGCTGCCTCATGAACTATTACGCTAACCAAAATAAATAATTAGTTTGGAGTTTATGGTTTAGTATTTATGGTTTAGAGTTTTGTTTTTTACTATTACTACCCCCCCCGAATACCTTCTACACATAGTAGTAACTAATTAAACTCTAAACTTTTAACACTCCACCATAAACTCTCAACCATAAACTTTCCACTATCCATCCCCTTACTATGGAAAAGATTCAAATGACCACCCCGCTCGTCGAAATGGACGGCGACGAAATGACCCGAATTCTCTGGAAGATGATCAAGGACGAGCTCCTTCTTCCTTTCGTAGACCTCAAGACCGAATACTACGACCTCGGCCTTCCTCATCGCGACGAGACCGCCGACCAGGTCACCATCGACTCTGCCGAGGCTGCCAAGCGTCTCGGTGTGGCTGTGAAGTGCGCCACCATCACCCCCAACCTCAAGCGAATGGACGAGTACAAGCTCCACGAGATGTGGAAGAGCCCCAACGGCACCATACGCTCCATCCTCGACGGCACCGTGTTCCGCACCCCCATCACCATCCCCAGCATCAAGCCCGTGGTGAAGAATTGGGAGAAGCCCATCACCATCGCCCGTCACGCTTACGGCGACGTTTACAAGAGCGTTGAACTCCGCGCCGACGAACCCGGTGTGGCCAAACTCGTCTTCGACGGCGAAAGCGGCAAGCATGAGGAAGTCGTGATCCACAACTTCAAGGGCGCTGGCGTGCTCCAGGGCATGCACAACGTCGACAAGTCCATCCGCTCCTTCGCCCACAGCTGCTTCAAGTTTTCCCTCGACACCAAGCAAGACCTCTGGTTCAGCACGAAGGACACCATCAGCAAGAAGTACGACGCACAGTTCCGCATCATCTTCGAGGAAGTCTTCGAGCAGGACTACAAGGCTAAGTTCGAGGAGCTCGGTCTCGAATACTTCTACACCCTCATCGACGACGCCGTGGCTCGCGTCATCCGCAGCAAGGGTGGCTACATCTGGGCTTGCAAGAACTACGATGGCGACGTCATGAGCGATATGGTCAGCACCGCCTTCGGCAGCCTTGCCATGATGACCTCCGTGCTCGTCAGCCCCGACGGCAAGTATGAGTATGAAGCTGCCCACGGCACCGTGACCCGCCACTACTATCGCTATCTCGAAGGCGAGCAGACCTCTACCAATCCCATGGCCACCATCTTCGCTTGGACGGGAGCTCTCCGCAAGCGTGGTGAAATGGATAACCTCGCCGATTTGCAGAACTTTGCCGACCAGCTCGAAGGTGCCTGCTTCGACACCCTCAACGAAGGCATCTGCACCAAGGACCTCGCCAACCTTATGGAAGGCGTAGAGGTGAAGAGCGTCACGAGCGCCGACTTCATCGCCGCCATCCGCGAACGCCTCGAAAAGCGCCTTGGATAATAGTTCCCTGGTTAGAACATAAAAATTGCCCCAAGTCTTGAGAAAGATTAGGGGCAATTTTTTATTCTTAAGGAATTCAACCGTCAATTGTTGGGGTTGTTGAGAATGACGAGTGCTGCGATGGCGCCCGGAACCCACCCTGCGCAGGTGAGAATGGTGACGATGAGGACAGATCAGCAACCGCGGTCAATTACGGCAAGCGGTGGGAATATCCAGCAGAGAATTAATTGAAAGCAACCCATGTTTATACCTTTCGTTATTTGGTGAATAAATTCAACTTTCGTAAGATGATTGATTAATAGGATTAATGGGATTAATGGGGGTAATAGGATTATTAGTTACTTCTAGACATTAGAAACTTATAATCACATTAAACGTAAAATCCTAAAAATCAAACTCAAGTAAACTTTTTTAACTCGAACTCAGCGTCGAGCCATCCGATGAAGGCTACTAAGGGAGCATTCCAGTTGATGGCGATCTCGTTAGAGGCGGTAGGCGTAGAGGAGAATGAGACCCTTGCCGCACACCTGCTCGCCGTTGCAGCCCCAGCCGAAATCGTTTGTGGAGTTGCCGCAGGGAGAGTCGAAGCAGGAGGTGGGTACGGAGGCGAGATAGGAGTCGGCCATAGCTTGTATTTCGCCCTTGACGTGACTCTTGATTTCGTTGGCGTAGGGCAACTGGCCGCTGTCGAGCATAGAGATGGCTGTGATGAGAAGTTGGTGTTTCATTTTTAATGAGGAAGTCATGTGGATGAAAATCACCTCCAAATACTACAAAACAAACAGGGGGGGTATTCAGCGCAATAATAGATGAGTCCACTTTAAAAAGTGGATAGATTGTAAGATTTCAAGTTTTTGAGGAATGATACCAAATATGATAATCAGCACATTACCATCTTAAACGCTCGAGCTCTGCTCGCTTGGCTCGTCCAAGCGCTCGGCTCTGCCGCTTTGCTAGCAAAGAACCTCTAAACCTCAAAAGCACTTTTTAAAGTGCGCTCATAGATGGCTACGAGATGTCGGAATAGTTCGTGAGGTCGTCTTTGAGTTGACGCAGGCGCCGCCAGAGGAGGGGATAGCGTGTCTCGTCGGGGTCGGCGTCGACAATGCGGGCGGCGGCTTCGCGTGTCTCGCTCATCAGGACGGTGTCGCCGATGAGTGATGCGATACGCAGGTTGATGGGGAGACCGCTCTGCGCCGTACCTTCGAGATCACCAGGACCGCGGAACTTGAGATCGGCCTCGGCAATGCGGAATCCGTCGGTCGTTTCGACCATGATGTCCATGCGTTCCTGTGTGCCCTCTGCGAGGTTGTCCTTCGTTACGAGGATGCAATAGCTCTGCTCGGCGCCGCGGCCGACACGGCCACGAAGCTGGTGGAGTTGCGCGAGGCCGAAGCGTTCGGCATTCTCTATGATCATCACGGAGGCGTTGGGCACATTCACACCAACCTCGATGACGGTTGTAGAAACGAGAATCTGCGTCTCACGAGCTGCAAATGCTCGCATAGCTTCCTCCTTTTCGGAGGGTTTCATCTTACCGTGCACCTTGCCCACTTGCCAATGTGGGAAAGCTTTTACCGTCTCGTCGTAGCCCGCTTCGAGGTCCTTGATGTCCATCTTGGCATTCTCCTCGATGAGGGGGTAGACGATGTATACTTGATGTCCTTTCTGCAGTTCGGTGACGATGCCGTTGAAGATTTGTGCGCGATTACGGGAACGGAAGTGGCGCGTCGAAATGGGTTTGCGTCCGGGAGGAAGCTCGTCGATGACGCTGACGTCGAGATCGCCATAAACGGTCATGGCGAGCGTGCGGGGAATAGGCGTGGCCGTCATGACGAGAATGTGGGGGGGGCGAGTGTTCTTGGCCCAAAGCTTTGCACGCTGCTTCACACCGAAGCGATGTTGCTCGTCGATGACCACAAGGCCAAGATTTTGGAACATAACGGTGGGCTCGATGAGAGCGTGGGTGCCGACGAGGATATGGACGTCGCCCGTCTGTGTGTCCTCCAGCACTTTCTTGCGGCGCTTGCCTTTGACGTTGCCCGTGAGGAGTTCTACGCGGATACCGAGTGGCTCGAGCTGCTTGGATATGCCTTTGTAGTGCTGCTCAGCGAGGATTTCCGTAGGCGCCATTATGCACGCCTGAAAACCATTGTCGAGAGCGAGGAGCGAAATGAGTGTGGCTACCATCGTTTTGCCGCTACCCACGTCGCCTTGCAACAGTCGGTTCATTTGGCGTCCGCTCTGCAGGTCCGTGTGAATCTCCTTGATAACGCGCTTCTGTGCACCTGTGAGGCTGAATGGCAGATGCTCCTTATAGAACGTATTGAAAAATTGGCCCACGCGGGGGAAGGGGAAACCTTCGTAGCCCGTCTTTCGATCGCGCGTGTATTGTAATATGGAGAGCTGGAGGTAGAAGAGCTCCTCAAATTTCAGTCGTCGACGCGCCTCGCTCACGCTTGAAGCGTCCTGCGAGAAGTGGATGTCGCGGAGCGCCTGTTCGTGACTCACAAGCTGATGTTCGCGGACGATGTCTGCGGAAAGGGTCTCGGGAATGCTTCCTGGAGGGAGCTTCTCGAAGGCGTTGGCCACGAGCTGATTGATGACTTTCGACGTCACGCCGCGGTTGGTGAGTTTCTCAGTGCTGTGGTACACGGGCTGCATACGGAGCAGCGGACGATTCTGCACCTTGGCGAGTTCCTCCATTTCGGGGTGAGCGATGTTGAAACCGTGCTGGAAAACTTTCGGCTCGCCGAACACTTGATAGTCAACGCCGACCTTGTAGGTGTTTTCGATGCCCTTGATGTTGCGGAACCACACAAGCGTGATGAATCCCGTGCCGTCGGTAAAGGTGGCGACTAGGCGGCGTTTGGGGCCTTCGCCGAGCTTTTGGAATTCTATGATGCGTCCACGAATCTGGATGTTCTGCATTCCCTCGATGATGTCGCAGATGCGATGCACCTTTGTGCGGTCCTCGTGGCGGAAGGGGTACTGATGGAGCAGGTCGGCCACGGTATGCACGCCGAGTTCCTTCGCAAGCAATTCTGCTCGCGAAGGACCGACGCCTTTAAGGTACATTATTTCTTGATCGAGAAAATGAAGCATGAAGGGATAGATATTCTAGTTGTTCTAGATTTCCTAGAAGTGTTAGA
>JAUNIC010000201.1 GCA_030523615.1 Bacteroidales bacterium
CGGTGATGACTTTGCGCCAGATGCTCTACGATCCGGCCCTCGAGGGTACGGACAAGGAGGTGCGCGTCATTGCTCCCGACCTTCCCGTCATGCCCGACGACGCCATTGCCCTCCTACATAATATTATAGAGGAGGAACAGCCCGACTTGCTCCTCGGCACCTCGATGGGCGCCTTTTATCTGGAGCAGATGCACGGCCACAAGCGCATTCTCGTCAATCCCTCCTTCTCCATGGCGCGCCTCCTCACCTTTGGCGGCATGGGACGCCAGGAATTTCGCAACAAGCGTGAGGACGGCGCAAAAGACTTCAAGGTCGACAAGGAGATGATTGCGCAATTTAAAGCCCACGAGAAGAACGCTTTCAAAGGCATTACTCCCGCTGACAAGGAACTCGTTTGGGGATTCTTCGGCGACAAGGACAAGAAGGTCAATCACCAGAAGGACTTCCTCAAACACTATTCGCGCGACCACTTCACCGTGTTCGACGGTGAACACTTCCTCAACGACAAAATCCTCTCGCGTGTCATTCTCCCCACCATAAAGCAAATCCTTGAACTATAACATTCATAATTATCCATCATTATGCTCAGTACCATCTACGACGTCATTGATCCTATTCCCGATGAACCCACGCCCATAAATCCTGTACCCGCAAAACCCGCGCCTGTAAAACCTGCGCCAGTAAAGCCCGCACCTGCCGATGGACACAACGACGGCGGCAACGCTGGTCACGTGGATAGCAATAATAGCACAACTACCACCACTACTACTACCACTACAACAACCACCACGACTACCATCGCTCCGCAGAAGGATTTTAAGGCCACTGACAATGTCGCCGTGTCCGAAGTGCCTGCTGAAAACCAGGGATTCTTGGCTGAGCATGGCACCCTCATCGGCATCACCGTCGGCGGCTTTGTCATTGGCGTCATCATTGCTTTCTTCATCCTTAATTCGATCAAGAAGAAGAAGTAAGTTCACCTCTACATGAACATTTCCCGCAACGCGTCGAACACCGCCCTCCTCACCGTCCTCCACCTGCTGGTCGATGGTATGTGTGCCTGCAGCGTACTCATGTTGCAGCCGACCGTCATGGGTGTGGGCTTAGCGTTGCTTTTTGTGGGGTATAATGTGCTGGCCTTCATGACCCAACCCTTTGTGGGCATGTGGATGGACCGTCGCTGCCCTAGCGCTATGTGTCTATGGGCCGCCGTGCTGTTGCTCTTCAGCGGTGCGCTGTTCACCACACTCCATCCTTTGTGCACCACTACTCTAACGGAACTGATACTGCTCGCCGCCGTCGCCGTGACGCTCGGATCGGGCAATAGCATCTTCCACGTCTGGGGCGGTAAATATGTGACGGACAGCACATCCAACGACCCGCGACATCTCGGCATCTTCGTCTCGTCCGGTGCCCTTGGCCTCGCTATTGGCGGCATGTTTCACTCCATTACGCTGATGGTCATACTCGCCGTATCCATGCTGATTGTCATTGCAGCATTGTGCAAGACCACAGCAAATTGTCAGCGCGAAGTTGCCATCACTTCGAGCAATCAATCGCATGATTCTACGCCACAAACTGCAGCAACGATTCCCGACTTGCTGCTTTTCATGCTGATCATCGTCTTTGCCCGCTCGTTTGTGGGCAATATGAAACCAAACACTACACACGATATTGTCTATTTTGCAACCATGACCAGCGTGTTAGCTTTCGTGGGCAAAGCTTCTGGCGGTTTCATCGCTCGCAGATTTGGCGTGTGGGCCACACTGACGACAGCCCTGATGGTCAGCGGCGTGTGTCTTCTTATGTCCAGTTGGCATTGGGCATTTGCCATACTCTTGGTGTTCGGAATTAATCTCACCATGCCCCTCACGCTCCATTTGGCCAACAGCAGTATGCCGCAGCGCGCCGGTTTCGCCTTTGGTGCTTTGGCGTTCATGCTTATTCCCGGCCATGCCTTAGCCCTCAGTCTTGCGGGCAGTGTAGTAGCCTTCCGACTCCTTTGCACCCTTGTGGCCACCATCGTCATCGAGGCCCTCGTGCTATTTGCCTTACGCGAGAAGCGTTGGCAAGTGTTGGCTATGTCGGTCGTGATGAACGTGCTGACCAATCTGCCCCTCAACCTCGCCATACGCTTTGTGCCCGCTCTTCAGCATCCCTCGCTGCTCGTGCAGATCGTGCTGGAGATGGTGGTTGTAATTATTGAGGCAACGCTTTTTTACGCCGTCACCCGTAACCGCCGCACCGCCCTGCTCTATGCCGTGCTCTGCAACGCTACAAGCTATCTCTGCGGCCTAATTTTCGGTTTTGTTTATCTACTCATCATTTAGCATTATACCATGACACACTTTCTCGACATTCTCCCTCCTCCCGGAGGCTGGCATCAGCAATCCTCAGGCGAAGGCATTCAGCAGGAGCCGATCAAAGAGTCGGAATGGACCGTCGAAGTGCCCGTTGAAATAGAAGAAGAGCCACTTCTCGACAATCACGACCAATCCATAGAAGGCACTGCTGTGGCTGCCCTTGCTGTTACTCTGCTTCTCGGCGCCGCCCTCTTTGCCATGAGCAAACTGAAGCTGACCAAAGTACAATAAACTTCCATAATCATCAAACGAATCCTTCATGAAATACCTCTTTATTTTTGCAGCGTGCATGATGCTCGACGCCATTGTTCCCGCCAGCTGCCAGTCGGAAGAATATCGCAAACATCGCTTTGACAATTGGACCACCGGCGAGGAGGATAGCACTACCATTATCGTAGATTCTACAAACATCGACTCAACCCTATAAAACCCACAACCCCCATCCCCCCGCGCTGGATCTTCTGAGCCCCCCTTCGGGGGGACTGGGGGGTCATCCCTTAATCCACCATGAAATACTTCCTTGCCATCATGGCCTGCATGATGCTCGACGTTATCGAGCCCGTAGGCTGCAGCCGCGACACCGAAAGCGTGCCCAGCGGTGTAGACACTCAGGTAGAAACTCCCACACAGACGCCCGCCGAATAGGCTGAGCCTCACAATTCTGCCAACTGAAAATAAAATTTTCAAAAGCACAATAGCCTCCGTCCTCAAAAACGGGGGCTTTTGCTTTGCAACCCCCTCAAAAATGCGTAACTTTGCGCACGATTAATTACAAAGATTATGCAGAATATCAGAAATATCGCCATCATCGCCCACGTCGACCACGGAAAGACCACCCTCGTCGACAAGATGCTTCTGGCCGGCAATCTCTTCCGCGCCAACCAGCAGACGGGCGAACTTATGCTCGACAACAACGACCTTGAACGCGAGCGCGGCATCACCATCCTCTCTAAGAACGTCAGCATCAACTACAAGGATACGAAGATCAACATCATCGACACCCCCGGCCACTCCGACTTCGGCGGCGAGGTAGAACGTGTGCTCAATATGGCCGACGGCTGTCTGCTCCTCGTCGACGCCTTCGAAGGTCCCATGCCCCAGACACGCTTCGTGCTTCAGAAGGCCATCGAAATCGGCCTCAAGCCCATCGTTGTAGTCAATAAGGTGGACAAGCCCAACTGCCGTCCCGAAACCGTTTATGAAATGGTATTCGACCTGATGTGCGACCTCGGCGCCAGCGAAGAACAGCTCGACTTCCAGGTTGTCTATGGTTCGGCAAAGCAGGGTTGGATGGGTGAAGACTTCAACACTCCCACTGAGGACATCACCTACCTTCTCGACACCATCATCAAGGAAATTCCCGCTCCCGAGCAGCTCGAAGGCGATCCCCAGATGCTCATCACCTCGCTCGACTACTCCACCTACACCGGCCGTATCGCCGTGGGTCGCGTGCGCCGAGGCACCCTCACCGAAGGAATGCCCATCACCATCTGCCACCGCGACGGCTCGCAGGAAAAAACGAAGATCAAGGAACTCCACACCTTCGAAGGTATGGGACGTTGCAAGACTACCGCCGTCAGCAGTGGCGATATCTGCGCCATCGTAGGTCTCTCCAACTTCGAAATCGGCGACACCATCACCGATCCCGAGCGTCCCGATGCGCTGCCTACCATCTCCATTGACGAACCCACGATGTCGATGCTCTTTACCATCAACGACAGCCCCATGTTCGGCAAGGAAGGCAAGTTCTGCACCAGCCGCCACATCGGCGACCGACTCCGCAAGGAACTCGAGAAAGACCTTGCGCTGCGCGTCAGCGAGTTTGAGGACTCTACCGATAAGTGGATCGTCAGCGGACGCGGTGTGCTCCACCTCTCCATCCTCGTCGAAACCATGCGTCGCGAGGGCTACGAACTCCAGGTGGGTCAGCCTCAGGTTATTTACAAAACTATCAACGGCGAGCGCTGCGAACCTATCGAAGAACTCACCATTAACGTGCCCGAGGAGTTTGCCTCGAAGATGATCGATATGGTTACCCGCCGCAAGGGCGAGATGACCTCAATGATCAGCCTTGGCGACCGCGTAGATCTCAAATTCTTCATCCCCTCACGCGGCCTTATCGGTCTTCGTACCAACGTCCTCACCGCCTCACAGGGCGAGGCCATCATGGCTCACCGTTTTGTGAAATACGAACCTTATAAGGGCGACATCACCCGCCGCGTCAACGGTTCTATGATTGCCCTTGAGAGCGGCACCGCTTATGCCTACGCCCTCGACCACCTGCAGGATCGCGGCCGTTTCTTCATCAATCCGCAGGATGAGGTTTACGCCGGACAGGTTGTAGGTGAGCACGTTCACGACAACGACCTCGTTATCAATGTGACGAAGGCCAAGCAGCTTACCAACGTCCGCGCCTCTGGTACCGACGAGAAGGCTCATCTCATTCCTCCCACCATCTTCAGCCTCGAGGAAGCGCTGGAATACATCAAGGAGGATGAGTACGTTGAGGTAACTCCGAAGTCCATGCGTATGCGCAAGATCATCCTCGACCATCTGGCTCGCAAGCGCGCCGGCCGCACTTACGAGGATTAATGAGTTATAAGAAGTAACGCGCATAATACCTATAAATTCACAAACCATACCGAAGAGAGTCGTCCGCCCTGGGGCAGACGATTCTCTTTTTTGTTTCCTCGATTAGCGCAGAAGTGTAAACTTGTTGATTATCCTACATTCTGCCATAATAAGGGTGTATACTCCTAAAAATCTGCGTGTTGCGTAATGG
>JAUNIC010000202.1 GCA_030523615.1 Bacteroidales bacterium
TATCTTTGAAGTAGTTTAAAATATCTTTGAGAGCGTTATGCCGGCAGTTTTTTTGTAATATTTCCAAAAATCTGCATTCTGCCATAAAGCGGTTGTATATTCCTGATATTCAACGCACTACAAAATGACAGAAGGGGTCATTGCTGCCATTTATCTGCCATAGATCTGTCATTCTTTCGTTGGGGACATGTTTCTATGGCAAATCTATGGCAAAAGATGGCAGATCGAGATGGCATCTGCCATTTTGCAACACACTGAATACCAGCGCACATCGCCTCATTTATGGCAGATTGCAGTTTGCTGCTTCAATAAGGCGGCGGAAGAGGGGATTGCGAGTGAGGAGGTGGCGGTTGCCGACTATGTACATGTGGCGCTGGGCACGGGTGAGGGCTACGTTGAGCTTGCGGTCGACGAGGGTGCCGTCGATGTCTTCGAAGGTGTTGTCGGTCAAGAAGTTGAGTTGGTAGTGACGTTGGATGGTGAAGCCGTAGATGATGTTGTCACGTTGACTGCCCTGGTATCGCTCTACGGTGTCGATGGTGATGTCGGCCACCCTTTCAAGACCTGTGGCTGCGAGGGCATTGCGCACCGCGGTGATCTGGTTGCGGTAGGGAACGATGACGCCAACGGTCTGAAGGGGATCGAAGGTGGCGGGGGATTGGTCGTAGATGTCCTTGACGATGCCGGCGATGACTTTCGCCTCATCGAGATTGACTTTGTCGGAAGGGGAATCGACGGGCTGCGGCACATCGACGAACGTGAGACGTTGGCCCCCCTCTTCGAGCTGATGAGGGAGGGGAACGATGTCGAGACGGCCACCATAGAAGGCACCGTTGACGAATTCGGCGATGGCGGGATGCATACGTCCCTGGCGCGTGAGCATATAGGTGACGCGAGGATCTTGGCCGTAGCGCGAGAGGAGGCGTTCGAAGAGTGAGGAGCGGCAATCGCGCAAACCGATTTCGCGCAACGCGGGATGGTCGACACGGGATTCTTCGCCTGACTGCTGGACTACGGCGGGAAGTTGTTTGTGGTCGCCGATGAACACAAACTTCCGGATAGCGGCTACCCCACCGCGCGTGGCGGAGAGGATGCCGATGAGGTCGGGTTCGAGAATCTGCGATGCTTCGTCGATGATGGCGAGGGCGAAGTCCTTGAGACGGAGCAGATGGAGGTTGGCGGAGAGGGTCGAAGTGGTGGAGACGAAGACTCGCTGTCCTTCGATAACGGCCTTCACATCAGCGACTTTACTGCATTTCTCAAGACGCTGTTCGAGGAGATAGGGCTGATAGGCCTCGGGGGTGTTGTAGGTACGTCCGATGCGCAGGAAGTCGATGTTTTCTTCCACAAGTTTGCTGCAGATCTCGTCGACAGCGCGGTTGGTGAAGGAGAGCAGGAGGACGTTGGCTCCGGGTTCTTCGAGGGCCTCAACGAGGGTGTTGAGCATTCCGAAGGAGGTCTTGCCGGTTCCGGGAGGGCCGATGATGAGGAAGAGTTCGTCGGCTTCCTTGACACGTTGGGAGAGGGTGTTGAAGGTGCCGTAGTCGCCACGGAGTTGACGGCCCTCGGTGACGCGCGGCGGACGTTGCATCATGAGGAGATCGCGACGTTCCTGGGGTGCAGAGAGGAAGGCGTGGAGATTGCGGTACATGGTGCTGTAGGACGATTCCATGAAGTCGTGTTCCACGGCCCAGAGGCTGTCGGCGAAGTGGTCGAAGACGCCGAAATCGATCTGCGGAGCACGGAGCTGGATGGTGATGCATTCTTCGGTGATGGCGGATAGCGATCCGCGGAAGACGATGCTGCGACGGATGTCGGGTTCGCCGTCCTTGGGATAGGGGTAGAAGGCTACGATGTCGCCCACACGGAAATTGGACGATCCACCCATCTCGGCGCTGTCAGGGAGCAGAAACTCGATGCTCTCGACCGCCGTCTGTTGGGCTTGGGGTTCGGGACGTACGATGCGCAGTTCGGCATAGATATCGCCTGTCTGGAGTTTTTCGACAAACGACGAGTGCCAATGGGAGGCGAAGCCGGAGTTTTCCTTCGTCTTGTTGCCGAACTTGGCAAGGAGGTGTTCCTGGGCCACAAAGGTGAGGAAGCGGAAGTAGTATTCGCGTTCGACAACGCTGGCGGAGTGGATGGGCGCGAAGAGTGTGGTGAGTTCGCGGCGGGTGTAGTTTTCCCAGAGCGTGCCCTTCGCCTTCTTCTGGTTGAGCATCTCGGGTGTGAGGCGCTCGAGGATGCGGAGGCCGTCGTGTTCGGCAAACTGGATTTCGGACCATGCGAGGGCGTTGCGCACACGGAGGGCGCGGTGGAAGAGTTGGGGTGCGAAACCGAGGCCGAGGAGGCTGTCCGTATATTTAGAATAGAGGAGGAAGGCGTGGATCTCGCGGTTGTTGCGTTCGTAGACATCGCGGAACCCGTAGCGCAGCACGGCAAGATAGAGGAGGAGCTGGACGTAGTGGTCTTCTTTGTGGCGTGGCGTGGAGAAGTCGCCCTGGGGATATTCGCCCTTTCCGGATTTCTGTTCGAGGAGCACGCGGAAGTCGAGCTGCAGCATATCCATACGTCCCTTGAGGCCGAGCATCTCGCAGAAGAAGGAGGGTTCGACGATGCACTCGCGGCGGTTGAAACTGCGGACGTGGGCGGCTAAGCCCTCGGAGACAGCGCGATGGATGTTGGAGGCTTGTCGGCGGGCGTTGTCGTGGAAATCGTTGGGGAGCTGTGCCACAAGGAGTTGGAGGGCGTTGTGGCGGAAGAAGTCGGTGGCACTCTGGGCGTAGGAGTGGTCGGCGGGAAGCTGATGGAGTTCTTCGTCGAGGAGTTGGCTGGCGAAGTTGCCGAGGAGGCTGTACTCGTTGGGGACGTTGGGTTTGAGGGTGTTGACGAGATTGACGTAGGGCGACTCGGCGTAGTGGGTGAAGCAACGTGCTACAGCGCTGATGTCGACGAGATAGTCGGGTTCGAAGATGAAGAGTTCGGCGTGAAGTTCGTCACCTACTAAACGTGGGCGAACGATATTGACTTGCGCGCCTGCGTAGAACATACGGCTGAGGTAGGACCAGTCGGGGAGGTTGTCGTCGTGGCGTTCGGCGCGTTCGTTGTAGCACACGGTGACTTCTTCGCCGTCGTTGTAGCCGTCGATGCGGCAACGGAAATGGGCGTCGTCCCACGAGGTGACGATGGCGCGCATGCTGTCGGTGAGGACACGGCAGCGGACGTGTTCGCGGTCGGCAGGGAAGAGGCGGTGGAGATCGGCGGGAACGGTTTCGGAAGTGACGAGGGCGACGAATTGGCAGAGGTGTTTGAGGTCGTGGAGGAAGTTGTTTTCGGCGTCGCGTTGGGGGAGTTTGTAGTGTTGTGTGAGGCGTGCGCGTGTTTCGTTGATATTCCGACGAATTTTGTTGTCGGCGTTGTGTTCTTTGAGGAGGTAGTCGGTTTTGGCGAAGGGTCCGGCAAAGTTGAGTGCAACGGCGGCAGTTTGCTGGTTGATGAAGAGGGTGAAGATTTGAGCGAGGAGGGCGTATGCTTTAGCGTATGCGGGCAAGAGGGTGTGGCTGCGACGGATTTCGTCGAAGATCTCTTGGGGGGTCTCGGGGGTATAGGTGTGTTGCATGGGCGTTATTCAAAGATGTTGCTTCAATTTTCGTGGCAAAGGTACAGAGATTTTCAGAATTACAGAAACGTTCTCGCAAGTTTTTGCATTATGAATTGTACGATTGCAGCATTTACAGACGAATAAATGATGAAAAACGAACAAAAATCTTTGCGCATTACACAAAATGTCGTAAATTTGCGCGACTATTTTTCGTGTATGCACACACCCGTGCACGCTACACGAAACACTATATGGCGATTACATACAATTTGACCTTAAAAGGATTTTTACAGAAATTGGACGTGAATTTTTAACGTTGAATTGGACGTAAATATTTATAAACTATTGCAAACAAGTATTTTCGTCCAATTTACGGATTACATTTTCGGTCATTTACGTAAAAAAGAATTGGCAGGGTCAAAAGTATATAGTTCTCTAAAATATAATAACGCACCACAATTATTCCGCAAAATCAACCAATTTCTTCACAAAAGTGTCACACATCAACTCCATCATACGCATCGTCGTAGCTTCCATCGCAGCGCTCTGCCTGATGTGGGGCTGCAAAAGCAAGACGGAAACTCCCGTAGAGATTGCCGACATGACGCCCGCCGATACGACCGTGGCTCCGGAACTCGTGGAAGATACGCTGCCCGAAGAACTCTCCGTGCCGGAACCGCCGAAGAAGGCTGACGAACTCTTCGATGACTTCATCTTCGCATTTATGAAGAACAAGTCGTACCAGCGACAGCGCGTGGCTTTCCCTCTCGAATATACTTACGACGGCGAAACGAAGCAGCTCAGCCAGCACGACTGGAAGTTCGACAGCATGTATAGCCGTTACGAGATGTATACGCTCATCTTCGACAGCGAGAAAGCTGACAAGATGGCGAAGGACACTTCGGTGGACCGCGTCATCGTAGAAGAGCTGGACCTCGACACGCAGCGCGCCAAGAACTATGACTTCAAGCGCGAGAATGCCGAGTGGCGACTGACGAGCCTGACGGACGGTCCGATGGAGAACAGCGTGAATAGCGAATTCTACAGCTTCTACCATCAGTTTGCGACCGATCCGGGATTCCGCACCGCACACATCGTTTCGCCGCTGCCCTTCAGCACCTTTGATGACGATGAGTTCAAAACCGTGGAGACGACGCTCAACCCTGAAGAGTTCGAAGAGCATTCGCCCGAACTGCCAAAATCGAAAATCACCAACATCCTCTACGGACAGACGTTCAACAACAGTAACCTCCGCATCCTCTCGCTCCGTGCCCACGCCAGCGGCTTCGAGTGCAAGATGGTGTTCAAGAAGAACGGCGGAGAATGGATGCTCACCCGACTGGAGAACTAATCTAAACAGTTTGAACATTCTAAACAGTTTGAACAACCTCTGAACAATCCCTGAACAGCTTAAACAACTTGAACAGTTTGAACAAGTTTTCATTACTCAACCATAACACATTTGGCATCAACGCCACGTGCGACAACTTCGTAGAATACTCCTCGGCCGACGAGCTGATGGGT
>JAUNIC010000203.1 GCA_030523615.1 Bacteroidales bacterium
TCGCTTTGCAAGCAAAATCCCACTAAACCCTATAGGTTGCGGATTTGAGGATTATATAATAAAGGCGTAATTTTGCGCAAATAGTTGTAGAAACAAAAGGATCAACAAATAATTTATCATCAAATCATTCATCTATGTTCAACAAACCAAACTTTCGACAACGGCTCGTCAGCCTACTATGCTTGCTGATAGCCACCTTTGCCGGCGGAATGGCCTATGCGCAGAATGGCTTTACGTACACCTTCATCAGTGGTACGGCAGGCTTCAACACCAGCGAGGGCCCAGCATCAGCCATCGACGGCACAACATCGACAAAGTGGTGTAGCAACGCCACGGGCGGTTGGGAACTGGTCTTCAAGACCTCCCGCCCCGTCGCCGTATGCGGCTACAGCATCACCACGGGTAATGACAACGCCAGCGACGGTTGTCGCGGCCGTAATCCACAGTCGTGGGTGCTCTACGGCAGCAACGACGAGAGCGACACGAAGTTGTGGACCGTCATCGACGAGGTCGTCGACGACCAAGTACTTCAGGACGTCAACTACAAGAAGTACGACTTCACGTGCGCCATCTCTCCCCAGTATCAGTACTTCAAACTGTACATCTCGAAGAGCGAGAGCAGCAACATCATGCAGCTGTCAGAGTTCTCCCTCACTGAACCCGACTGTCTGCACGAGGCCGACGGCGTGAGCACCTGGACGCTGACGTCGACCGTAGCCCCCACCTGTACCGAGGCGGGCTACGACCTTTACACCTGCAGCCTCTGTGGTGGCGAGAAGCACGACAATCCCAGTGCTGCCCTCGGCCACGATGCCGTGCTGCACCCTGACAATGGCGAAGCCACCTGTGCTAAGCCTCACCACGATGACTACTACG
Organism: Bacteroidales bacterium; assembly: GCA_030523615.1. Classification (GTDB taxonomy): domain Bacteria; phylum Bacteroidota; class Bacteroidia; order Bacteroidales; family Bacteroidaceae; genus Alloprevotella. Next base: position 877 of record JAUNIC010000203.1, read on the forward strand.
AATGTTCCCGTTGCGGCAAACTTTTCTCCGACGCCGCTTGCACGCAGGAGATAGGGAAACCTACTTATACTTACAAGTATGACTTTGTGACGACAGTAGAGGGCGAGAGCTCTTACACCGACTATTGGCCCTTCGTCGCCTCTTTCCGCCATTCTACGTCTCTCGCCTATTACACGGCCGATGAGGTGCAGCATACGGGTGAGTTGAAGGGTCTACAGTACAAGGTTGCCGAAGGTTCAGCCACCTTGACCGGTAACAAGGTATGGATCTATCTCGCCACGGTGCCTGCTGGCAGCAAGGCTAAACCTGCGCTCGACGACCTCACCCTCGTCTATCAGGGCGAGGATGTCAGTGTGGGAGGCGCGGCAGGCTGGCAGCCCTGGGCCTTCAACGTTGCCAACTACAACTACGACGGTTCGGGCGATCTGCTCGTTGTTATGTGTCGCCAAAACAACAGCTATAAAACCAATGTGCAATATCATTGTATCTATAAAAAATCGCGTGTGGATTATAGACGGAGTGACAATGATTCTTCGTACGGCGTCTACAGTCTCGATGTAAGTTACAGCGAAGTTAGTTATCTCCCCTTCACCAAGTTCAACTGGAATTCGGGTCATGTCCTCAAGCAGCAACACGACTACGACTGTTTGGCGGGTGGCCATGAAGACTGGTATGAGTGCACCAATTGCCACCAGCTGAAGACCACCTTCACCCCCTATACCGACGACGACATCATCGCCGCCCCCATCGAGCGTGCCGCTGTAGGCCATCACACTGATGCCGATAAAGACGAATACTGCGACGTTTGCGGCTCCTTCTTCCATGATCTGGTGCATCATCCAGCTACAGTAACACCTCCTACCTGTACGCATCCTGGGCATGGTGAATTATGGGAGTGTGCCACATGTGGCAAACTCTTCTCCGATGCTGCTGGCGAACAGGAAATAGAAGAGGATCCCTATACCTATGCCTATCCCGTCGAAACAGCCCTGGAGAGCGAGAGTTCTATAAATTCTAGTAACCCCTTCATCGCCGCTTACCGCCATTCTACGTCTCTCACCTATTACACGGCCGACGAGGTGCAGTGTACGGGTGTGTTGAGGGGTCTATAGTACAAGGTTGCCGAAGGTTCAAGCACCTTGTCGGGCAACAAGGTATGGATCTATCTGGCCACGGTGCCTGCTGGCAGCAAAACCCGTCCTGCGCTCGACGACCTCACCCTCGTCTATCAGGGCGAGGATGTCAGTGTGGGAGGCGCGGCAGGCTGGCAGCCCTGGGCCTTCAACGTTGCCAACTACAACTACGACGGTTCGGGCGATCTGCTCGTTGTGGTGTGTCGCCAAAACAACAGCTATAACACCAGTGTGAAGTATTGTTGTACCAATACCTCTTCGCGTGTGTATTATAGGAGTTCTGACAGTGACTCTTCGTGCGGCGTCTACAGTCCCGGCGCAGGTTACGGCACGACCAGTAATTTCCCCTTCACCAAATTCAATTGGACTCTGGGCCACGTTCTCAAGCTGCACCATGACTACGACTGCGTGGAGGGAGGTCATGAAGACTGGTATGAGTGCACCAATTGCCACCAGCTGAAGAGTTCCTATACTCCCACGACCGACGACGACATCATCGACGCCCCCATCGAAAAGCCTGCCACGGGTCAGCACCTCGACGAAGATGCCAACTACTACTGCGACGCCTATGGCCATCTTGCTGTCGACGCCGACGGCTTGTACGATGGTCAGTTCCTCATCGCCACTCCCGCCGATCTCAAGGCCTTTGCCGCTCGCGTCAATGCCGGACAGACAAGTATCAACGCCATGCTCCTGAACGACATCGATATGACGGGCGTCACCGACTACGTCCCTGCAGCCTACGCCACGAGTCTCGATAATATGAGCTATAAAGTTGCCGCCGACGCCGTAATCGCCCAGCCCGGCTATACCGGCACCTTTGACGGCGACGGCCACGTCATCAAGAACCTCACCCTCGCCTCCGAGATCGTCACCGACAACCTCTGCAGCACCGGTATCTTTGGTAACCTCAGCGGTACGGTGAAGAACCTCGGTATCGACAAGTTCAACTTCACTAACACCACGAGCAAGGACGGTCGCTTCGGCGTCATTGCTGGTGTCTTGCTGCCTGGCGCCCTCGTCACTGACTGCTATGTGAAGAACTCTACGCTCAAGGACCAATACCACATCTTAGGCATGATTGCTGGTGGCGGTTACGGAGGTGTTGTAAGCCGTTGCTACGTTTGGTCTAACACCCTTACCGCCCACGACCGTTGCGGTCACATCATTGGTGACCAGCGCAACGATGACACCACCAATCCGCTCTATTCCCGCATCGAGTGCACCTTCACCGACAAGTCGCGCAACACCAGATCTTCCCGTCAGGTTGTCGCAGATACTGATGGCACTACTTATTACGTGAGCTCCCCCACAATGGCGGGCGGTGAAATCTGCTATCGACTGAGCGATGGTCGTGACGATGTCACCACACCTTGGCGCCAGACCATCGAGGGCTCATCAAAGAATTCTACTCCTGTATTTGCTACAGTGTCGTCCTCTTTCGTACATTATGGCTACTCCGAGAAGCACCCCTGTGATCTGAAGGTATATACGAATGGTGAGGTAGTCGACAACCCCAACCATCAACTCGTTCACTTCGATGCTGCCGACGCTGGCTCATGTATTACTGCAGGATGTCTGGAGCATTGGAAGTGCAGCTTCTGCGGCCAGACTTTCTCTGACGAATCTGCAACGCAACCCATCAGCATTTCTGACTGCCACGTTTATCCCGACGGCACAGAAGATGGCGTATTCACGTTTACGGACGATAATATAACAAACCTGAACACGTTACCGTTCAACAACTACTATTATCATTCCACCAACGTGATGCTCTACACCCCCGAAGAGGTGGGTGGCGCAGGCGATATTTCAGCCATTGCTTTCTACCACGTAGACAAAAATGAGGTGAAGAGCAATGATCTGCGTATCTATATGACCGAGACCACGGACAGCTACGTCAACGGTTCCAACAGTGCGAACTTCGGTGCTGCTCATCTCGTTTACGAAGCGACCGATTACGAGCTTGGTCAGGGTAAGAGCGGATGGGAAACATTCGTCTTCAACAAAAACTTCTTTAACTATTCAGGCACCAAGAATCTCGTTGTCATCGTCGTCAGAAATTCAAGCTCGGAAACGAGTAGTGTTACTTACGCAAATACAACGCAACCTACCAGTCGATCATACTATTTCTGCTCAGATGCTGGTTACTCAAGGTGTGGCGACTATCCCTCTTGTTTGATAGAAAGCGGAAATACTTCTAGCAACTTGCCCATCGCGCAGTTTACCATTAAGCCCTACGGTCAGCATAGGCTTGTGCATCATGGTCATGTAGACTGTCTCGAAGTTAGCCAGGATGAATACTATGAGTGCGCCTTCTGTCATATGCTGAAGAGCACTAACACTCCCACGACCGACGACGACGTCCTCGCTTCGGCTCCCGCTCCACGTCCTGCTATGGGCCACGTCGATGCTGACGAAAACCACCGCTGTGACGATTGCGGCGCTTACCTCATTGCCACGGCCGCTGACCTCAAGGCCTTTGCCGACGCCGTCAATGGTGGCGAGTATGGCCTCTGTGCTGCCCTCACCGCCGACATCGATGCTACATCGTACGGCTACGCTGATCTGCGCATGGGTACCAGCAGCCATCCCTACACCGGTACCTTCGACGGTCTTTACCACACCCTCAATTACAACTTCACCGTCACCGAGGGCGAGGCCGCTCTCTTCCGCTACGTCAACCATGCCACGTTCAAGAACATCCACGTTACGGGTACGTTGAGTTCCGAGTACCAGTTCGCCGGCGGTCTGGTCTCCTACGCCAGCGGCGCCACGAAGTTCTACAACGTGTGGAGCAGCGTCAACATGACGGCCAACATCAGCGGCGACGCTACCTACGGCGGTATCCTTGCGCGCAACAACAACGGCAAATCGTCCACCCACTGCACCGTCTTCGAGAACTGTCTCTACGACGGTACGATGACGGGTACCTCGGGCTACGCCAACGCCGGCATCGTGGGTTGGTTGCACGACAATTCCAAGGCCACGCTCCGCAACTGTCTCGTTGTCGGCAACTATGCCGCAGGCACCGAGAACAGCTCTGCCATCACCCGCAATGTGGAAAACAATGCCGTGACCATCGAGAACTGCTACTTCCTCAAC
>JAUNIC010000204.1 GCA_030523615.1 Bacteroidales bacterium
TTCATTTTATCATTCTTTTCTTTTGTCGTGTCGTCTTTTTTTTATATTTTTGCAGTCGAAGAACACATTTTCTCCTTATCTAACGAATACACACGCACAATTATGAAGAAATACATCCTCTCCACTTTCGCACTCGCGGCAGTCAGTTTTGCGGCTCAGGCCCAGGAAACGAGCGTCGCCGGCCTCAGCACTTTCGAGGCTCCCTCGCGCCACACGCTTTGGTACAATCAGCCCGCTTCGACCAACTATGCAGGTTGGCAGGAATACTCGCTCCCCATCGGCAACGGCGACCTCGGCGGCAGCGTCTTCGGCGCTCTCAAACAAGACAAGTTCACCTTCAACGAGAAGAGCCTCTGGGCCGGAAACAGCGAGACGCGTCCCAACCCCAACCACGGCGAATATCTCAAGTTCGGTTCGCTGTGGGTGACCGACCTCAGCGGCAATCTCGACGCTGGCGTCAAGGACTACGTGCGCTGGCTCGACATTGATCACGGCGTGGCCGGCGTAAGTTTCACCGACGCCGCCGGCACGAAGTACACCCGCACCTACGTGGCCTCGGCAACCGACAACGTCGTCGCCATCCGCTACACCGCCGAAGGCCCCAACACGCTCTCCCTCCGCTTCAGCGTCACCCCCGGTGCGCCCATGGTGGAACTCAGCGAGGTGAAGCCCGAGTTGACTTATCACCCGCAGTCACAGCCCAATTCGGTAGAGGCAAGTTTCGAGGGCAAACTCGAACTGCTCTCCTACGCCGCCAACATCAGCGTCAGCGGCGCTGCGCCTTGCACCCTCGTGACCGATGCCGAGGGCATTACCGTTAAGGACGCCCGCGACGTAACGGTCTACATCGCAGGCGGCACCGATTACGACGGAACAAACACCAAGACCTTCACCGACGGCTCGGCCGTCAAGCTCCACCGCACGATGCTGAAGCGCACCGCCCAGGCACAGAGCAAGGGTTGGGACGCCATCTATGCCGACAACGTCGACCACTTCGGCAGCCTCATGGGACGCGTCGACCTCAACCTCGGCGGCGCTTCAGCCCGCAACACGAAAGACCTCATCGAGCATTACGCCCTCGACCAGAAGAACCGCGACAGCGCCGAGGGCCTCTTCCTCGAAGAACTCTACTATCAGTACGGCCGCTACCTCTGCGTAGCCTCCAACGGCAAGCGCGCCGTGCCCAACAACCTGCAGGGCCTCTGGACCGACACCGACCGCGGCCACGCGCCCTGGAACTCCGACATCCACACCAACATCAACATCCAGATGAACTACTGGCCGACGGAGAACAACAACCTCAGCGAACTCCATCTGCCGCTCCTCGACTACATCGTCAACATCGCCAAGAGCCCCGGCTGCCTCAACCAGGCACGCCGCGCAGGCCAAAGCACAGGTTGGGTAGTCAACACCGAATCGAACCTCTTCGGCGGCATGTCGTCGTGGAGCGACAACTACACCATCGCCAACGCCTGGTACTGCACCCACCTTTGGCAGCACTACCGCTACACGCTTGACAAAGAGTACCTCGAACGCGTCTTCCCCGCCATGTGGAGCGCCACGAAGTATTGGGCCGAGCGCCTCGTTCTCGCCGAAGACGGCACCTACGAATGTCCCGCAGAATTCTCGCCCGAGCAGGGTCCGCAGCGCGAGAACGCCACCGCCCACAGCCAGCAGCTCGTGCGCGATCTCTTTGAAAATACCCTCGCCGCCATCACGATTCTCGAGAAGTGCTGCGAAATCGACTACGACGAAATCCTCGACGTTCGCCAGAAGCTCGCGAAGCTCGACCTCGGTCTCCACACCGAAGAGTACAAGAGCGGCAACGGCTGGAACGACCTCATTCCCGACGGAACGAAGATACTGCGCGAATGGAAGTATTCGCCCTACACCGCTGGCCAGAATGCCCACCGCCACACCTCGCACCTCATGGCGATCTACCCCTTCTCGCAGATCCAGCCCGGCAACGAGTACTTCGAGCCTGCCGTTGCCAGCCTCACTCAGCGCACCGACGCTTCGACGGGTTGGGCCATGGGATGGCGCGTCAACCTTTGGGCACGTGCCCTCGACGGCAACCACGCCCGCCGCATGATCAACAATGCCCTCCTCCATGCCGGTCACGAGATGAACTACTCCTCCGGCGGCATCTACTACAACCTTTGGGACGCCCACACGCCCTTCCAGATCGACGGCAACTTCGGCGTCACCGCCGGCATCGGCGAAATGCTCCTGCAGAGCGCTTGGACACCTGAGTGCACCACCGTACGTCTCCTCCCCGCCCTCCCCGACGGTTGGAAGGACGGTAGCGTCAGCAGCCTCAAGGCCGAGGGCAACGTCAGTGTCGACGAAACGTGGACAAAGGGCCGACTGACGAAGGCCGTCATCACGAGCCACGCCGGCCAGACCCTCCGTCTGCAGTACGGCTACAACGCCAAGACCCGCACCTACGCCTTCGACCAGACCATCGCCACCACCCCCGGCCAGGTCATCACCCTCATCTTCAACGGCAAGAAAGGCAAGGTTGTAAAATAGCTGCCGCGCCGACCAAAAGCCCACATACCTAAAATCACCCAATTCGCCGTTTATAACGCGGCAATTAGATTGCCGCCCCTTCCTTATCCCTATGAAAGCCACACACATACTCCTCGCTGCGCTGCTTGCGCTTCCCGCCAGTGCGCAGACAAAGCTCACGAAGGCCCAGCGCCAAGCAGGCGAGGCCGAAGCCACCGCCGTCATCAACCGCTTCATGGGCGGCCAAAACCAAGACGCGCTGCCGCTCAAAGTCAAGGTGCAACTCACCCTCCCCAAGACCGCTGACGGCCGCGACAGCTACTCCTATTCCTACTCCACCCCCAAGGGGGGAGGCCGCGAGGGCGTCCTCACCATCAAGGCCAGCGACGGCGTCGCCGCCTGCCGAGCCTTCTACGACTTCACCAAGAGCAACGGCGCCGGCATCAGCTCATGGAGCGGCAACCGCTTCGACGCCTCCGCCCTAACCTCCCAACCTAACAACCTAACAGCCTCAAAAACCATCACCTCCCCCTTCCGCGACCACCAGTACATGAACGTCGTGACCTACGGTTACACCGCACCCTATTGGGACGAAGCCCGCTGGGATCAGGAGCTCGACTGGATGGCGCTCCACGGCATCGACATGCCGCTGTTGCTTATCGCTCAGGAGCAGGTCTACCGCGAAGTCTTCATGGATATGGGCCTGACGAAGGAGGAGATTGACGCGTGGGAAGTAGGTCCCGCCCACCTGCCCTGGATGCGCATGGGCAACCTCTCCGGCAACTCGTTCGACGGTCCTCTCGGCGAGGGCTGGAACGACACGCAGGTCGCACTCTGCAAGCACGTCATCGAACGTATGCGCCGCCTCGGCATGAAACCCATCTGCCCCGCTTTCGGCGGCTTCGTGCCCAAGACGTTCGTCGACCACTACGACGGCGAGATCGACTACACCGGTTGGGATTGGGTGCCCCGCGACACCCGCAACTACCGCCTCAACCCGGGTTCGAAGGCCTTCGCCGAAGTCGGCACGCGCTTCATCCGCAAGTGGGAAGAGAAGTTCGGCAAATGCACCTACTACCTCTCCGACTCCTTCAACGAAATGGAGATCCCGCAGGACAAGGCGCTGATGACCTCCTACGGCGACGCCATCTACAAGAGTATCAAGGACGCCAACCCCGACGCCGTCTGGACCATGCAGGGCTGGACGGTGGGTTTCCAGCGCGGATCGTGGGGCAACGGCATCTTCGAGGCGCTCGTCAAGAACGTCCCCGACGATAAGTTCATGCTCCTCGACATGGCCACCGACTACAACAAGACGTGGTGGGGCTCTACCTACAACTGGGACGAATATCCCAAGTTCTACGGCAAGGAATGGGTGTGGAGCACCATCCCCAACATGGGCGGCAAGACGGCCTTCACCGGCGTCATCGACTACTACGCCAACGGACGCCTCGACGCGCAGAACTCTCCCAACCGCGGCAACCTCACGGGCTACGGCGTGGCTGCTGAAGGCGTCGAGAACAACGAGATCATCTACGAACTCATTGCCGACGCCGGCTGGACAGGCGCCAAGGACAGCATCGACGTCGACGCCTGGCTCGCCGACTACGCCCGCTGCCGCTACGGCGACTTCACGGCGCAGGACAAGGCGTACCACGACGCCATGCGCAAGAGCGTCTACAACAGCTTCCGCGACCACCCGCAGTTCGCCTGGCAGGTGCGCAACAACATCATTGGCCGCGGCTCGGTGCAGGTAAACGCCGACTTCTACGCCGCCGTCGAAACGCTCTTTGCCGACGCACAGACGCTCAAGGCCCGCAAGGCTGCCATGACCGCCGATGCCGCAGCTCTCTACCAGGCCGACCTCATCGAAGCTGCCGCCATGTACACGAGCGGAAAGATCGAAGAGGTGAACTCCAACATCCGACGTGCCGTAGAGGCCGACAACCGTGCTGCCGCCAACGAACTCCTCGGCCAACTCTCGGCCCTCATGCTCCACCTCGACCGCGCCCTCACCGCTCATCCCCTATATAATATAGAGGTGTGGGAACAGAAGGCGATGGACCTGGCCACGAACGATGGAGCCAGCCCTGAGCTTGTCGAACGGGACCGCAAGCGCAACGCCGTCAACGCCCGCCGCATCGTCAGCGTGTGGTACGGCGATCACCAGAAGGACGAACCTGTCAACGACTACGCTTGCCGCATCTGGGCAGGCCTCATCCGCGACTACTACCTCCCCCGCCTCATCGGCACCTGGAACCGTCGCATCAACGGCATCCCCTTTGACCAGATAGCCTTCGAGAACAGTTTTGTGGAGAAGGCCCCCGCCCTCTCGCCCCAGCAGCCCTTGGCCGACGAAGACGTCATCGACTACCTCGCTCACCTCGTAGCCGCTGCCAAGCAGATGGCCTCAGGCGCCATCGACGACGGCGGCGACCAGCAGATGCAGAACTGGCGCGACACGTTCTTCAAGGATGGAATATAGCCTATAGGCACTTATATACAAAGTGGCACCAACAAAAAATATCTTTTTTGGGGGAACAAAAATTTTCCGAAATTACCCAAAAATTGGTCTCC
>JAUNIC010000205.1 GCA_030523615.1 Bacteroidales bacterium
GTTCCTTGTACTTCTCTACAATAGTTATGAAATCATTTCAAATATCGCTGCAACCGCTGCCGGCCTTCCGCGCTCGTTATGGCGCGCAGTCAGCATCACAGGTGGTCCTGTGTCCCGATTGCGAGTGCAAAGGTACGGCGACTTTTCCAACTGCGCAAGAAAAACAATGAAAAAAGGCGAATATTTGTGGGAAACGCGCCTTTTTGTGACGCCCGAGATTGCAAAACGCGGAAATAAGGGCGTTTTTGAGGGGAAAATGGGAGGAAAAACGGGAAAAGCGGGAGGGGGGGGGCGGCGGGCGGAAAGTGCAGCACGCCCCAGACGCGCTGGTTAAAACAGGACGACTGGGGCGTGGAGAAGCGGGGAAGCCGGCATCCAATGCCGGCGATATTAACGGCGCAGCGGCGGAACCAGAGGCAGAAGCGGCGGAACCGGAGGCGGGAAGGCGCCGCGCCTTATGCGCTACTCGGCCTTGCGGGGACGGAAGGAACGGTAAACGGCGAAAATGAAGCCGAGAACGAGGAGAGCGAGCGATCCGTAGGCCACGGCGTTGGTGGTCGTGATGCTCGCGGGACGGAAGGAGAGAACAACCTCGTGCTTGCCCTTGGGAACGCGGAGAGCGCGGAGGATGTAGTTGACACGTCCGAGTTCGGCGGGCTGGCCGTCGATGGTGGCGGACCAACCGGGATAGTAGACCTCGCTGAAGGCCACTACCCCATCCTCTTTGCTCTCGAGGGTGTAGTGGAGTTCGTTGGGCTGATAAGCGGTGAGGGCAGCCTTCGCCGTACTGTCGGCAGCGGCCTTCACTTCGCCGAGGGCGGACTGGAAGCGCTTGTCGGCAACTGCCTGGGCGTGGAGGTCGAGCGTGTTGAGGGCTGCGATCTCGGCATTGGCGTCATCGACATACTGGAGCGAGGTAAGGAACCAGGCATTACCATTGGCGGCAGGATTCTTGAGAGCGATGCGTCCACCCTGTCCGGTGATGACCCACTTGGCGTTGAGCATACAGAGTACGGGAGCGACGCTGTCGGGCTGTACCTGACGCATGACTTCGGCGTAAAGCTGCTGCTCGGCGAAAGCCTCGGGATCGGCCCCCTCGGGAGCCTTGGCAGCGGCTTCGGCAAAGAAGCGCTGGGCAGCGATGCTGTCTCCTATAATATTATTATAAGAGGAGTTGATGGCACCCATGAGTTTCTGACACTCGCTGCCGAGGTAACGGTCGATGAGGTCCTGATAGCGGTGGAGCTTGGCGGCGTGGTAGCCACCGATGCTCTTGTGCCAGTATGCGGTATGGTTGTCCGACTCGTTGAAGGGATTGCCGCTGGAGAGGTTGAGGACGCGGAAGTCGGGATCCTTGTCAGCGAGGATCTGCTCATCGGCGGGCGTCTTTGAGAAGCCCTCGAGACGGGTGCCTTCAGACTCGAAGTTAGAATCGTTGAGGTAGCGGCGGTTCACGCTCCACATATCGACGAGGCTGATGACGAGGATGACAGCAACGACGCTCCATGCGGGCACGTTCTTGGGACGCTTCATATAAACGACGAGCAGGAGTGCTGCAACGACGATGAGAAGGAAGCTTCGGAGGGCGCTTGCGGAGAGGATGGCACCGTGCATCGCGAGGATGGCGTTGCGGTAGTCGGTGCAGAAGTCAGCCGGCATGCCCATGTTCTGGAGCTGATAGAGGATGGTGCTGTCCTGCGAGCTGATGGGGCCTGCCACACCGGGAGCGATGCTGAGGAGCAGACAGGTACCTGCGGTGAGGGCGAAGCTGACGAGGAAGCCAATGCTGCCGCGGCGCGTCTTGAGGAGGTCGCCCCCCTGCTTCAGCACTTCGGCGAGACCAAGGATGCCAAGGAGCGGCATGGTAAATTCGGCAACGACGAGGGCGCTGGAGACGGTGCGGAACTTATTGTACATCGGCAGATAGTCGATGAAGAAGTCGGTGATGGGCATGATGTTCTTGCCCCACGCGAAGAGGAGGCTGAGGAGCGTAGCCAAAGCGAGTGCCCACTTCATAGGCCCGCGGACCACGAAGAGACCGAGGATGAAGAGGAAGCAGACGATGGCACCGACGTAGACAGGACCTACGGTGAAGGGCTGTTCGCCCCAATACTGTACGATGCCCGGAGGTGTGATCTGTCCCTGCGATGCTTCCTGCACAGCGGCAGCGTGCTGATACCAGTCGTCGTAACCGTCGAGTTCCTCGGCTCCGTCGCGATCCATGATGGAGGCCGAGCCGCCGCCCATGAAGTCAGGGATGAGGAGGGTAAGTGTCTCGTCGATGCCGTAGGACCACTGGGTGATGTAGTCGCGGTCGAGGCCTCCGGAGGCATTGGTGGAAGCTACGGGAGCTGCGGCTTCAGCGGCGGTGCTGTCGGTCATAGCGGGAGCGGGTGCTGCGGTGAGTTCCGAGGGACCGCGCATAGACTCGTGGCTGTAGCTCCAGGTGTGGTAGAGGTTGGGGAGGTTGATGGCTGCGCCGAGGAGACCGCCGACGACGATGGCCGCGGTGGCGCGGAGCCAGTGACGGAGGGGGGAGATGCCGGCATTCAATGCCGGCTTTATTGACGGCGCAGTGGCGGAGGGGACGGCAGGGGGCGTTGTAACGCCTGCCGCGGTGGGGGCGGCCTTTGCCTTGCGGTGCTTGATGAGGGAGTCTACGCCGTAGGCTATGCAGATGAAGGCCATGGGGAAGAGGAAGTAGTAGGTCATCTGGATGTGGTTGGAGAGGACCTGCAGACCGGTGAATAGGGCGGTGACGAGACAGCCCCAAAGGTACTTGCCGCGGTAGGCAAAGACGAGGCCGGCGATGGTGGGCGGAATGAATCCGAGGGTGTTGACCTTCCAGATGTGGCCGGCAGCGATGATGATGAAGAAGTAGCTGGAGAAGGCCCAGAGGACGGAACCGAGGGCGCTGATGGCGGGGCGCAGACGGAAGCTACGCATAAGGAGGTAGAAGCCCAGGAGATAGATGAAGATGTAGTTGAGCGGGCCCGTGGTGAAGAGTCCGAGTATCCATCCGATCTTGCCGAGGAGGCTTGTGGGGCCATAAGAGGGCGCGATCTGGTAGGTGGGCATACCCGAGAAGATGCTGTTGGTCCATCGTGTGGTCTCTCCGGTGGCCTCGGTGAAGAGCTGCTGTTCGTGGCCCTGTCCCATACCGGCTACGGTGTCGTGGCCTCCAAGGACGAGTCCCTCGCTGAGGGGATTGAAGAAGTAGACGAACGCGATGAGTAGGAAGCCGATGACGACAAGTGCATCGGGCCATGCTTTTTTAGCGAAATCCTTCATAAATAGTTGAAAATTGTTGCGCTAAAGCGCAGAAAAAGTGTTGTTTGTTGATTTTGGGTGCAAATTTACGTAAAAAATGGCGATTATCTCGAAAGATTGGCGTATTTTTGCACCTTGAAACGAAAAAACAGCAAAAATGGACATACAGAATAATCCTTCCGGCATCGCCGGAGGACTCTCGATCGAGGAGTATCTCGATCAGGATGAAAAGAAAGACCTGCTGCGCCTTCTGACAGCGGGCAGTGTGGACGACGGCAAGAGTACGCTCATCGGCCGTCTGCTCTACGACTCCAAGAAACTCTACGAAGACCAGCTCTCGGCTCTGGAGCGCGACTCCAAGCGTGTGGGCAATGCCGGTGCTGGCGAAATTGACTATGCGCTGCTGCTCGACGGTCTGAAGGCTGAGCGCGAACAGGGCATCACCATCGACGTGGCTTACCGCTACTTCTCGACGAACCGCCGCAAGTTCATCATCGCCGACACCCCGGGCCACGAGCAGTACACCCGCAACATGATTACCGGCGGTTCGACGGCGAGCCTGGCCATCCTGCTGGTCGACGCCCGCACGGGTGTCATCACGCAGACACGCCGCCACACGTTCCTCTGCTCGCTCCTCGGCATCAAGACGATTGCGCTGGCGGTGAACAAGATGGACCTCGTGGACTTCGACCGTCCCACCTACGAGCGCATCGTGGAAGAATACACCGCCTTCGTGCGCGAGGTGGCTGGCGAAGACACCCGCGTGCAGTGCTTCCCGCTCTCGGCGAAGGACGGCGACAACGTGGTGGAACGCTCAGAGCGTACGCCTTGGTACGACGGTCCCGCGCTGCTGGATTTCCTCGAGACGGTGGACACGAAGAGCCACACGAACGTGGCCGACGAGCCCTTCCGCTTCCCCGTGCAGTACGTGCTGCGTCCCAACCTCAACTTCCGCGGTTTCTGCGGTAAGGTGGCCAGCGGCGTCATCCGCAAGGGCGACGAGGTGATGGCACTCCCCTCACGCAAGACGAGCCGCGTGAAGAGCATCGTGACCTACGAGGGCGAACTCGACTACGCCTTCCCGCCTCAGTGCGTGACGATCACGCTGGAGGACGAGATCGACATCTCGCGCGGCGAAATGATCGTGAAGGTCGGCGATGCGCAGCCTAATGTGGGACGCCACTTCGAGGCGCATCTGGTGTGGATGGACGAGGAGAAGATGGACCGTTCGAAGTCGTTCTTCATCAAGCAGACGACCAACACAAGCCGTTGCCGCATCGACCACATCAAGTACAAGGTGGACGTGAACACGCTGGAGCACAGCGAGGTCGACGCTCTGCAGCTGAACGAGATCGGCCGCGTGGTCATCACGACGGCGAAGGAACTGATGTACGATGCCTACGCCGAGAACCGCCAGACGGGTGCGTTCGTGGTCATCGACCCCATCACGAACAACACCGCTGCAGTGGGTATGATCGTAGCTCCCGTTGAGGAGGCCGACCTCCACAGCGGCGACCTGGCGCTTCCCACGCTCGACCTCCCCGCTCTGGGCATCGCTCCCGAGCACTACGAGGCTGTCCTCACGGCCGTCGAGAGCCTGAGGAAGCAATTACTCGAGGTGAAGGTTTTGAATTGAAAAAATGATAGAATGAAATATTGATAAAATGCGCGCCCCGCTGGAGTGGAAACTCTGGCGGGGCGCGGTGTGTTTTTATCCCGAATTTGAGAATTTGAGAATTCAGGATAGAAAAAGATCTTTTAAGGCTCGCGACACAACACTAGGAGGGGGAAGATGTGTCACCCTAGGGT
>JAUNIC010000206.1:0-4105 GCA_030523615.1 Bacteroidales bacterium
TTCCGGAGCCCCCCTAGAATCTCTAGAAAATCTAGAAGCCCTAGAAAATCTAGAACGTATAGCCCCCACCTAACCTTACTCATCTAATATTATAACGCACGCGCGAATGAAAAGAATCCTCTCCCTCTTTCTTCTCTGCATCATTGCCGTAGCATCGTGGGCACAGCTCCCCGAGTTCTCCTCGACCGACAGCCCCAAGTTCTTCTTCGTGAAGTTTGCAAGCGGCAACTTCCTCAACGCTCCCAGCAACGGCGCAAAGCTCGTCACCACCAACAGCGCTGCGAAGCCCGGTACGCAATGGGCATTCGTCGGTTCGAAGAGCAACTTCAAGATGGTTACCGAGAACGGCCTTTGGTGCAAGTACAGCGGCGATCGTTTCGTGGCCACCGACAGCCAGAACGATGCTTCCGCCCTCGGCATCTATTCCCGCTCTGACGGAAACTTCGAAATCTACATCACCTCCGACACCTCCCGCGGCATGAACCAGTGGGGAGCAACCTCTGCAGGCGTTGAGCTCGGTCTTTGGCAGCGCAACAACGGCAACAACTCCCTCAACTTCGTCACCATCGAGGACGTCGACCTCACCGACTACTCTGCCCTCGATGCTGCGCTCTCTACCGAATACGCGCAGGTAAGCGCCAGCGCTACCTACACCTCACTCCCCGAGGACATCAACGACCTCCGCGTGTGGTTCAACAAGCCCGGCACGAAGACCGGCGTGGGCAATGTCTGGATGGAATACTCTCAGCCCATCGGCAACGGTCACCTCGGTGCCTCGCTCTTCGGCGGCATCTACTGCGACCAGCTGCAGTTCAACGAGAAGAGCCTTTGGTCAGGCAAGTCAGAACTTGCCACCACTCCCACCTACGGTTTCTATCGCAACTTCGGTTCGCTCCTCGTCGTTGAGGAGGGCGAAGGCCTCGATCTCACCAAGACCAATCCCATCACGAAGTACGTGCGTTACCTCGACATCGAAGATGCTGTCGGCGGCGTCAACTTCAACCGCGGCGGCGGTCTCTTCACGCGTCGTTACATCGCCTCCGAACCCGACGACGTCATCGCGGCCCACTACACCGCTCCCGAGGGACAGAAGCTTGCGTTCTGCATCAGCTACTACCCCGGCGAATCCATCAACAACAGCCGTCCCGTCTACAACGAGGCCTACGGCGAGTTCCACGGATCGCTCGACCTCGTCAGCTACAACACGCAGTTCCGCGTCGTTCCTCTTGGCGAAGGCGCAAGCATCTATGCCGACGAAAAGGGTATCCACGTGGCCAACGCCGACGAAGTTCTCGTGCTCCTCGCGGGCAAAACCGACTACGACGGCACGAACATGAAGACCTTCACCACCGGCGCCAGCGCTGAGGATCTCGCCACCGACATCCGCACCATTCTCGACCGTGCTGCCGACAAGGGTTGGGCTGCGCTCCTCGCCGACCACAAGACCAACTACCGCAGCTACTTCGACCGCGTGAAGCTGAACCTCAGCACAGGTACTGCCGACGCAGCCTCAAACAAGAACACCCAGAGCCTCGTCGACTACTTCAGCCAGAGCACGAACTACAAGACAAAGGACGGTCTCTACCTCCAGCAGCTCTACTTCCAGTACGGCCGCTACCTCATGATCTCCTGCTCTCGCGGTCCGCTCCAGGTGCCCAGCAACCTCCAGGGCCTCTGGAACAACAAGGCGAACGCGCCTTGGCACTCTGACGTTCACACGAACATCAACATCCAGATGAACTACTGGCCCGCCGAGCCCACGAACCTCAGCGAGTGCCACATGCCTCTCCTCGACCACATCATCAACCTCTCGAATTCTCCCGGTTGGACACAGGCAGCAAAGAACAACGGCCAGACAGGCTGGACGGTTTACACAGAGTCGAACATCTTCGGCGGTATGTCGGACTTCATGCCCAACTACGTCGTGGCCAACGCCTGGTACTGCACGCACCTCTGGCAGCACTACCGCTACACCCTCGACCGCGATTACCTCAAGCGCGCCTTCCCCACGATGTGGGCAGCCGCTAAGTTCTGGACTGAACGTCTGAAGAAGAACAGCGCAGACGGCACTTGGGAATGTCCCAACGAGTGGTCGCCGGAGAACCACAGCGTCAGCAAGGAGAATGCCGTGGCTCACGCGCAGCAGCTTGTCATCGAACTCCTGCAGAACGTTTCCGACGCCATCGACGTCCTCGGCGACGAAGCCAACGTGACCGATACGCAGGTGAAGAACCTCCGCACCAAGCTCGAAGGCATGGACACCGGTCTCCACACCGAGACCTACGACGGTGCATGGGGCAATCCCTTCAACGGCATCAGCAAGGGCACCGAGCTCCTCCGCGAATGGAAAGTCAGCCCTTACAGCAAGGCCGAAAAGAACCACCGCCACCTCTCTCACCTCATGTGCCTCTACCCCTTCAACCAGGTTTATCCCGGCCATGAGTACTTCGAGCCCGCCGTCAACAGCCTCCGTCATCGTGGCGACGCTGCAACGGGTTGGAGCCTCGGTTGGAAAGTCAACTGCTGGGCACGTGCTCAGGACGGCGACCACGCCATGATCATCATCCGCAACGCCCTCAAGCACTCCACCTCTTACGAGACTGACCAAAACAAAGGCGGCGTGTACTACAACCTCTACGACTCGCACGCTCCCTTCCAGATCGACGGCAACTTCGGCACCTGCGCCGGCATCGCCGAACTCCTCATGCAGAGCGGCACGGGCATCATCGACCTCCTTCCCGCTCTTCCCAGCGTATGGCCCAAGGGCGAAGTCAGCGGCCTCAAGGCTGTGGGCAACTTCACAATCGACATTGCTTGGGAGAAGAAGCTCCCCACCCTCGTCACCATCCGCAGCCACAAGGGTCAGCCCCTCCGCGTGAAGGCTGGAGAGATTGACCTCACCACGGTACTCGTCGCGGTCAACGGCGCAGAGGTTACTCCCGTGAAGAACGAAGACGGCACCTTCACCATCGAAGGCGTACAGGCCGACGACGTCGTGACCATCGACTTCACCTCCACTCCTGGTGCCGAGGGTATCGAAAGCGTTAAGGCAAACACCAAGACGCCTTACACCTTCGACCTTCAGGGACGCCGCAACACCAACACGGGCAACGGCATCTTCGTCACCGGCGGCAAGAAAGTCATTCGATAATCGACTCCAACAAACTATGAAAAACAGATTCTCTCGGCTCGAACGGGCTGGGAGGATCTGTTTGCATGTACATCAGAAAAGAGACATAAATGAAACAAATCTACACTACCCTTCTGCTCGCTGCAGCACTGCCTTTCTGCGCTTCGGCCAAAGACACCGTAGGCTCGCGAAACTCCGAAGGCTACTACGTAGCGACGCTGCCGTATGCTGAGAGCTTCGACAATTTCGGCGGCAACTACGACGGCACATCGATGCTCCCCAACGGTTGGGTTGCATCGGGCGACGAGCCTTTCCGCACAGCCACCAGCTCCATGCGCGATGCCCACACCGGCACTTACTACCTCGTCACCATCGAAACCACAAGACCGCGTCTCGACCGCGCCTACACACCTTTCTTCGAGGTGGAAGCCGGAAAAACCTACGAACTGAGCTACTGGACGTGGATGCCTGGCAACTCCTTCTACCCTACGCAAAACATTTTGACGCTCACCGCGGGAACGGAACAGGAGGCTGAGTTCCACACCACGAAGATCTACGAAACCACGGCCAACACGGGCAAGGAATGGAAGGAACACACGGCCAAGTACACGGCTACGGAGACGGGCCTCGTCTGCTTCTGCTTCACACTGACCACCGACGATCAGCTGGCGGGCTACGTGGCCATCGACGACCTCAGCATCACGGCCGAAGATCAGGATGTGCCGCCTACGGCCGACTTCGCCATCACCACCCTATCATCGCTCATGACGGGCACCTACATCTGCTATCCCGGTCAGCGCATCAAGCTCACGAACCTCTCCAAGCACGCCACGGAGTACTTCTGGGAGATGCCCGGTTGTACGCCTTCGACAAGCACAGAGGCTGAACCGACATTCTACATCACCTCCACCGACAACTACACCATCACCCTCCACGCCAAGAATCGCACGGGCGAGGCTGTGAAGTCAGAGACCG
>JAUNIC010000206.1:4115-5029 GCA_030523615.1 Bacteroidales bacterium
GGAACGATGGCGCTGCAGACTTTCGAAGCCGACTCCAAGACCATCGACCGCGGCTTCATACCCACTTACGCCACCGACACGGAAAACGACTTCTACTCTGGCGTGAACCACTACTACCGCCAACTGGCCCAGCGAATAGATATGCCGGACATACAGGAGGCCACGATTACCCAACTCAATTATCAGCTCACCAACTACTCGCTCATTCCTTCCACTTCGCAGACTACCTGGTTCCGCCAGCAGGAAGTGCCTATGAGCATTGCCTTCTACGGCGAAACCGACGGGCATCTCGACCCCACAAAGTGCTTCGGCCGCTACGACGCAACCATCGGCAAAATCGTAGGTATGTACGGCATCGGGCTCTCTACCTTCAAGTCCCTCGAACTTCCAAAACCCGTTCATACGCAAGGCACATTCTACGTGGCCTTCGAGGTGGGCGATGAATTTATCGTCGACTCCCCCGACCTTCAGATCGGCCGTTCGCTTTGGGCCATCGAACCTTTTGTGCATCGCTCCCGCGTTACGGACCTTTGGGTAAAACCCACGGAGCAGGCTCTCAACTTCAATCCCGCCGCAACGCCAGGCCAGTGGATGCTGGCCTCCGACTTCAATCCAGAAATGCAGGGCTGGGGACTCTTCCTCTACATCTGGGGACAGACGGTCTGTCCGAATCTTGTCGGAATCAACTCGCCGACAACCGACGACAGCTCAGCGTCAACGCTCATCTATTCTTCTGCTCCCGCCTACGATCTCAATGGTCGCCGTATCTCTGCTCCGAATCAGCAAGGCGTCATCAGCATAAGCAGTGGCCGCAAGGTACTGCGATAACCGCAACATGTTATTTATCAGCACAGTGCTTTGACCATTTATCTGTCACCCTAGGGTAACAGTTCTGTCGTCCTAGGGGGACAGTT
>JAUNIC010000207.1 GCA_030523615.1 Bacteroidales bacterium
TTTAATTTTAATTTTTGGAGACCAATTTTTGGGTAATTTCGGAAAATTTTTGTTCTAAAAACCCCCATCTCGAGCAATTTTTGTTCTAAAACCACCATCTCGAACAATATAAATCATTGGTGCCATCCCCCCCGAAAACTCAAAAACAACAATAATGAAAAGACTTTTATTCCTCTTCTTCGCCATCGTCACCGTGGCCTTCGCTACGGCGCAGAACGTCATCACCGGCGTCGTGACCGATGCTGAGACGGGCGAACAACTGCCCTACGTCAACATCCGTATCACACGACAGGGCAATGCAAAGGCGCTCGTAAAAGGCGACGCTACCGATGCCAACGGTGCTTTCCGCATCACGGGCATCAAGGCTGGCAACTACGACGCCATCTTCACCATCGTGGGCTACAAGACCGTGACGCGCCCCGTCAGCATCACCAAGACTGCACCGCGCGCCGACCTCGGCACCATCGCCCTCGAAACCAGCACATCGCAGCTCGGCGAGGCCACCGTCACAGCGGAGCGTTCGACGATGAAGCTGGAGGTGGACCGCAAGTCGTACAACATCGGCGCCGACCTCAGCAACGCTGGCGCAAGTGCGTCGGAGGCGCTCGAGAATATCCCCTCGGTCGAGGTGGATCAGGATGGCAACATCTCCATGCGCGGCTCATCGAGCGTGGAGGTGTGGATCAACGGCAAGCCCTCGGGCCTCAACTCTGACAACCGCGCCATGATTCTCCAGCAGCTCCCCGCCGAGACGATCGACCGCATCGAGGTCATCGACAACCCGTCGGCAAAGTACAGCGCCGAGGGTAGCGCGGGCATCATCAACATCGTGCTGAAGGCCGACCGCAAGGCGGGTTACTACGGCTCGGCACAGGTGGGCGGCAACACCGCCGGCGGCGCCAACGCAAGCGCCAACATCACTTACAACTCGAAGTGGATCGACGCCAACGCCACCGTGGGCTACCGCCACCGTCAGGACCACAGCGGCAGCCTTATGGAGCAGACGTTCCTCGATCCCAACACGGGTCGCCCCATCAGTTACCAGAACAGCGAGACGAGCGGCGACAACACGGGCAACAACCTCTTCACCCGCGGCGGCATCACCATCCACGCCTCTAAGAAGGACGACATCAGCCTCAACGGCAACATGATGATTGGCCGCGGCCACGACGAGAGCGACACGCCTTACTTCTACGGCGACATCCTCGCCGACGGCACGCAGGTGCCCACGCAGACGCTCTGGCGTAACTCGGCAAGCCGTATGCCCATGCGAATGCTCAACGGTGAGTTCGACTATCGCCACTCTTTCTCGGAGAAGCACTACATCAGCCTCAACGTGACCCGCGGACAGTGGAAGAGCGATATGGGGAATACGTACACGGATGCAACGTATCCCGGCTACGTGCCCGAGGGCCATCCTCTCATCGGTGGCGTCGGTGCCTATTCCCAGAACTACCAGCGCACGGAGCAGCACATCAAGAACAACTTCACGGCGGTGAAGCTCGACTACGAGAACACGCTGAACGAGCATTGGCAGATCCAGGCGGGCTACAACGGTGACTTCCACCGCGAGAACACTCCGCAGACGATGTACACGGATCCTACGACCTTCGACGGTAACCACGAGATCGTGGACGAGGGTTACTACAACCGCTTCATCTACAACAGCAATGTCCACGCGCTCTACGCCACAGCCACGATGAAGTATGGCAAGTGGGGCCTGCAGGCAGGTCTGCGCGGTGAGTATTGGAACACGCACACGCAGAGTTTCAACTACGCACAGGATCACGGCGCTGCCAAGGCTCCCGAGGCGTACGACCGCGACTTCTTCCAGCTTTTCCCCTCGGTGTTCCTCTCTTACCAGCTCACCGACAACGACCAGCTGCAGCTGAATTACTCGCGTCGTCTGCGTCATCCCTGGGGCGGCGAACTCAATCCGTTCATGGACACGCGTTCGGCCACGAACCTCATGTTTGGTAATCCCGACCTCACGCCGGAGTACTCCAACGCCTTCTCGCTCAACTACCTCCGCACGTGGAAGGAGGGTGCTCACTCCATGCTCCTCTCAGCGTTCTACCGTCCGACGAGCGATGTGATGCAGCGCCTCTCTTACCGTCTGCCTGCTGACGCTCGCGACGAGCTGGGCGAACTCATCAATGAGCAGCGCATCCTCACCACGAGCCAGAACGTGACGAAGAGCACGAGCACGGGTGGCGAGCTGACGGTGAAGAATAAGTTCGGCATGATGTTCGACCTCAACACTACCCTCTCGGCTTACTACTATCACCTCGACGCCTTCGACTTCGACATCAAGGACCCGCTCTACCACCAGATGGTGCGCGTGAGTGGCGACGAGGAGAACCGCTTCACCTGGAACGTGCGTATGCAGGCTAACCTGCGTCTGCCCCACGATTGGAGCATTCAGGCCACGGGCCGCTACCGCAGCAAGCAGGCGGTGAGCCAGGGTTATCGCGATCCGTCGTACGGCCTCGACATGGGTGTGCGCAAGATGTTCCTCAACAAGAAGCTCATCCTCGCTGTCAACTGCCGCGACGTGCTGAACTCGCACCGCTTCACGCAGAACAGCGAGACGCCGACCTTCACGCAGCACGGTGAGTTCTGGCGCCACAGCCGCAAGGTGGGTGTGACGCTGACGTGGAACTTCGGTAATATGCAGCGCAAGTTCCGCCCCGACCAGATGCGCCAGGGCCAGCAGGATATGAACGGCGGCGCAGCCGACGAATACGGCGGTGGCAGCGGTTACGGCGTCGATATGGGCGACTAAGAGTTGCAACGAAATAGTTGAAAGTTCAAAGCTGAAACGACTGAGCCAGCTTCGAATTTTCAACTATTTCTTTGTTCAAACGCAAAATAATCACTACCTTTGCAGCCGTAATTGCTTAAACACATACAACCATGAAACTCCGCACACTACTGACCCTCCTGCTCGTGGCACTCTGCAGCATCAGCGCTTCAGCACAGCAAAACGACGAATACCGTGAGGCGGTGGCACGCTACTTCAGCCTCAACGGCGGCATGCAGGTGTCTGCACCGATGCTCAAGCAAGGGCTCGTTACGATTACCAATGCCTATGTTCAGTCGGGCGAGACGCTGCCCAGCGGCTACACTGCAGAAACGCTCGTCGACGAATACATCGACACGCGGCTGGAGAAGGACATGATCAACATCTACGTGCCCATCTTTGCCGAAAGCATGACGGCGCAGCAAATCGTGAAGGTGTGCAACTTCATAGACAACGAGCGCGGCCGCACAGCGATTGCCCACGGTGTGCAGTTGAACACCGACCCCGTTTTCGAGCAGGAGATTATGATACTCTGCGAGGCGACCGCCATGGCCATCTATGACGGCAAGCCCCTGAAGCCCGTGGAGATGACGGCTCCGAAGGCGCGCTGGGAACTCTTCGACCAGTACTTCCGCACGAGCAACCTTAAAACCACAATTTTCAACATCATCGAAGCTTCCTTGAGTGGGGCGAACGTCGACGAGGATTTCAAAGCGAAGTACATTGAATATCTGCAGGCGAACTACGAGACGCTGGTCTTTAACTGCGCCGAGAACATCCTCAGCGACGAGGACTTGAGCTTCATGGTCAACCTCTGCAAGCTGCCAGAGTACCAGCAGATGACCGGCATCGTCACCGAGATTTCAGAAGACCCGCAAACCTTAGGCTTAGCCATCGTTGAGTGCTACGGCAAGTGGTTGCAGAAGCAGTAAAGCCCTTTCTCGTATTGTTGGTGTCCGGTAAAACCCCGAAGGGCTGGTATGATGCAAACTTATTGACATTTAGGCTCTTGCACCCATTTACCGGACACCAATAATTCGGGATAAACAAAAAATGACTCCTTCTTGCCTCACTCGGGGACGGGATGGAGTCATTGGTTTGTCGCGAAAACGCTTTAGCGGCTAAGCTTGATAAAGCAGTTGGCCGTCGCGCTCTATGTTTGCTTTTAGTTTTGGATTGGTAAGGCGATCAAAAATGCTGACATCAACAAAATAGGGAAGGAGAAGATCGTCGATGTACATCGCCACGCGATTGAGGTCGCGCTCTGTCAGGGCGTCGCCATACAACGTGATGTCAATGTCGGAACCACAGCGGTAGTCGCCCCTTGCACGTGAACCGTACAAGATGGCTTCCTTCACCGCCGGCACACCCATCAGCGCGCTACGGAGTTTCTGTAATGTTGTGTCTGACAATCCGTACATTTTCTCTTTCTGTTATTCGTCCTTGAAGATGTCCTCTGCGGCGGAGCTCGTCAAAGTGCGCATTTTGTGATAAAACTGCACCATGCGAGGAAAATAGTCGTTGATAATCTTGCTCGTCACCACATCAGCAACCTCGCCGTCGTAGTTGTGGGACGTGCTGTTGCGGCTCTGCACCATGTCCATCCACACCTCGCCGTCGGTAATCAGTTCGTGGCTGAAAGCCCAGTGCGTTGAATCTTTCGAACCATACAGAGTGATTTCAGGACTCTGATGCTTGCAGAAACTCATCATGACCTTCCATGCCATCTCGTGGGTGAACTCAAAGCGCTGCACGAGACCGTCTTTCTCAAAATCTGTCAGCGGTCGTTCCTGCGCACAGCGAACGATCTCGGTCAGGCGTCGCAATGCCTTGCCGTAGCTCTCAAACTTTTGTTCCCTGCGAATGGGCGTTGTCTCGTTTTCCATAATCTTCTTTTTGCGTTTCGTCGGCAAATTTACAATAATCCGCAGATAATTCCAAGGATTTTCACATTTTTACGCACTTATTCTCTATACATTCCACATTTTTACGCACTTCGAGGACTTTGCCTCCCGAAAAATAAATTCTCTAATTCTCTAATTCGGGATAAACAAAAAATGACTCCATCTTGTCTCACTCGGGGACGGGATGGAGTCATTGGTTTTTCGAATTCATTGCTTGGTGTCGGACATTACGACCTGGTCGCGAATGTCGACAATGGGAGGGAGTTTCTTGTTCCATAGGGTTATTTATTAAGGGAAGAG
>JAUNIC010000020.1 GCA_030523615.1 Bacteroidales bacterium
GCTTTTCCAGATGGTCGTCCGGAAAAACTAAATTTGAGGGTAGAGGAGGGGGAATTGGCCGAAAAAAGCATAGAAAGAGAGGTGAAAAATAGCGTTTTCGGGGTGGTGGAGTAGCGAAATATGCAGTTTTCGGGGTGTTCTTGCGAATTTTAGGGTGATTTCTTTCTGCACAAATTTTTGGGGTTTTCCGGTTAGAAATCAGGGTGATAAACTGAAAAATAGCCTCTGAGAATGCCGCCAGAATCATTTTTGTTGGCGACGGTGCGAGATGAATTGATTTTTGGCAAAATTGACGTTTGTAGAGCATTTTATATTTATGTTTATATAGAAAGTGAAAGGGGGGTATTGTAAATTTACAAATCGAGAGTAGCTAAAAGCGTTTGTGTTTGTAAATATATAGTGCGCCGAGATCTTAAAATTGCTACGGTTTGACAATGTAGACATTTACAAATGTAGTCGTGTTTTTGAGATTTAAGAATGTGAACGTGAAAATATGCAATTTGTTTTTGACGTCATAGTTGTGTGAAACCCAGTAGGATACACAAGTGTAAAGGGTGGAAAATATAGAAAAAAGGCCAGTATTGGACTGTATATACCTCTAAAATCGTGGAAAAACCTACAAATCGGTATCATAAGTGAATGAAACCCAATAATTAAGAGGGGAATTACAAGAATTCGCTCAGGAAATGTTTAGAAGTGTAAATGTAGAATATTGAAGAGGGTAGTGGTGAATTGTAAATGCACGGTGTGTGCTATTTGTGATTCGTGTTCAAAAATGTACATTTAGATTTGTATTTTCTAATCAACAAACTTGCATATTTCAAAAAATAGCATTAACTTTGCACACGGAAAGAAAAATGGCCCTTTTTTGAGGGATGGCGGCAGCTGAACAGCCATTTTCGGAGGCGCTGGCGGAGATCCACCGTCGCCGTCCCGGAGACCTCAAAGTTGGAATGCGAAAGACGCTCTTCAGGGCGTGGCGGAACGATGCCTCACCTGTATATACGCATTTGGCCCCCCGTGTTGTGACACGCCGCACAGAAAAACTGACCTTGGGGGCGCTTCCCCTTCCTCGCGTGCGCGTATAATAATTATAGGAGTGTGACCAGAACCATCACGGACGTGGAGCATAAATATTCCAAAAAATGGGCGTTCTGAAAAAAACAATATTTTTTTATCTTTGCTTAACACGCGTAATTCTCTGACCCAATGCTGGTATAGCCGTGTTAAGGGTGAACCTTTTTGGGGGCGGACGATGCATACGAGAGATATTTCCCCTTTCGAGGCATTGACCCAGGCAACCCCAAGCACCAAGTGAAACAACAAGAGTCAAACATAAACAGATCGACAGCACCATGAAGGACAGAATCAAAAAAGTTCAGGAACACTATAATCTCAAGCAAAAACAGTTTGCCCTCGAACTCGGCGTGGCAGAAGCCACCCTCAGTTCTGTGAAGACCGGGCGCACAGCTCCGAGCAACAACCTCATCCAGGCCATCCACAATGCCTATCCCGCCATCAACATCAACTGGCTGATGTTTGGCGAAGGCGAGATGC
This sequence comes from Bacteroidales bacterium, assembly GCA_030523615.1. Taxonomy (GTDB): domain Bacteria; phylum Bacteroidota; class Bacteroidia; order Bacteroidales; family Bacteroidaceae; genus Alloprevotella. The sequence goes on from JAUNIC010000020.1 coordinate 1,558, forward strand.
TGCAGCCCCTCACCCCCGAGACGGCAGTCGGCACCATTCCTTCGGACGAGGGCCTGGATCGTGCCACCGGAGTAGCTCCTGTGGCGCAGACAAGCATTGGTCAGAATGTCGGATTTACGACCTCCGAAGGCCCTACTCTTTTTGATGCTCCGGCAGTCGTAAATGGACCCAAAATCGGTGCAAAACCTGCAAATTATTCCGCACTGCCTGCCGAGTTGCAACTTGCGGAGGCACTCTCGCAGCTCAAAAAAGCGAATGAGGTTGACAGAAGAGTGAGGAAGATCAAGGAGATCCGCGTCTTCTTTGACGACGGAACCTTCGAAGCTTTCGTGCCCTCTAACAAGTAAGGGTGTAACGCCGAGAGCATAAGAAATGAAACAAAAGATAAAAAAATCCGCGCCAACTTCGGTTGGTGACGGATTTTTTTGTAACTTTGCTGCGGAATGCGCGCAGTGCGCGTGTAACGATAATCGGAACCTTCATGCTTCCCACCCTCAACCTCCCCAGTTTCGAACCCCGCATCAAGCAAGACGCCGGGGGGCGGCTTCATGTGTTCGACGAGCAGCGCCGCCGCTTCGTGACGCTCACCGCCGAAGAGTGGGTGAGGCAGCACTTCGTCCACTTCCTCATCGCGACGCAGGGTTACCCCGCGGCACTGATAGCCAACGAAGTCACACTCGACATTTCGGGGGTGAAGCGCCGTTGCGACACCGTCGTCTACTCTCCCCTCGACGGCCACCCGATGATCATCGTCGAGTACAAAGCCCCCAGCGTCGCCATCACCCAGGATGTCTTCGCCCAGGTGCAGAGCTACAACTCCGTGCTCCACGCCGACTACCTCATCGTCAGCAACGGCATGCGCCACTTCTGCTGTCGCAATGACTATGTGGCGATGACCGCCGAGTTCCTCCGCGAGATTCCGCTGTGGGAACAGATCAATCCGAAAAAATGACCAATGCCCCCCGTCTGCCGCCAAACGCTGCTGACGGTGCGCACGAAACATCGAAAACAAAAGAAAAACAAAATACAGCAATGCAGAACCAAATCAATAGCCTTGCCGCTCTCCTCACCGCAGGGCTGTCGCAAAAAGCTAAAGTAAACACCGATTGGACACAGGCCGATTGGAGCGTGCTTCTCCCCTTCCTCGAGAAGAACCGTCTGACGACAATTGCTCTGCGCGGCCTCACGCAGTACAAAGACAATGGCCTGCCCATGCCCGATAAGGACGTGTACAAAACCATCTCCTCGCAGGCGATGAGCATGAACCTCGAGAACATCGCCCTTCACGCCAATATGCTGACTCTCGCCCGCAAGTGGGAGGCTGAGGACAAACGTCCCCTCGCTCTTGGCGGTATGGCCTTCGCGTCCTACTACCCCAACGCCCGTCTCCACTACGCCAACGAATTTGAATGTGTGGCGGTGTACAAGGAAGGTTGTGAGAAGGGCGAGGCTGCAGCGACGTCGTTCAAAGTTGGCCAGCTCAACATCAAGGTTGTCGACACTGCCACGGGACCTTTCGCCAACAAGAACTGCGAACACGAGGATGCTGTGCTCCGCCAGGCCTTCCTCGCCGGCCCCTGCGCCCTCGACCGCAACACGCTGGTGGCGTATCCCAACCTCAACTTCCGCGCCCTCTACCTCCTCTACACCGCCCGTCAGCAGTTGCTCCACAGCTATCTGCCTATAGGCAAGGTGCTCGACTGGGCCATGGTGATCCGCCGCGTCGGTGCGATGCAGGCCAACATCTTCAGCTGGGAACTTTTCCTCGAACAGCTGAACGACCTCGGCCTGTTCCCCTTCGCCCAGAGCTTCACGGCCCTCGCAGTGCGTCTGACGGGAGTCGAAATGCCCGCCCTCGGCGCCTCGCTCCTGGCCGACAACCCCGACACCGACTACCTCTATCAGTGCATCGTCGACGAGGCTGCGGCCCACACCGATGGCGACAGCCGATTCTCACGCTTCATCGGTGCCCTGCGCAACAAGAAGAAGTACGAACAGTTCTCCGAACTGTCGCCCACAAAGCAAGCCTTCCGTTACCTCTTCGGCAAGGATTGATTCCGCCACCTCGAACCGACTCCGCACCACCGCTTATGACCGACGAATACTATATGCAGCGGGCGCTTGACCAAGCCCGTATGGCCATGGACCGCGACGAAATCCCTGTGGGTGTCGTCGTTGTCTGCCGCGACCAGATTATCGCCCGCGGCTACAACCTCACCGAGACGCTCACCGACGTCACCGCCCACGCCGAGATGCAGGCCATCACATCGGCCGCCAATGCCCTCGGCGGCAAGTACCTGAACCAGTGTACGCTCTACGTCACCGTGGAACCCTGCGTGATGTGTGCCGGCGCCATCGGCTGGTCGCAGCTCGGCCGCCTCGTCTATGGCGCCAGCGATCCCAAGCGCGGTTTCAGCGTCTTCGCTCCCAAGGCCCTCCACCCCAAGACGCAGGTCACCTCGGGCGTGCTCGAGGAAGAGTGCGGTGCGCTGATGAAGGAGTTCTTCCGCAAGAAGCGATAAATGCTGCGGCTGCTCGTCCAACGCCTGCAGCGAAACGATCAGTCAGCTCGAGGATGTAAAGAAATATCTCAAAGAAATAAGTCGTGTCACGTCTGTGAATCGATCGTCGCACGGATGTGGCACAATAGTCGCACATCTGTGGCACGATCGACTCATAGCTGTGGCACAACAAAAATCTCCGCGACGCGAGAATAAATCTTTGACGCACGAAAGTATGTCCTGTAGCCACGGCGCGCTATCTTTTCCAGAAAATAATCTGACTTCCCCCGAAAACATACAGAAACACAACAACAATACCCAATATGCTCAACCGACTCCTTTCTTTCCTCGACGCTTCGCCCGTGAACTTCCTGGCCGTCGAGCAGATTCGCCAGCAGCTTGAGGCTGCCGGCTTTACACGCATTGACCCCACGCAGCCCCTGCCCCAGCTTGAGGCCGGCGCACAGGTGTACGTCACCAAGAACGACTCCGCTATCTTTGCCTTCCGCCTTGGCCGCAAGACGCTGGGCGAGGCCGGCTTCAAGATGATCTGCGCCCATAGTGATAGTCCTTGCTTCCGCATCAAACCCGCCGCCGAGATGGTGGGCGAGGCCGGCCTTGTGCGCCTCAACACCGAGGTCTACGGCGGCCCCATCCTCTCCACGTGGTTCGATCGTCCCCTCTCCATCGCCGGCCGCGTGCTGCTCCGCACCGATAATCCCCTCCACCCCGAGACCCGCCTCCTCCATGTGAAGCGCCCCGTGATGATCATCCCCAACCTCGCCATCCACTTCAACCGCCAGGTCAACGACGGCGTGAAACTCAACCGCCAGAAGGACATGCTCCCCGTCATGGGCTACGTGACCGATCAGCTTGAGAAGGACAACCTCCTCCTCCACCTCATCGCCAAGGAACTCGGCGTCGACAAGAGCGCCATCCTCGATTTCGACCTCTATCTCTGCGACGCCCAGCCCGCCTGCCTCTGCGGTCTCCACGACGAATTCATCAGCAGCGGTCGCCTCGACGACCTCTCCATGTGCTACGCTGGCCTCGAAGCCCTCCTCGCTGCTCCGCAGAACGATATGACGCAGGTGCTCGCCATCTTCGACAACGAAGAGACCGGTTCCGGCACGAAGCAGGGCGCCGCCAGCCCCTTCCTCCGCAACATGCTCGAGCGCCTCGTGCTCGCCCAGGGTGGCACGCAGGACGACCTCTACCGCGCCATCGAGCAGGCCTTCATGGTCAGCGCCGACAATGCCCACGCCTTCCACCCCAACCACGCCGAGAAGGCCGACCCCACGAACCATCCCCGCATCGGCGGTGGCCCCGTCATCAAGTTCAACGCTGCACAGAAGTACGCCTCCGACGCCGACTCCGCCTCCGTCTTTGCCGAAGTGTGCCGCCTCGCCGGTGTGCCCTGTCAGAAGTTCGTCAACCACAGCGAGATCGCTGGCGGTTCCACCCTCGGCAACATTCTCGCTGCCTCGATCCCCCTCCGCGGCGTCGACATGGGCAACGGCATCTGGGCCATGCACTCCGCCCGCGAGACCGGCGCCGCCATCGACCACATTTACTGCGTCAAAGCCTTCACGAAGTTCTACGAAGTGTAACTTTTTGTGAAAAAAACTGCAAATTTCTACACATATATAAAAATAAATGGTTAAATTTGCAGCGCGTAAATGAATGAAAGCCCGCCTTCAGGGTTGCGTTCGGCCGCGTTTTCTTCGATTTTCGGCGAAAAAGGCCGGTGCCGACGGGCGAAAAACGAATTTTCGTCAGTTAAACCGCCCATTTCGTCCTACATTGTTAAAAAAACTTGCAACGTAGGAATTTCCGCCGTACCTTTGCACCATCAAAACATCACAACGACGACCGTGATGGCGCAAATGAAGCATTTAATAACAAACTAAAAACACATAATACCATGAACGAAGAAACTCGCCTTTTTGATTCCGAACTTGAGAATCAGAACACTGAAACCGTAAACCTCGAAACTCCCCAGGCTCCCGAGAAGAAGGGTATGAGCACTGGAACCATCGTAGCTGGCGTAGCCGGTGGTGGTGTGGTTGGCGCAGCCGCCGCTGCAGGTGCCGCTTATGCCTATGACAACCTCAATGGCGATGAAGCAGTAGCTGTCGTTGCTGAAGAAGGTGAGGCTCTTGCAGAAGCCGCTCCCGTACAGGAAGTTCACACCCACACTGAGACCGTTCATGTGATTCATGAAGTTCCCGCCGAACAGCCCGTCGAACAGCTCGTTGGCACTCCCGTTCAGGACGGCCCTGTAACTCCTGGTAGCAACCACATCTCTGGTGGCCATGGCCCCAGCACTGGCGGTGAAGTTACCACTGGCGGCGGTACCACTGGCGGCAGTGAAGAAAGCGACGTACACGTTATCGGCGTTGACGTTGTCGACAACGGTCAGGGCGGCGAAGCAGTCATTGCCTACATGGAAGACCGTGCCGACGGCCAGCTTGCAGCAGTCATCGACGTCGAGGGCGACGGCACCGTCGACGTGCTCGCAGTAGACGAGAATGGCAACCAGCACTTCGAGGAGAACGAATTCCACGATGTCAGCGGCGAAGGCATCCAGACCATGGGCTACATCGAAAGCTACGCCATGGAGCAGGGTCTCTTGCCCGAGGCAGAAGACGGTTCCGTGATGGCCGACTACGAAGAGCCTGACTACTCAACCGACGATCAGGACTACTACACCGCCATGGACGCCACCACGCCCGACTATGTCAACGACGCCGACACCGGTTTGTACGAAGCGTAAAAAATATAAAATGCAGGCAAAAGCTTGCGAAACTTGAGTAAATGAGTAACATGAAGGTTGTATGCCCGAACTGCCATAAGCTGCTCACCGTAGCCTCTCAGCCGGGCATCGAAGGAAAGACTCTCATCTGTCCCTCTTGCCAGTTCAAGGCAAAGTTCAGCGTGTTCATGAACGGCGCATCGGCTCAGGGCGCTCACGGAACCGGCAACGATGACACCGTGATGCCGGGATGGGCCACAGGCGGCGGTGCTCAGCATACCGTCAAGACCAACCCCGGTCGCATCCGTGTGGTTCAGACGGGCCAAATCATCCCGCTGACACTCGGTCATCACACGATAGGCCGTATCGCCAATCCCCCGCGAGCTACCATCATGATAGGCAGTGCCGCCAACAGTGATGAACACATGAGCCGTTGCCATCTGGAACTTGACGTTGTTAATGGCCCTACGGGTATGCAACATCGTCTGAAGGACCTCGGCAAGAATCCGTCGAAACTCAATGGCAAGGAAATCCCGCAGGGACTCATCCCCATCTGGAACATTGGTGACACGGTGACCATCGGCAAAACTGACCTCATCCTTGAAGACGACGATCCGGAAAGTACGAGAGTCGATTTTTGAAAATAACAGAGTTTCCCACATCTCACGCAGGTGCGGGAGACTTTGTCGTATATAAGTTTTAGGAAACGAAACCATGATTTTCACATTACGACAGCCGCAAAGTTTCATCGAGATTGGCCGCAAGGACAATCAGGAGGACTACCTGTGGCCCTTGCCTGCCAACGTGACCGCTGACCAGCGAGTTTTCATCCTCTGCGATGGCGTAGGCGGACAAGAGAAAGGCGAAGTGGCCAGCATGACGGCAGCCACTGCCATTGGCGAATATCTCACGAACCACTGGCCCGCCAATGGCGAGGTCACCAAGGAACTCTTCAACGAGGCACTGGCCGCTGGCTACGATGCCCTCGACGAGGCCGACGGAGGTTCGGATTCTGTGCGCAAGATGGCAACTACGATGACCTGTCTTGTGCTTCACAGTGGTGGCGCTCTGCTGGCTCATATCGGTGACAGCCGCATCTACCATCTGCGTCCTTCGCTTGCCGATCCCGCCAGGGGCACGAGTGGAATCATGCATCAGACCTACGACCATTCGCTCGTCAACGACTTGCTCCGTGTGGGCGAAATCACCGAGGAGGAGGCCGAAACCTTCCCCCGCAAGAACGTCATCACCCGAGCCATGCTGCCCGGCCTGGAGCGTCGCCACCGTGCCGACATCGTCAATCTGACCGACGTCAAGGCCGGCGACTACTTCTTCCTCTGCAGCGATGGTGTGCTCGAGCAGATCAGCAATGCCAATCTCGACGAGATCATCGCCGACAGCCGTCTCAGTGACGAGGAGAAAATTGCTGCCATCCATGCCATCTGCTTCGGCAATACGCGCGACAATCACACCTGCTGGCTCGTGCCTATCGATAACGTCGAAGGCGGCCTCCCCGTTGTTGCCACCGTGGCTGGCATCGAGGATGTGGTGGAAGAAGCTCCCGATGTTGAAATTGAGGACGTGGCTGAAGAAGAGCCCGAACCTCTGGTCGATGTGGACACCGCAGCCATCGAAGAAGACGATGAGGAGGAGAACACTCCCGAGGCCTTCCTCGAACCCCAAAGTTTCTGGGGCAAGACCTGCCAGAAGTGTCGCAAGGCCGCGGCTCGTATTCTCGCATTCTTCCGTCCTCTTTGGGATCGCTTCATGACGTGGTTCCGTGGCACACGGTTGTATGCACGGCTTGCGCAGACCAACCGTTGGCATTGGATCATCATCACCATCGTCGTCCTCACTATCTACGACGTCCTGCTCTTCTTCTTCGGCGACACGTCCTACAACATCATGTATCCGAAGATCACTCCCGTCGACACCATCACCACCACCGAGCAGAAGCTCCTTGAGCCCGAAGTGCAGGAGTACGAGGCTCCGAAGCCCACGGTGGACAAGGACGAAGACAATAAGGACAAGGAGATTGACGATGCTGTAGAGCGAATACCTCTTGAAGAAGAAGAAATGCCTGCTTCGGTCAACGCTGAACCCGAAGCCGCTCCCGACGTACCGAGCAGCAGCGAGATCAAGATGACAGCCCCCAAGATTGAAGTAAAACCCTCTTTGAACGAATAAGTATGGAACTGCAGACCGATCAGTTTTATGTCTACTTCAACACTCGCGATGAAATGTGCCGTGTTGATATGCGTCAGGTGATGTATTTCAAAGCCGATCGCAACTACACCGAAGTGTTTTTCCGCAATGGTACGAACCTGTTGCTTGGTGTCAACATTCTCAGCGTAGAGAAGGTTCTCGATCGCCCGGTCTTTAAAGGCAAGATCCCTGTGTTCATCCGCATTGGGCGCAGCTATATCGTTGCGCTCAAGTACATCCAGCACATCAATCTAACCAATCAGCAGTTGACGCTCGCTGACAACATCCTCCCCACCACCTACCATCTCAGTGTGCCCAAGGAGGCGCTCAAGAAACTCAAAGAATTTTACTCTCAGAAAGTATGCAACCAATAATCGTAGGTCGAGAGGGCAACCAGAGAATGCCCCTCAAGGACGTGGCCGGCGTCAGCAAGAAGCACTGCATCATAACCGATAATCTCGATGGAACCTTCACCCTCGAGGACAAAAGCCGTTTCGGCACTTTCATTAATGGTATTCAGGTGGTGCAGGCACAGATTACTCCCGAAACTGTGCTCCAGCTCGGTCCGCAGTTCAAGGTGAAGGTGGCCGATCTCCTGCCTAAGCTTCCGCCTGCTCCCGCTCCGGAATTTTCGCTCAAGCCCTTGCGCGCTGTGTGGGAGGAGTACAACCAGCGCAAACTGGCCATTCAGGCCGAAAACGCCAAGAAGGCCAATCAGCAACGCTATCAGGGTCTCTTCTCTACCCTCGGTATGGTGGCGGGTATTGTCCCCGGCATCCCCATGGAAATCCGTATCGTCTGCGTGGTAGCCTCGCTCGCTCTCTGCGTCTTCTTCATCGTCCGCGGTACCAAGACCGCCAATAGTCTGCCCCTCCAGATGCAGGCCCTCGACGATGAATTCCGCAAGCGCTACAAGTGTCCCAACCCCAAGTGTGGCCGTCCTTTCCCGCTGATGCACTACGACAATATCGAGTTCACGCCCAGTTGCCCGTCGTGCAAGTGCAAGTACACCCACTAACCCCGCGCTAACCTGCAGCATCATGAAACGTACACTCATCACCCTCCTCCTGGTCCTTGTCGGCATCATCAGCGCCAGCGCCCGCACCTTCGTTGTGGCCGTCGGCATCTCCGACTATAAGTACATCTCTGACCTCAGACTCCCCGTGAGCGACGCCAACGGCATGGCGCAGGTGTTCCGTACCCACAGCAAGGACGTCGTAACCCTTGTCGGTTCGCAAGCCACGCGCGCCAACATCATCAACACCATGCGTAGCCAGTTCTCCAAAGCCGGCAAGAACGACCAGATCATCTTCTTCTTCAGCGGCCACGGCTACGACGACGGCTTCTGTGCCTACGATACCCAGAGCGTCAAGACCGGTCTCTCCTACAAGGACATCTACACCGTCTTCCGTGCCAGCAAGGCCGGCCGCAAGATCATCATGGCCGACGCCTGCCATTCCGGCGGCCTGCGCGTGACGAAGAAGCAGAACGCCAATTCCAAGCCGACGACTTCGACCGATGTTATGCTTTTCCTCTCTTGCCGCACGAGCGAGAGTTCCATAGAGCGCGCCAGCATGCAGTATGGCCTCTTCACCAACTATCTCATGTACGGAATCCGTGGCAAGGCCGACAAGAATCGTGACCGCAAGATTTCCGCCCGCGAACTCTTCGACTATGTCAGCTCGAACGTGGCGAGCTCCAGCGGCAATCGCCAGCACCCCGTGATGTGGGGCAAGTTCGACAACAATATGACCGTCATTCAGTGGTAACGGAGTAGAGCAGTAGTGCTCCGCGAGTGCCAAGGGGGCGACATCCTTCTGCGCAGGGTTTTTCCTACGCTTGGGGATGTCGCCTCCTTTTGGCTTTCTTTTGTATCCCCTTTTCGTCCTCTCAAGTTTGCAATTATTCTTTGTTTTCTTGCAAAAACGGAGAAATACTCATCTTTATATATACATGCGCGCGAAAATGCTTATATTTGCATTTCCTATCTTGCCGAAATCTACTTTCATCGCAAGGTGCAGCTAAACAAAGACTTCAAAAGAACTAAGCATGAAACATCCTCTTCGTAGTGCCGTCTGTACAGAAGGCCGCCGCATGGCAGGAGCCCGCGCCCTTTGGGTAGCCAACGGCATGAAGCGCGAGCAGTTTGGCAAACCTATCATTGCCATCGTCAATTCTTTCACACAGTTTGTTCCCGGACACACCCATCTCCACGAGATTGGCCAAATTGTCAAGGCCGAGATTGAGGCCATGGGTTGTTATGCCGCCGAATTCAATACCATCGCTGTTGATGATGGTATCGCCATGGGTCACGACGGTATGCTCTACAGCCTCCCCAGCCGCGACGTCATCGCCGACAGCGTGGAGTATATGGTCAACGCCCACAAGGCCGACGCCATGATCTGCATCAGCAATTGCGACAAGGTCACCCCCGGCATGCTCATGGCCGCCATGCGCCTCAACATCCCCGCCGTCTTCGTCAGCGGAGGCCCTATGGAGGCCGGACGTTGGCGCGGCGAAAATGCTGACCTCGTCATCGCCATGACCAAGGGCGGCGACGCCAGCGTGAGCGATGAGGACCTCGCCGAACTGGAGCATTGCGCTTGTCCCGGTTGCGGCTCCTGCTCTGGTATGTTCACTGCCAACAGCATGAACTCACTCACCGAAGCCATCGGACTCTCCCTCCCTGGTAACGGCTCCATCCTGGCCACCCACGTCAACCGTGTACAGCTCTTCCGCGATGCTGCCCGCCAGATTGTGAAGAACGCCATGGCTTACTACGAAGATGGTGACGAGAGCGTGCTGCCCCGCAGCATTGCTACCCGCGAAGCCTTCCTCAACGCCATGACCCTCGACATCGCTATGGGCGGTTCCACCAACACCGTGCTCCATCTCCTTGCTGTAGCGCAAGAGGGCGAGGTGAAGTTTGGGATGAGCGACATCGACCGCCTCAGTCGCAAGGTGCCTTGTCTCTGCAAGCTGGCGCCCAACACGCAGAAATACTCCGTGCAGGAAGAAAACCGCGCCGGCGGTATCCTCGGCATTCTCGGCGAACTTGCCAAGGGCGATCTTCTCGACCTCAGTTGCCGCCGCGTCAACGGCGCCACGCTTGGCGAAGACTTTGACAAATACAGCATCCTCAAGGACCAGCTTGATCCCGAGGCTGACCGCATCTACCACAGCGCTCCCGCTGGCCGTTTCTCTACGAAGATGGGTAGTCAGGACACCCGTTGGGAGAGTCTCGACACCGACCGCACGGCAGGCTGCATCCGCGACATCGAACACGCCTACACCCGCGATGGCGGCCTCGCAGTCCTCTTTGGCAACATCGCTCAGGACGGCTGCGTGGTGAAGACCGCCGGTGTCGACGAGAGCCTTTGGCACTTCGAAGGTCCTGCCGTAGTCTTCGACAGCCAGGAAGACGCCTGCGAAGGCATCCTCGGCGGCAAGGTGAAGCCTGGCGACTGCGTCGTTATCACCCACGAAGGTCCCAAGGGTGGTCCTGGCATGCAGGAAATGCTTTATCCCACGTCCTACATCAAGTCCATGCATATGGGCAAGGATTGCGCCCTCATCACCGACGGCCGCTTCTCCGGCGGAACCTCCGGTCTCAGCATCGGCCACATCAGCCCCGAGGCCGCAGCTGGTGGCAACATTGGCAAGATTGTGGACGGCGATATCATCGTCATCGACATTCCCTCGCGCAGCATCAACGTCCGTCTTAGCGACGAGGAACTCGCTGCCCGTCCGCAGCAGCCCCTCAAGCGCCAGCGTGTGGTCAGCAAGGCTCTCCGCGCCTACGCCCAGAGCGTCAGCAGCGCCGATAAGGGCGGTGTGCGCATCATCGACTAAACACAACGAACACTCGCTAGATTTTCTAGTTTTTCTAGAACCTCTGGCTTTTCTATAGCTTCTAGCCTTTCTAGAATGTCTAGTTTTTCTAGAATGTCTAGCTCCCACAACACACAAAAACTATGACTGAAATTCTCACTGGCGCCGAAATACTCATGCGCTCCCTCAAGGCCGAAGGCGTGAAGACCATCTTCGGCTATCCTGGCGGAGCCATCATGCCTGTTTACGATGCGCTGTACGATTATGTAGACTATCCCGACACTCCCCACCAAGGCACATTCAAGCATATCCTTGTGCGCCACGAACAGGGCGCGGCTCATGCCGCCGAGGGCTATGCTCGCGTCAGCGGCGAGGTGGGTGTTTGTCTCGTCACCTCTGGCCCCGGAGCCACCAACACCATCACTGGCATTGCCGACGCCATGATGGATTCTACCCCTATCGTCGTCATCGCCGGTCAGGTCCATAAAGACGTGCTCGGCAGCGATGCCTTCCAGGAGTGCGACCTCGTAGACATGGCGCAGCCCATCTCGAAGTGGGCCTACCAGATTCGCCACGCCGAAGATGTGGCGTGGGCTGTCAGCCGCGCCTTCTACATCGCTCGCAGCGGCCGTCCCGGTCCTGTCGTGCTCGACTTTACCAAGGGGGCACAGACGCAGAAGGCTGAATATGTCCCCGTTAAGACAAAATTCATCCGCAGCTATGACCCCGTACCCGAGCCTGATGCCAACATGGTGGCAGAGGCCGCTCGTCTCATCAATGCCGCTGAGCGTCCCCTCGTGCTTGTGGGCCAAGGCGTAGAACTCGCAGGTGCACAGAACGAACTCAAACACTTCCTTGAGACGTGTGGCGCCCCCGCAGGCTGTACCCTCATGGGCCTCTCCGCGCTGCCCTCCGGCCATCCCCTCAACATGGGTATGCTCGGTATGCACGGCAATCTGGCCACCAGCAAGCAAACGCAGCAGTGCGACCTTCTCATCGCTGTGGGCATGCGCTTTGCCGACCGCATCACGGGCCGTGTGGCTACATATGCCCCGCAGGCCAAGAAGATACACTTCGACATTGACCGCGCCGAAATCAATAAATGTGTGCAGGTCGATGTCCCCGTCCTTGGCAACTGCCTTGAGACCCTTCCTGCTGTTACCGCGCTCCTCGAGAAGCGCGAGCACAAGGAGTGGGTCGACACTTTCCGTCCTTGGCAAAAGCAGGAGAACGAGATCGTCATCGAACCTCAGGTGCATCCCACCGAAGGCCCGCTGCGTATGGGCGAAGTCATTCGCAAGGTGACCGAGGCTACCCGCGACGAGGCTGTCCTCGTCACCGATGTGGGCCAGAATCAGATGATGGCGGCGCGCTACTTCCGTTTCTCCCGTCCCCGCAGCATTGTCACCTCTGGCGGAATGGGCACCATGGGCTACTGCCTCCCCGCAGCCATCGGCGCCACCTTCGGCGCTCCCGACCGCACCGTCTGCGCCATCATGGGCGACGGCGGTTTGCAGATGACCATCGAAGAGCTCGGTACCATCATGGAGCAGAAAGCTCCCGTCAAGATCATCCTTCTCAACAACAACTTCCTCGGCAATGTGCGTCAGTGGCAGAACCTCTTCTTCCGCAAGCGTTACAGTTTCACACCGATGATGAACCCCGACTATGACCTCATAGCTCGCGCTTACGACATCCCTTCACGCACCGTGACCGAGCGTGACGACCTCGACGCCGCCATCAGCGAGATGCTGGCCACCGACGGCCCCTTCCTCCTCCAGTGTGCTGTGATGAACGAGGACAACGTGCTGCCCATGTGCTTCCCCGGCAATGACGTGGACGACATGGTGCTCACCATTGATTGTTAGTCGGTAAAACCTAAAGCGTGATAACATGGTAACAACATTCTATACCATACATATCTTCTCGGAGAACATCGCCGGTGTGCTCAATCAGGTGACGAACGTCTTTACCCGCCGCCAGCTCAATATCGAAAGCATTGATGCCAGTCCGAGCGGCATTGAGGGCGTGCACCGCTACACCATCACTTGCCGTGCTACCGAACCCGTCATCGACCTTGTGTGCCGACAGATCGAGAAGAAGATCGACGTGCTCATAGCACGATATTACAATCCCGATGAGCGTAATCCCTTCAACAAGGCCTTTGCCGACCTGGTTGCTTATTTGGAACACCGTAATGCGCTCGAAAAACTTATAAACGAAAATGCCTGACAAGAAAATTGCATTTCCCCTTGTTGTCGAACCCTTCCAGGAGGACGTCACCGGCCACCTTTCATGGGCCAATCTCGGCAACATCATCCTGCGTTGCGCTTCGCTCCATGCTGAGGCTCACGGATTTGGCTACACCTACATGCAGACCCATCAGCGCGGCTGGGTGCTCTCGCGCCTTGTCCTCGATCTCGAAGCCATGCCTGCCACTGCCGAGCACTTCAGTGTCACGACGTGGGTGAGCCGCATCTTCCGCCAGTTTACCGACCGCAATTTCACCATCACCGGTTCCGACGGCTGCACCTACGGCCACGGCATCTCCACGTGGGCGCTCATTGACTACGCCACGCGTCAGCCCGTCAACCTCGAGACCCTCCCCGAGGGCGGCTTCCATCGCGCCATGCTCGATGAGGTTCCTCCCATCGCCACCTACGGCCGTGCGCGCTGCAAGAGCACAGAGCCTGTCGCCACCCGCGACTGCCGCTTCTCCGATCTCGACATCAACGGCCACGTCAACAGCATCCGCTACATCGACATGGCGCTCGACCTCTTCCCCCTCGAGTGGCATCGCGAGCACACCGTGCGCCGCATCGAGTTGGCCTACGGTCTCGAAGGCCATGCCGGCGACCATCTTGAGCTCTACAAAGAAGCGCTCCCCGCCACCGACGATGCTCAGCAGCGTTTCGCTGTCGAGATCCGCCGTCCCGCCGACAATGCCACTCTTGTGCGCATCATCGTAGCCTTAAACTAAGGCTGGCCCATAGGCCCTATACGCCCTATGCGCCTTATAAGCCCCATAAGTTCAAAACTTCAAAACCACCATAAAACTCAAAAACTAAATCCTAAACATTATGGCACAACTTAATTTTGGCGGCGTCATCGAGAACGTTATGACCCGCGACGAATTCCCTCTCGACAAAGCTCGTGAAATCCTCAAGGACGAGACCATCGCCGTCATCGGTTACGGCGTGCAGGGCCCCGGCCAGGCGCTCAACCTCCGCGACAACGGCTTCAACGTCATCGTTGGCCAGCGTCCCGGCAAGACCTACGAAAAGGCCGTCGCCGACGGATGGGTTCCCGGCGAAACCCTCTTCGGCATCGAGGAAGCTGCAGAGCGCGGCACTATCGTGATGTGCCTCCTCTCCGACGCCGCTGTCCTCGCCGTATGGCCCAGCCTCAAGCCCCATCTCACCGCAGGCAAGGCCCTCTATTTCAGCCACGGTTTCGCCATCACCTGGAGCGATCGCACTGGCTGTGTTCCTCCCGCCGACATCGACGTCATCATGGTAGCTCCCAAGGGTAGCGGCACCACCGTGCGTAGCCTCTATCTCGAAGGTCGTGGCATCAACGCCTCCTTCGCCGTAGAGCAGGACGCCACCGGCCGTGCTCTCGACCGCACCCTCGCCCTCGGCATCGGTATCGGTTCTGGCTATCTCTTCGAGACCACCTTCCAGCGCGAAGCCGTCAGCGACCTCACCGGTGAACGCGGTAGCCTCATGGGCGCTGTTCAGGGCCTCTTCCTCGCTCAGTACGAAGTGCTCCGCGAGAACGGCCACACTCCCTCCGAAGCCTTCAACGAGACCGTCGAAGAACTCACCCAGAGCCTCATGCCCCTCTTCGCAGCAAAGGGTATGGACTGGATGTACGCCAACTGCTCCACCACTGCCCAGCGTGGCGCACTCGACTGGATGGGCCCCTTCCACGACGCCATCAAGCCCGTCATGCAGCAGCTCTACGCCAGCGTGAAGAGCGGCAACGAGGCACAGATCAGCATCGACTCCAACTCCAAGCCCGACTACCGCGAAGGCCTCGAGAAGGAACTCACTGCCCTCCGCGAGAGCGAGATGTGGCGCACCGCTGTGACCGTGCGTCAGCTCCGTCCCGAAAACAACTAATATCTTTTATTTTAAAATGAGAACCCTCACTACTAACCTTCTTTTTCTCATTATGATGTTCTGTGCGTTTGCTACCTCGGCAAGCGCACAAACTGCGACTGCACGCGATACTGTGCGCTTTGTGGCCGAGCGCGTCGTCATGGAAGACGACCCCAACAACCACAACTACATCTTCTCGCTCTACAGCCCCGACGGGCAGTGGAAGATGCAGCTCAACTATTACGCCGACTCGATGTTCGGCACCTTCACCTCCGAAGACTTCAACCTCTCCGGCAGCGGACGCAACTACAACTACGTGCGCAATCCGAAGAACGACATGGTCTTCTACTCCTTCACCGAGATGGACGTAGAGGTCACGGACAACGTCACCACCTTCGACATCAAAGCCAACTGCCTCGCGTCCAACAAGACGCGCTTCATCGTGGAGGGTAGTGTCGAAGTGGCCATTCCTACCGACACCATCCACGCCGACCTCGGCTACGCCAATGTTGTGGCCAACCCTTTCTACGGCATCTACACCTTCAGCGCGCAGAACGATGACTACACCCTTGAGTACGGCGTCGTGGGCGAAAGCATGCTCGGCACCTTCTACCGCGCCGACCTCCTCATGCCCGAACTCACCGACCGCACGACGGGCCAGAAGATTCCCATCGTCAACGCTACCGCCGTCCATACCGCCGACGCCGACGGCACGAAACATTTCGCCATCGACCTCATCAGCGAGGACCTCATCTGTTACAGCCTCACCATGTTCAACGCCCCCATCGACGTCGACGTCACCGAGGAGATCAGCGTGGACCTCGGCACCAACTGTGCTCTGCAAGACCTCACCGAGATGTACGGCTGCTACCAGTTTGGCGGGCAGAACGACGACTACGGCGTGGCCATCGCCCTCACCCCCGAGGCCATAGAGTCCGGCCGCCGCGAGTGGACGATGGACGACATCTATCTGCCTTACACCACCATCGTGCGTATGGCCGACGGCTCGCGTCCCACCATACACGACGTCAAGGCAAGTTTCTCCTCCACCGACTATCTCGCCACGCTCCTCGCCGACATCCTCTGCCTCGACGGTACGCTTTACCATGTGCGCATGGGCCTCGAACTTCCCGGCTACGTGCCCGAGCCCGTCGACACCGTCGAACTCGATTACGGCCGTGTGGCTGTCCTTGACTATACGCAGGGCCTCGGCACTGTCGGCATCGGCGGTGTGCTGCCCGGCCAGAGCCAGATGCGTCTCTACCTCAACGCCCACAACCTTGAGGGCGACTTCACGACGGACGACATCATCCCCGACATGTGCGACGTGATGATTGCCAACGGCGAGACATTCAAGTTCCGCGACGCTTGGGACGTCAAGACCACCATTACCCGCGATGCCGACGACGTGCTCCACTTCGACGTCCACATGCTCTGCAAGGACACCGTCATGTACCACGCCACGATGTATCTGCCGCCCCTGCGTTGTATGGCTTCCGGCAATCCTGAGCAGGAGATTGACTACAACCTCTCCTCCGCCGACGGCTACCAACTCATCGCCCTACGCGAAGGCACCGACGGCCAGTACTCCGAATACACCCTCCAGTACGGCAACGCCGAGATACTCTACGACGCCGAGCAGAATCCCTACTACGACGGCACGCTCTTCTCATTCTACCTCGGCCACGACGGCCGCGGCCTCGCTGGTGAGTATGGTTACAGCGCCGGCACACTGGCCGACGACGAGCCTCTCCTCTTCTTCGAGGACCGCACCGAGGTCCGCGTGGCGCCCGTCGCCGGCACGCTCACCATCACTCCCGTCGAGCCCATCACCCTCAGCATCCAGGGCCAGACATACAGCACGGTGGTCTACGACGTAGAGTTCCACATCGTAGGTCAGAACGGCGTGATCTACAACGGCGCGGGCTGCGACTTCCTCATCTGCATCGACGGCGAAAGCGACGAGGACAACATCCGCTACGTCGAAATCTCTGAACCCACGGTCGATGCCATCCGCGACGCTCTCGCTGAGCAGGGCTACACCATCCGAAAGACCCTCTCGCCCGACGGCCGCTTGCTCATCGCCACCCCCCAAGGCAACTATAACCTCAACGGCATAAACGAATAATGAAACTTCCCATCCTTCCCACAATGGCTATCTTCGCCTCCTCTCTTCTCTGCGCCTGCAGCCCGCAGTCAGCGGCTACTGAGAGCAACGTGCAGAACACCGCGTACGATACGAATCCCCTCACGGCTCGTCCCACGGCGCGCTTCGACATTCCTGCCTACGACCAGATTACCATCGACAACTACCGCGACGCCATCAACGCCGGCATCGCCAAGCACAAGGCCAACCTGAAGGCCATCGTCGACAATACCGCAGCCCCCGACTTCGACAACACCATCGCCGCCTTCGACGCCGCCGGCCGCGACCTTGACGCCGCCGTCACCATCTTCTCGACCCTCTCCGAAAGCAACTCCACCGAGGCCATCCGCGAGTTCGAGACCGAAGTTTATCCCCTCCTCGCTTCCCACAGCGACGACGTCTATATGGACGCTGCCCTCTTCCAGAAGGTCAAGGCCGTCTATGACAAGATGAAGGCCGAAGGCGCTGCCTGCCCCCTCAGCCACGAGCAGCAGAGCGCCGTGAAGCACATCTATCGCCAGTTCGAGAAGGCCGGTGCTGCCCTTTCCGCTGTCGACCAGGCTAAGCTGCGCGACATCAATCTGCGTCTCTCTGATCTCCAGCTCCAGTTCTCGCAGAATCTCCTCCACGAGACCAACAACACCTTCGTGACCATCGCCACGCGCGACTCGCTCGCCGGCCTCCCCGAAGGCAACATTGCCGCCGCTGCCGAAATGGCGAAGGAGCAGGGTAAGCCCGGGCAGTACATGTTCAACATGCAGCGCCCCTCGTGCAACCCCGTGCTGCAGTACTGCTCTAACCGTGAGGTGCGCCGTCGTGTGTACAACGCCTACTACAATCGCGGCAATCAGCCCAACGACCACAACAACACCGCCATCTGCCGCCAGCTCGTTCAGCTCCGTCTTGAGCGTGCCCGTCTGTTAGGTTACAAGAACGCTGCCGAAGGCATCCTCCAGGACCGCATGGCCAAGAACCAGGAAGCCGTGTACAACCTGCTCAACTCCGTGTGGGGACCTGCTGTGGCCAAGGCCAACGAGGAACTCGCCGACATCCGCGTGGAGATGCAGAAGGATGGCCTCAACTGCGAGCCCGAAGGCTGGGACTACATGTACTACAGCAGCCGCGCTAAGGCCGCGAAGTTCAACATCGACGAGGAACTCATCAGCGAATACTTCGAAATCAACAATGTCCTCGAGGGCATCTTCTACGTAGCCGGCAAACTCTACGGCGTCACCTTCAAGGAAATCACCGCCGACGTTCCCGCCTACGAAAAGACCGCTCAGGCTTGGGAGGTCATCGACAAGGACGGTTCCACCCTCGGTGTGTTCTATAGCGACTACTATCCCCGCGACGGCAAGGGCGCTGGCGCCTGGATGACCGAGTTGCGCAAGCATAGCTACACCACCGACGCCCTCGGACAGCAGAAACGCGAGATGCCCGTCATCGTCAACGTCTGCAACATGACGAAACCCACCGCCGACGGCAAACCCGCCCTGCAGAACCTCGACAACGTCGAGACCATGTTCCACGAGTTTGGCCACGCCCTCCACTTCCTGCTCCACGATGTTCACTACGACGCTGTCTACAACGTCGAGACCGACTTCGTGGAACTCCCCTCGCAGATCAACGAACATTGGGCTACCGATCCCGCCGTCCTCGCCGTCTACGCCAAGCACTACAAGACGGGCGAGATCATCCCCGCCGCCCTCGTCGAAAAGATGGAGGCTGCCGGCAAGTACGGCCAGGGCTTTGCCACGGTTGAATACCTCGCAGCCGCCCTCGTCGATATGGATCTCCACACGCTCACCGAGAACGTTCCCGGCGACTTCGACGTCATGGCCTTCGAGCAGCAGCAGCTCCAGAAGCGCGGCATACCTCGCCAGATCTACCCCCGCTATCGCGTCACGAACTTCAGCCACTGTATGGGTGGCGGCTACACGGCCGGCTACTACTGCTATCTGTGGAGCGAGGTGCTCGACTGCGACGGTTTCGAAGCCTTCAAGGAGACGGGCGACGTCTTCAATCAGGACGTTGCAGCGCGCTTCCGCAAATACTGCCTCACCCCCGGCGGCATCGACGACGGCATGACGATGTACGTCAACTTCCGCGGTCACGAGCCCAGCATCGACGCTCTGCTCCGCAAGCGCGGCCTCGACAAGTAACGAGGGCGTAAAACATATTGCCTGAAAAGGCTCTCCGCGAGACGCAACGCATCGTTTCGCGGAGAGCCTTTCCTTTTGTCCTGTCTCCATGAATGGGTCGTTTTTCGCAAAGACCGAATGCTCTGCGCCAAAGATACACTTTCTTGTATCAAGGAAATAGTTTTTCCTTTCAAAGAAATATGTTGTGCCACACCTGTGAGTCGAACGTGCCACGTTTGTGCGACTATTGTGTCACATCTGTGAGACAATCATGCCACATCAGTGAAACGACAAATATCTTTGAGAGAGTTTTATATATCTTTGAGACCAAAAAAAATATCTTGGAGACCGTTGTGGCAATCTCCAAGATACTTTATGCTGCCGTTGCGCGCCGTTTAGCACTCGATGGCGCCGAAATGCTCAGGACGGTGGAAGTCGGGATTAGCCACCGCGATGGGATTCCACGAGAGGAAGTGAGGAGTCTTCAGATTGTCGCCGCACTTGTAGAAGTTGGCGCGGATGGTCATGCCCTCAACGCTCTTGATGTCGTGCTGGAAATATACGCTGTAGGGCACGAGGAGGACAACCTGCCAGGGACCCTCGCAAGGACGCTCGCTGAAGTTTTCGCGGCCGAGGCTTGACCAGCGCTGGATGCTCTGGAGCACCTCAGCAGGGGCGAAGGTGCGGGCGTTGCGATCCTTGCCGGCAGCCACAAGCACGGTGCCTGCGCAGTTGCACTCTACGTTGTAGTACGTGCCGTCGTCGGTGGGGCTGGAGAAGAACTCTACGCAGGAGTCTTCCCACACGTGGCCACAGTCGCCGTCGGCAACAGCAGCGACGCTCTCTTCGTCCACGCGATAATTACTGACAAAGCCCTTGTCGGTGGCCACGATACGGAAAGCGGCCTCGGGGCGATAGGGATACTCCTGCCAGTTGACGGTGTCGATGGCGTTGAACGCCACACCCTGCTCATCGAGCCATGCGGGGATGTCTTCGAGAGCGATAGCGGGCAGATTGAGGTGATTGATTTTTAGTACTTTCATGACTAATACGTATTGAGATGTTTGTTTGAAAAAAATGCTTGGATTGGGCTTCGTGCTTCGCGCGCGTAATAATATTAAAGGTGTGTGAGCGGTTTCAGCTTGCAAATTTGCAAAGGCCTTTGAGCACGAGGAGCGGATCGTAGGTGCAGGGGCCGTCGACGTCGGGCAGGAACGCGTTGCCGCCTGTGAGCACCACCTCGAGGTCGGGGTAGTCGCGGCGCAGCGCACGGATGTAGCCCTCCATCTCGTACTGCGGGCCGTGGAGCGCGGCCGAGAGCATACAGCCTTGGGTGTCGTTGGCCATAAGGGCGGGGGCGCTGTCCTTGCCGCACTCCCGGGCATCGATAGCGGGGAGTAGGGCGGTGTAGTCGTGCATGGCGTTGAGTCGAAGCTGTACGCCAGGGCTGATGACTCCACCTGCAAGGCGCCCGTCAACGATGAGGTCGTAGGTGATGCACGTTCCAGCGTCAATGACGAGCAGCGCGTGCTGTCCGCGGTAGGCGCCGACATCGGCAGCCAGGCGGTCAGCGCCGTAGCCCGCGGGAATGTCAGAGATGGCGCAGGGCGTGGCGTGGCTGATCCACGTGGCGCTGAGGCCGAGGCTGCTGAGAGCTTCGGTGAGTTCGGCCTTCTGCCCTACGCACGACACGACGATGCGGTCGATGGCGTACTCCGTGAGAAGGCGTTGTAAGGTCTGCAGCCACGGGCCGGAGAGACGCTCGCAGCGGAGCATCTCTTCGCCCTGTGCAACTGCATACTTTGCGCTTGTATTGCCTATGTCGATGAGGAGTTTCAAAGCATTACCTTTTTGCCGTTTGTGATGTAGAGTCCGCTGGAGGGAGCAGCAACGCGGCGGCCCTGGAGGTCGTAGAATACGGGGCTTTCCGCTGCGGGATCAGTCGTGATGGTTCGCAGACCCGTTGTGACGAGGGCGGGAGCGCTCTTGGTGGTCGTCACGACAACCTCATAGATATAGGTGTCTTCGGGGCAGGGAATGCTGATGATGCCGTGCTCGTCCACCTCGACGGGGAAGATGCCGCGGCTGGTGAAGGCCTCCGCCTTCTCGACGTCGTAGGCGCTCAGCACCCGGTAGGCTGCCGTCTCGCCGGCCTTGAAGAACGAAGCGGTGTAGGGCAGGCCGTCGCAGATTTCGGGAGTGTCGAGGCTTTCCACGTCCTCAATGTCGAAGATGGGCGTAAACTCTGCCACGCGAATCCACTTGCTCGTGTTGGCGCTTTGGTTGTAGAAACGCACGTACTGCGCCGTCTGGCCCTTGCCGTCCATGTAGATCTGGAAGATTTCCGTGTCGGCCTTCTCGTCTGCAGCGTAGGGCGTGCCGTCGGCGTGGAGAGGCGTCATGTCCTTGAGGGTGAAGGAGGTTTTTGTGGCAGCCTTGCCTTCGACGTTCAGACGCTTGTAGCCCGTGTCGGGCTTGTCGCTGATTTCGATGCGGCCCGTCTGCATGACGTCGCCATTGGTGTTGTGGACCACAAAGCGCACCTTGCGGATGGGGGCGGGAGCGGAGAGGTTGAGGCGGATGACGTCGCCCGTAACCTGATTCTGCTTGGGCGCCCACCAGGTCGTGACGTCGCCGTCGTAGATGTTCGTGCGCTTGCCTTCATCGGCATCGACAGGAGCTACGATGCTGCTGATGGTGGGCTCAGCTATGAGCGTGAGTTTGAGGACGCTCTTCGTCAGCTTGAAGCAGACGGGTTCCTCGCTGTCGTTGACCACGGCCACATACTTCACGTAGCCGTCGACGCTGCGGGTGTCTTCGCCCGTAGGTTCGAGGCGCGTCCACTCCTGGCCGTTGGCCGAAAGCATGACGGAGAAGTGCTGTACGAGAGTGTCGGCCACAAGCATCTCTTTGAGGCGGGTGGGCGCGGGGAGTTCGATGCCGAGGTATTCGCCGGGCTGGTAGGTGTTGGCGGCGAGGGCTGCATAGACGTCGTTGCCGCTCGTGGTGACGGTGGGAGAGTAGGGCGTGTTGGTGAACTTCACTGCCTTGCTGCCCTTCGTCGGGACGAGGTTCTTCACGGCCGTTGTCTTGAGTGTGTTGAGGTATGTGCCGAGGAACTTCTGCGCGGGCTGTGCCACGTGGGGTGTGCCGACGGTGGCGTACATGCCTTCGAGGGTGTAGGAGATGTATTCTTCCTTCGACTCAAGTTCGCCGATGAGCCCTACGCCCTCGGTGAAGTCTGCCCAACGGTCGTCGCGCTCGCGGGTAGTGTTCTTGGCGTCGATGAGACGTTCGGCGGCGTGGAGCATCTGCTCGAGTTTGAGCACCCAAGGGCTGAGGTCGCGCCACATGAGGCGGTCGCTCTCCACGTCACTCTCGCCAAAGGCTTTCACCACGTCGACTGCTGCAAGGAGGTCAGCGATTTGGGTTTTCGCCTTGCTGTCGGTCGTTGCGGGGAACTTGCCCGAGGGATCGTTCTTCGTGAGGTAGGGCGCCAAAGTCTTGAGGGCTGCGGCCTTCTCCTCGTCGCGGAGGATGAAGGGGAAGCTGGCTTCCCACGACCTCTTGTTGACGAAGCCCGAGTTGTTCCAGGCGTAGTCAGCAGCGGAGAAGAGGGGAATCTTCGCCACCTCGCCCTGCTGCATGGGGTTGCAGACGATGCCGATGCCGGCGTTCATCTCCTTGGGGAGCGTGCGGCTACCGTCCACGGCGGGCATGTCGACGAAGTTCTGATACATGTCCATGGGGTAAATCTGCGAGTCGGCGTTGTCGTTGCAGGGATAGTTCCACCACCACGCCACGTCGCGGCCGAGGTACTTCTTGGGAGCGTTGAAGTCCGTAGCGTTGGGCACGCTCCACACGCCATTGCCGGTCGTGTAGAAAATGATCTTCTCCGGTGTGCTGGCGAGGGCGGTAAAAAATCGTTGGTAGACTTCGGCCTTTGCGAAGCTGGTGCAGTAGACCTGCGGCACGAAGTTCAGGGGCTTGACCATGTCGGCGGGATCAGCGCCTGCGCCGTTCCACTTCTTGTCGATGGCGTCCTGAATGGCAGCCACATTCTTGGCGTTGAGGTCCAGTTTCGCCTGCTCTTCAGGCACACCGACGTCGTCGACGAAGAGGCCGAACTGTCGCACGCCGAGCTTGTACATCTTTTCGTACTTCGCCATGATATCGTTGACCACGGTCGACGAGTTGATGATGTTGTTGCCCGGGTGGATGCTCCAGATGAAGTTGACCTTCGTGGCGGCCGAAACCTCACAGATCTCCTCCACCATCTTCTGTGTGAGCCATCCGTTCTCCTGCTGCGTGGGCGTGATGGAGGTGGGATACGCCTCCTGCCACTTCGAGAGGTGGTACGGGTCGGACTTCGCGCCGTACATATATGAGTTCATCTTCATGCGCATCATGAAGCGCATCAAGTCTTTCTTCACCTCTACGCTGTAGGGATAACCGTAGTATCCCTCTACGATGCCGCGCTGCTGCTGATCGGCGTAGTCGTTGATGAGGACGCAGGGCAAGGCCGTCGTGCCTTTGGCGTCGAGCATCTGTTCGAGCGAGGCGAGGCCCATGAATGTAGCATCGGTGTTTTGGCCCGTGATGGTGAGCGACGCCATGCCGTTGCTCATGGCCTGCAGGTTGATGGTGTGGGCATCGTACTTTCCGGCCACGGCCACTTCGGGATTTACCTTGAGGTAGATGACACTCGTGCACTGCTGTTCGCCGTCGGTGAAGGAGGCTGTGAGTCCGTGCTCCTCAAGAACTTGTGTTACGCGGTTGCGCGTAGGGAGGTCAATGGCTGCATCGCACACCACGCAGACATTCTGCGAGAACGAGGCCTGACCTTCCTGTGCCGTCATCTTCTGGGGCACAGGGTAAATGGTGTACTGCGCCCATGACACGGCACAGGCGCAGCACACGCTAAAAAGGGCTGTAAGTCTTTTCAAGGCTTAGAGAGCTTTTTGTAGAGATTATTGAATTTCTGATAATGCTTAGAGCACCTTCTTGTAGAGGGCAACGATGTCCTCGAGGGTGACGTCGCGGGGGTTGCCGGGCGTGCAGACATCAGCGAGAGCCTGGTCGGCGAGAGCGGGGATGTCGGCTTCGGTGATGCCGAGGTCGCTGAGGTGCTGGGGGATACCCACGCGGATGCTCAGAGCGCGAACGGCTTCAACGGCAGCCTGAGCAGCTTCTTCGGCGCTCATGCCGGTGGTGTCGACACCCATGTGCTGAGCGATGACGCCGTACTTCTCAATGCGGGTGGGCATGTTGAACTCCATGATGGTGGGGAGCAGGAGGGCGTTGGCTACACCGTGGGGGATGTCGTGGAGCGAACCCATGGGGTGAGCCATACCGTGAACGAGGCCGAGACCTACGTTCGAGAATGCCTGAGCAGCGATGTACTGGGCGAGTGCCATGCCTTCGCGGCCAACGGGATTGGTGGGCTCCTCAACGGCGGTGGGCAGATGTTCGGCAATCATCTTGATGGCCTGGAGCTCGTACATATCGCTCATGATCCAAGCGCCCTTGGTGATGTAGCCTTCGATGGCGTGGGTGAGGGCGTCCATACCGGTGGCGGCGGTGAGGCCCTTGGGGAGAGAATACATGAGTTCGGGGTCAACGATGGCTACAGCGGGGATGTCGTTGGGGTCAACGCACACCATCTTGGCCTGACGCTTCTCGTCGATGATGACGTAGTTGATGGTTACCTCGGCACCGGTGCCGGCGGTAGTGGGGAGCGCGATGATGGGCACACTCTTGTGCTTGGTGGGAGCCACGCCTTCAAGGCTGACGATGTCGGCGAACTCGGGGTTATTGGCCACGATGCCGATGCCCTTTGCAGTGTCCATGCTGGAGCCGCCGCCGATGGCGATGATGCAGTCAGCGCCGCTCTGCTTGAAGGCTTCTACGCCCTGCTGCACGTTGGTCACGGTGGGGTTGGGCTTGATTCCTGAGTAGATCTCGTAGGGGAAGCCAGCAGCGTCGAGCACGTCGGTCACCATCTTGGTGGTACCCACCTTGATGAGGCCCTTGTCGGAGCATACGAGCGCCTTCTTGAGGTTCATGCGGTTGATGACTTCAGGAAGCTCGTGGCGAGCGCCTGCGCCGAAGTAGCTGACTTCGTTGAGAATGAAACGGTTTGCCATAATTTTAGTTTTTTAGGTTATGAGTGTTTGTTTTTTTCTGTATTTAGGTTTCTGCCCGCAAAATTAGTGTTTTTTTTCGAGTTGGCCATACTTTTTCTATTAAAAAATGTGTATCTTTGCGCCATGAAACACACTTTTTCCATTTTTCTCCTCCTTCTCCTCCCACTTCCCACGTCAGCGCAGACGGAGCGGAAGATGTGCCTCATGGAGTGGAATTGCGAGAATCTCTTTGACACCCTCCACGACTACGGCAAAGACGACACGCAGTTCCTCCCCGACAGCGAATACGCCTGGAATAGCGGACGCTACTGGCACAAACTGCGCAATATGGCCCGCACCATCATGGACGCCGGAGGCCTCAACCCCGTCGACATCGTTGCGCTGTGCGAGGTGGAAAATGACAGCGTGCTCCACGACCTCACCCATCGCACTCGTATGGCAAGCTTAGGCTATCAGTACGTCATCGAGGACGGCCCTGACCTGCGCGGCGTCGATGCGGCTTTGCTTTATCGCCCCGAGACCTTCCAATTGCTGAGCCATGCTACACACCCCGTGCCGCACGATGCTGAAAAAGAGCGCCCTACGCGAGATGTGCTGCATTGCTCAGGTGTGATACCCAATCGCGACACGCTCGACGTTATCGTTGTCCACTTCCCCTCGCGTCGTGGTGGAGCGAAGCATAGCGAGGGCTATCGTCTGCGTGCCGCCGGAGTGGTGCGAAACATTGTCGACAGCCTGCACAGCGTGCGCCTCCATCCTGCCATTGTGGTAATGGGCGACTGCAACGACGAACCCTCCGACCGCAGCTTGCGGCTCATGGAACAGGGGGGCTTGACCAACGTCTCGGCAGCGGCTACCGCAGTGGGTGAAGGATTGACGGACAAGCAGTTGGCCACCATCCGCGGTACGTACTACTATCAGCGCGAATGGAACCATATTGACAATATCCTCGTTGCCGATGCTGCGCTGAAGCGTTGGCGCAAGACGGAGTGCAGCATCTTCGCCCCGCACTATCTGCTCGAGCAGAACGCTGACGGCGATTTTGTGCCCTATCGTGTTTATCTCGGCCCACACTACCACGGTGGAGTGAGCGACCATCTGCCCCTTTTGCTCGATTTGTGGTATTGAAATTTTGTCAGTTCGCCGAAAATCAGTAATTTTGCACACGAAATCCCGCAGGCAACGATTTGTCGCAGGAAAAATCCCCACTGATTCCCCATAAAAACTATGAATAAGAAAGTCTTTGTGAGCGGTTGCTACGACCTGCTCCACAGTGGCCACGTCGAGTTCTTCCGTCAAGCTGCAGCCTATGGTGACCTCTATGTCGGCATCGGTTCCGACGCCACGATCATGGAGTTGAAGAACCACCGCACCACCTACCCCGAAGCCGAGCGCCTCTTCATGGTGAAGAGCATTCGCTACGTACACGATGCCTTTGTCAACAGCGGCAGCGGATTCCTCGACTTCGCCCCCGATCTGGAGCGCCTGCAGCCCGATGTTTTTGTTGTCAACGAAGACGGTGACCGTCCTTCAAAGCGTGAGTTCTGCGAGGCTCACGGCATTGAGTATGTCGTCCTGAAGCGCGTCCCCGCCGAAGGCCTGACGGCTCGCAGCAGCACCGCGCTGAAGGCGATGAAAGGGTAGTGCGCCGCACTGCCTAAGCCGCAAAAACTCTCGCGGAGGTAATTTTAATTTGGTGTACACTAAATTTGCATTTG
>JAUNIC010000208.1 GCA_030523615.1 Bacteroidales bacterium
GGTTGCTCGATTCCTCGAAATATAACAACAAAAACCCCTTATATTATGACAAGTAAAATTCTGGCTTTGGCCATCATGGCAGGATTTGCAACTGCCGTAAACGCACAGGTCGTTACGACTGCGACCGAACCCTCACAGCAGGTTGTTACATACAACACTGCTCCTCAGAATGCTACCACGCTCACCAATGAGCAGCTCGTGGACCAGTATAAGAAGCAGATTGAGGTCATCAATCTCGAAATCAAGACGCTCAAGGCTCAGGCAAAGCTCTACAAGGGTGACACCGCAAAGTCTGCCGAGGTAGCTTCGCTCCTCGCAAGCAAGAAGGTGGAACTCGCTGACGTCAAGGCCAAGAAGAAGGTGGCTGAGAAGGCCATCAAGGCCGAGAAGGCTCGCAAGAAGGCTGAAGAGAAGGCCGAGAAGGCTCGCCGCGACGCCGAGGCTGCTGCAGCAAAGGCAGCAAAGCTCCAGCAGTAAGATTCCACATACCACGGCAATTGACTTTTTAGAGACGATAAAAACCTCCTGCCCATTTTAGGTAGGAGGTTTTGTGGTTGTATCTGATGTTGCGTGAATCTGATACAGACAAAGAGCGGCTGCGTTCTGAAATCGCGAAGCCTGCTTTGAGCACAAGTCCTATTCTTCGTCGCCGCTGAAGGGCAGCACGTCATCGTTGTTCAGATCGCGATAGGCGGCGTTGATCATGTTGATGTCTATGTCGAACATGCGGTTGATTTCGCGTCCAGGATCGCCGAGCGAGTGGGAGAAGAGCCAGTCGTAAGTCTGGCGGAGATAGAACACGCGCGCCAGCTGACCGTGATTCACACCCTTCATACGTGAGTAGATCAGTCGGGAATCGTCGCCGGTGGCGCGGATGGCTTCTACGACTTTGTCGGACTCCTTCACCGAGACGGCGCTATCCGCTGTGCCGTGCATGATCCAAAGCGGAAGGGTGGAAAGACCCTGCAGATTGCGCACCGAAGCGCCTCCGCACAGGGCCATTGCACACGCTATCTTGTCGGGATACGTCGCAGCGAGGTCGATTGTGCCGTAGCCGCCGAGGCTCATACCGTAGACGTAAATGCGGCTCTTGTCGACGTGGTAGTGCTCCTCGGCCCATTCCACAATCTTCCAGATTTTCAAGGGCGACCACGTTTCGCCAGGATTCTGCGGTGCCATGATGTAGGTGTCGATGACGCGGCCTTTGGCCACAGCGTCGATGGCTCCATACTTCTTCACTCTTTGCAGGTCGTGTCCGCAAAGGCTGCGTCCGTGCAGGAAGATAAGCAGGGGGAAGTGAGCGCGAGGGTCGTGCTCGGTTTCAGGGTCGTAGAACCAGAAATCGTAGCTTCCGGGAATCTCTCCGCGGTGAGCCACAAACCCTTGTGCATAGGACATGGCCATGCTGCAGAGGGCGACGATAAGAATCAGTATTCGACGAGTGTATAGAGTCATGGTATTTTGCTATTTGATGATGCTTGGTGCGATGGTTCCAAGACGGGCTCTACGAGCCTTGTGGTAACTTTCGAGGGTATCGCGATGGCAAAGATACGATAAAATGCTAAAAGTAACAAACATAACGAAAATGAAACTGCACATTTTAAAGTTTTTTTTGCTACTTCCGTTGGTATGTTCATGCGGAAGTCGCACTTCAACGGTCGAAAGTGTGGAGGTTGACACCATCCCCGAGCCCCAACCTTTGTCGGCTACTCCTCTGCTTTCTGCCAGCGATATTACCTATGATATCGTGGTGCACGATACGGTGACTTCGGGTCAACTGTCCTCGCTGCGCGACCTTTACAAGGAAGCGCCCGGATGGCTGACTTTCCGCGGAGGACCCTTGCGCGATGCCGATTTCGGCGGTCGGGTGAAGGGTACTCCGTCGCGTATCGTCAAGCGTTGGATGTTTGAGACGGAGAACGATCAGCGGCCGACGAAGATGGGCACGTGGGGTGGCGGAACTGGATGGACCTCGCAGCCGCTCTATATCGAGTGGCCCGACAGCACAGCGCAGCGTTTCGCGCAGCAGCGTGGCGGCCTCCTGGACAGTCTGCCCCGTCAGGAGATTATGGTGGCTTCGCTTTGTTCCAAAGTCTATTTCATCGACTTCAACACAGGCAAAGCTTCGCGCACGCCGCTCGATACACATAATCCCGTGAAAGGAACGATGAGTCTGGATCCGCAGCTGAACGGTAACCTCTACGTCGGTCAGGCTGTTCCCCGCGACGTCGCCATCGGTCGTCTGGCGTACAACCTCTTCTCACACAAGGAGACGATGTTCCACAATCGCGACAGCCATTCCTGGGTAAACTGGCAGGGCAACGATTCGTCGCCTCTTGTCGTCGGCGGATTTCTCTTCTTCCCCAGCGAAAACGGCACTATATATAAATATTATATAGATGAGGACTCGCTGCGTCTACACACCTCGCTGCGTTGGAAGACGGCTCGCGGAGGTGCTGCAGGCATGGAAAACAGTCTTTGCGTGTATCACAATTATGGTTTCATCGGCAATAACCATGGCGATATCATGTGCTTCGAGCTGAACACGATGAAACCGATTTGGCACTACGACAACCACGATGACATCGACGGCACCATTGTCTGCGAGGTCGAGGACAGCATCCCTTATCTCTATTGCGGTTGCGAGGTGGACCAACAGGGCAACAAGGGTATTGCGCACTTTGTGAAACTCAACGGATTGACCGGCGAACGCGTTTGGGACAACGAGACGCCTTGCAGCAAGTTGAACATCGGCAGCAAACACTTCGACGGAGGCTTCTACGGCACTCCGCTTCTCGGCAAAGGCAATTGCCTGGAACTCATTTTCGATAATGTTTGCCAGCGAGAAAACTCGAAAGTCGCAGAGTTTACGGCTTTCAGCAAGAAGACTGGCGAAGTCGTTTACCGTGTTCCCCTGAAGTCGTGGGCTTGGTCTTCGCCTGTAGCGTTTTACAACGAGAATGACGAGCTCTTCGTCTTTACGGGCGACACGGCCGGCAATGCGTATCTCATCGAAGGCAAAACGGGAAAAGTGCTCTTCACCGAACACATGGTCAGCAATTTCGAGAGTTCCCCCGTCGTGGTGGGCAATGAGTTTGTTGTAGGTTCGCGTGGACAAGAAATCTACAAATTTGCAGTTGAATAAGTGGCGTGATTTTCGACACGTCTAAATGGAAATAAGTTTGCATCATACAAGCCCCAAAGGGGCGATATCCACTAGCGTAGGGCGTGAGTTAACAAAAGCCCCCTTTGGGGCTATGCCCTATGCTGGTGGATGTCGCCCCTTTGGGGCTATGTCCTACGCTGCTTGAATGCCGCTTGTTAAGGCTTTGCTGCTGCGCTCTTGGTTGTATCCTTGGGAGCCGTTGTCTTCGGAGCGGTCCCTTTGGGAGCCGTAGCTTTAGGCACGTCGGCAGGATCGACAGGATCGGGAATGATCTTGATGTCGCCGTTCTTGGTGGATAGTTTGTCGTGGATGATCTGATCGTCGGCGGCTTGCTGGAAATTGTAGCTGATGGCCTTGCCGTCGAGAACGATGGTGGAGGCGCGGACGGCTTTGGCAGTGATGTCGTTGGCCTCAAGGTTGCCCAGCTGCACTACGGCGGCCCTGTCGGTCTCGATGATGAGATTGTTGCAAGCCACCTTCTTGCCCTTCACGCTGCCGGCACGGTTGCACTTGATGCGCAAGTCGCCCGTGAGTTCGAGCTTGTCGCCAAGATTGACGATGGCGGCCATGTCTGTCTCAATCTCGTTAATCGCGGGAGCGTGGACAATGACTTCTACGCCAGATTCGGCAATTTGGGCATTGGCTTTGTAAGTGGCCACGAGGACGGAGCCTTCCATGTGGACGTCAAGCTGGTCGGTGTAAGCCTTCTTGCTGACAACGGTAATCTGCGGAGTGCCTTCTTCCTGGATGAACTTGACGGTGATGGTGTTGGACGCTTTGATGGAAGTAATGGCGTCGGCCTGGAGTTCTTCGTAACTCTTGTTGGGATCTTGCTTGGCCTTGCTCTTGCAGGATGTCAGGCTGCTGGCGGCTGCCAGGAGAAGAGCCGCCGTGCAGAGAATGGTGAAGATGCGGCAAGAGAAGCCGCGGGTGGAGATGCTGTGTAAGTGTTTCATAAGTTCCGTTGTTGTAGCACGCATACGAATGCGGGTTGAATATGTGTGATGTTTCGTTTATCTGCGGATGAGCTGCGGCAGTTTGATGGTTTGGCCGATGCAGACGTGGTTGGGGTCTTCGATGTTGTTGTAAAAAGCGATGTAGCGTGCAAAATCCTTGCTTCCGTACATTTGCTTGGCTATTTTGTAGAGGTTTTCGCCAGTCTTGATGCGGCGACTCTGCATTGTGCCGGTGATGAGGTAGTTACTGCCAGGAATCTGCTCGTAGCGCTGAGCGGCTTCCAAATCTGCTTGACGCTTTGCAGCTTTCTCTGCTGCAGCTTGCTGTGCGGCGAGTCTCTCTGATGCCGCTTCTGCCGCTTTCTGTTGCTCGGCGAGTTGCTGCGTCATCTGTTGCGTTGCAGCAGTGGCTGAATCTGCTTTGGCTTTGGCCAGAGAATCTGCTTTGGCGTTTGCGGCCGAATCAGCCTTCGCTTTGGCAATGGAATCGGCGGTGATGCGCTGAGCTTCGGCGGCGGTGACAGTCTCGGCGTCTGTGCCGAAGATGTTGCAGGGACAGAAGACGCGGAAGTATCCGGCAAAATAGCTGGCAAGGGCGAGGATGCACATGGCAAGCACCACGAAAGCCGTCTTCCACCAATTGTGGCGCGGTTCGGGGAGCGTGTTGTTGATGATGATGGGCGTCTTCGGAGTTCCCATTTCTACCGCACAATTGGCCTCGTCGTCTGCTAATGACGGGATGGGCTCTACTTCTTCGGCTTCTTCCTCCACTTCGGGAGCGGCTTCTTCCTCCACTTCGG
>JAUNIC010000209.1 GCA_030523615.1 Bacteroidales bacterium
GGTAAGAGGTAAGAGGGATGCTATTTGAAGAATCGCTCGAGCTTCTTGAGGTAGCCTTCGAGGCAGAAGACCACGACGACGTCCTCGGGCATGAAGACCGTGTCGCCGTTGACGAAGTGACCCTTGCCGCGGCGCACGAAACCACCGAAGCTGGCGTAGGGCGGGAAACCCAATTCTTTGATGGGCTTCTTCGTCACGAGGCTGCCCTCCTTTACCTTATATTCCGCCACCTCGGCGGCAGCGATGTTCAGGCTCTTCACCGACTCTACGTCCGAGCGGAGCATCATGCGGTAAATCTGTCCGGCGGCAAACGTCTTCTTGTTAATGATAGAGCCGATGTCGAGGCTTTCGGCGAGGGCGATGTACTCCGAGTTTTCGACCATCGCGATGGTCTTCGGGATGCCCAGGCCTTTGACGGCCATACACGCCAGAATGTTCGTCTCGCTGTTTTCCGTAGCGGCGATAAACACCTGATGGTCCTTGATGTTCTCATCGAGGAGCACGTCGACGTCGCGAGCATCGCCTACATGGGGCATGATGCGCGAATGGCTGATGATGTCGGTAACCTCGGCGATGCGTGCGGGATCGTTGTCGAAGAGTTTGCCGTGGATGTGCGAGGGTAGTGTGCAGATGGAGCAGATGGCCGACTCTGAGGCGCCCATATAGAACACGTTCTTTGCCTCGGGGCTGTTGGCTTTGCCGATGAGGGTGCGGACGTATTCCACGTGGTTGGCCGTCGTCATGATGAAGGCCAAGTCGCCGGGGCGCAGAATGTCGTTACCGTGGGGGATGATGGTCTCTCCGGCGCGCTTGATGGCGGTGACGTGGAGCGGTGCGTCCTGCTTCATAAGACTGTAGAGGGGCTGGTCGATGAGGCTTGATCCCTTGCGTATCTTGACGCCGAGGACCACGAGCTGACCGTTCTGCACCTCCCACCACTGACGCAGCCAGGGGCGCTCGATGAGGTGGTTGATCTCGTTGCCCACGAGGCCTTCGGGATAGACGATGGAGTCGATGCCGACCGACTTGAAGAACTCGCGGTTCTCCTTCGTCGTGTAGCTGCCGCTTTCGACACGTGCCACGGTCTTCTTGGCGCCCATCTTTTTGGCGAGGATGCAGCACATCATGTTGATGCTTTCCTGCGGAGTGACGCCGACGAAGAGGTCGGCCGTGCCAACGCCGGCTTCTTCGAGTTTCTCGATGTTCATGGCCGAGCCCTCGATGGTCAAGATGTCCACATAGTTGGCCACAGCCGCGAGTCGCTTCTGTGCGTTGTCGATGAGCACCACGTCGTGATGCTCGCGGGCGAAAAGTTTGGCAAGGTGTGTGCCGACGGCGCCGGCACCAGCGATGACAAGTTTCATGATTTCAAAACTTTTATGATGGCTTCGCGGTCGATGCCGCAGATGCGGTGGAGGTCGGCCACGGGCCCATGTTCTATGAATTCGTCAGGAATGCCGAGGCGGGTGACGGGGATGTTTACGCCGCGATCGGCAAGAAGTTCGAGCACAGCCGAGCCGACGCCGCCGGCGCGCACGCCGTCCTCGATCGTCACGATGCGCTTGTAACGGCGCGCCACATCAAGGATGAGTGCCTCGTCGATGGGTTTGGCAAAGCGGAGGTCGTAGTGGCCCACGGCGGCAGCTTTTGCCGCATCGTTGGCGGCCAGAGTGTCGATGGCGTCGGCGGCGATGTTGCCGATGGGGCCAAAGGAAAGGACGGCTGTTTCTGCCTTCGTCTCGCCCGGCAGCGGGGTGCCTTCGCGCAGGCAACGGCCACGGCCTACCTCGATGGCTTCGAGCGGGCAGCGCCAATCCGTCAGACGGCCGCAGCCGCGGGGATAGCGGATGACGAATGTGCCTTGGTCGGGCTGCTGAGCCGTGTACATCATACGGCGTAACTCGTGCTCGTCGTAAGGCGAACAGATGGTCAGGTTAGGCACGGGACGCAGCGCCGCAATGTCGAGCATGCCGTGGTGCGTGGGACCGTCTTCGCCCACAATGCCTGCGCGATCCAGACAGAGGACCACGGGCAGACGCAGCAGGGCAGCGTCGTGGACGATGTTGTCGTAGGCACGTTGTGCAAAGCTGCTGTAGATGTTGCAGAAAGGTTGCATGCCCTCCTTGGCCAAACCGCCGGAGAAAGTCATGGCGTGGCCCTCTGCAATGCCGACGTCGAAGGTGCGCTCCGGCATGGCCTTCTGCAGCAGGTGCATGGAGCATCCCGTCAGCATAGCCGGTGTGACGCCGACGATGCGTTCGTTCTGTTGCGCCAGTTCGACGAGCGTTTCGCCAAAGACATCCTGAAATTTCGGGCCAGTAGGCTTCGATGCGTTGCAAGCCGATGTTTGCGCCTCGACGGCGGCCGGTTTGCTGCCTCGCTCGCCCGTCTCCTTGTCGAAGGTGCCCGGAGCGTGCCACGTTGTGGGCTTCTCCTCGGCAGGCTCGTAGCCCTTACCCTTCACCGTGTGGATGTGGAGGAGCTTGGGGCCCTTCATGTCCTTGACGCGTTGGAGGGTGTGGACGAGTTCGATGATGTCGTGGCCGTCGGAGGGGCCGAAATAGCGTATGTTCATGCCCTCGAAGATGTTCTGCTGCGAGGTGATGGCGCTCTTGATGGCGTTGAAGAAACGGATGAGGCCCTTGCGGCGTCCGTCGGGCAGGAGTCCCCACGCTTCGAGACGGCGTGCCACCTTGTTGCGCCAGCGGTTGTAGGCGCTCGAGGTGTGGATATGGTGCAGATACTGCTTCATGCCGCCCACCGACGAGGAGATGCTCATGTTGTTGTCGTTGAGGATGATGAGCAGGTTGTTGGGCGTGTCGGAGGCGTTGTTGATGCCCTCAAAGGCCAAGCCGCCGCTCATGGCTCCGTCGCCGATGACGGCAATGACGTGGCGGTCGTCCTCGCCCTTCTGCACGGCGGCAAGGCTCATGCCGAGCGCTGCCGAGATGCTGTTGGAAGCGTGGCCGCAGGCAAAGGTGTCGTACTCGCTCTCGAGGGGCGAGGGGAAGGGGCGCAGGCCGCCGAACTTGCGATTGGTGCAGAACGTGTCGCGGCGGCCGGTCAGAATCTTGTGGCCGTAAGCCTGATGGCCCACGTCCCACACGATGCGGTCGTAAGGCGTTGCAAAAACGTAGTGCAGCGCCACGGTGAGTTCGATGACACCAAGACTTGACGCCAGATGACCCGGATTCTGCGCCAGCTCGTCGAGGATGTCCTCGCGGAGCTCGCGGCACAGTTCGGGCAACTCGTCGATCCTCAGACGGCGGAGATCGGCGGGGCAGTCAATCTTGGAGAGAAGTTCGTATTTAGCCAAAATTCTGTTGTTACTATGGTTGACTCTACGGTCGCATTATTTTGCGAAAGCCGCATTCAGCTCCTGCTGGATGTAGGCAGAGGTGATGAACTGGCGCATCATGGCCACGGCGCGGGCGTTGTCGCCACCGTTGGGGATGATGATGTCGGCGTAGAGCTTGGTGGGTTCGATGAATTCGTCGTGCATGGGTTTCAGCACGTTGCGGTACTTGTCGATGAGCATCTCGAGGGGATGTCCGCGCTCAGCGATGTCGCGTTCGATGACGCGCAGCAGACGCTCGTCCGTGTCGGCGTCGACATAGATTTTGAGGTCCATGAGGTCGCGCAACTTCTTGTCGTAGAGCGCCATGATGCCCTCGACGATGATGACCTCGCGGGGTTCGACATGGATGGTTTCCTTTTGGCGCGTGCAGGTGAGATAAGAATAGGTGGGCTGCTCGATGGCCTGGCCGTTGCGCAGCGCCTCGATCTGCTCCTCGAAGAGAGGCCAGTCGAAGGCGTTGGGATGGTCGAAGTTGGTGAGCTTGCGCTGGTCCTCGGGCACATCCCATTGGTGCTTGTAGTACGAGTCCTGAGGGATGACTGCCACGACGTCTGCGGGGAGCGTCTCTATGATTTTGCGGACCACGGTGGTCTTGCCCGAGCCCGTGCCGCCTGCGATACCAATGATAATCATGTTTTTCGTATTTGGAAGGTGATTCCGTAGAGTAAAAGTGAGACAAATGCAAAATTAGCAAGCAAATTTAGCGCTATTTTTTGAAATAATGCGTAACTTTGCACCAAAATCGTTAAAAAACTATGTTTTTTCAGCAAATCATCGACAAATATTACCCTGCCGACGACAATTTGCGTCGTCTGCTCCTTCATCACAGCCGTCAGGTGGCCGACCGCGCCCTCAGCATTGCCCGTCGCCATCCCGAGCTGAAAGCCGACCTCATTTTCCTTGAAAATGCTGCCATGCTTCACGACGTGGGCATCTACCTGACTGATGCTCCCAGCATCCATTGCATGGGCTCCGAACCCTATCTCCTCCACGGTCGTCTCGGCGCCGAACTGATGCGTCGCGAAGGAGCTGCCGAGGGCCGCAGCACCGAGGAAAACCAACTGTGTGAGGCGATAGCCCGCGTCTGCGAGCGCCACACCGGCACAGGACTCACGGCGCAGAACATTCGCGAGCAGCATCTCCCCCTGCCTGAGCAGGATTTCCTGCCTGAGACCATCGAGGAACTGATCGTGTGCTACGCCGACAAGTTCTACTCGAAGAGTCATCCCGAGCGCGAACGCACCGTTGAGCAAACGGCAAAGAGTCTCGAGAAGTTTGGCCATGAAGGCGTGGTGAAGTTTCTCGGCTGGGCCGAGCGCTTTGAATGAGAAATGCGCTGGCAATGAGTCGTTAAACCATCGTGAGGGAAGCGGGTTTTACGTCAAAGAAACATCCGACTCTCTCAAAGAAATAAATAATTACCTCGGAGAAATAAGTCGTCGCACGGCTGTGGCACGATAGTGTCACGTCTGTGCGACAATAGTGTCACACTTGTGAAACGATCGTGCCACAGCTGTGAGTCGAT
>JAUNIC010000210.1 GCA_030523615.1 Bacteroidales bacterium
AGCCGCAGCTTCGGCGGCGGTGGCGGCAGCTACTCAGGCGGTGGCAGCAGAGGCGGTGGCGGCGGACGTCGTTAAGCCTAAGCTCTCATCTACGACAATAAAGCATCACATAGTGAGGGCGCACATCACGATGCGCCCTCATCCATAAAAATCTCACATACTTTGACATAAGAACATGAAGAAGATATTCATTTGCGCAGCAGCTCTGGCTACTTTCGGTTTGGGGACGGCAAGCGCACAAGATATTTACAAGGTAGAACAGGTATCGACCTCCGACCTTGACGGCGATGCTCGCTTCGTCGGTATGGGTGGCGCTATGGGCGCTCTCGGTGCCAACATCTCTGCCATGAGCACCAACCCTGCTTCTACCGGTCTCTATCGTCGCAACGACATGAGCCTCACCGCAGGACTCCTTGCTGAGCCCTACAACGGAACCATGCAGCTTGGTGCTGGAAAGACCAAGGGCTCCTTCGATCAGGTAGGCTTCGTCTATTCAGTTGACCTCGAGAACGCAAGCGGTGTGAAGTTTGTCAACATGGGCTTCAACTACCACAAGAGCAAGAACTTCAAGAACTACATCGGCATGAACAACGTGGCGCTGCCCAAGTTCATGGACAACGGTGTACCTCAGGGTATGTCGCAGTCATGGCAGTTCTGCGACCTCGCTGCCAATCTCGAAGGCAATCTTCTCGACCTCGGCTACGATCCCGATCGTGAGTTAACCACTCCCACCACGCTTCTCGCCTACGACACCTATCTTATTGATGCTGTGGATGAAAACGGTGAAAGTGTAGGCGAACGCGACGTACGCATCGACCGCTACGTGCCCAGCTATGCCAACCGCTACAACTACCACCGCGCACAGTGGGGTGGAATACACGACTACGACTTCAACCTCTCGCTCAACATCAACGAGCGTGTTTATCTCGGTGCTGTGCTTGGTGTGCACAACGTCGATATGCACTCTGCGCTCCTCTACGACGAGGAACTCTTCCAGAACGGCAACGTTAACGATACCGGCGGCTATACCATGTTCACAGAAGAGACGCTCACGGGTAGCGGTGTCGACGGTAAGTTCGGTCTTATTGTTCGTCCCATCGAAGAGAGCCCCTTCCGCGTAGGTCTTTCGGTAACCACTCCTACGGCTTACGACCTCGAGAGCCGCGCTTATGCACAGTTGTCTACTCCCTACCTCGACGCTAACGGCAACACTTGCAGCCAGAACGTGGAGTTGACCAATACTTACCGCATCCGCACCCCCTGGAAGCTCGATGTGAGCGCCGCAACAACCATCGGCACCCGTCTGGCTCTCGATGCTGAATACCAGATGATGAACTACAGCAGCGTTTCTGTGCGCTACGCCAATACTGAGTCTTGGCAGGCTGGCAATTTCAGCACAGATGTTTATCTGCAGGATGAAATCAACAACTACCTGAAGAACATCCACACCCTCCGCGTAGGTGCTGAAGCTCGTCTCTCCAACAACTTCTCTGCTCGTCTCGGTTACAACTACGTTACTTCTTCGTTCGACAAGGACGCTTATCTCAACCTCCTCGTCGACGGCAGCAGCTACTACTACGCCACCAACACCGACTACGTGAACCTTGGCGCTACCAACCGCTTCACCGCCGGCCTCGGCTATCACTGCGGTTCGTTCTACTTCGACGTGGCTTACCTCCACTCTCGTCAGAACGCCGACGTCTACGCCTTCCACTACAATCTCGAAGATCGCAACGGCGTGAAGAACGATCTGCCCGTGCAGAAGTTCAATCTTATCCGCAACCAGGCCATGTTTACCGTAGGCTTTAAGTTCTAAGATTTCAGCGCTTAACATACAATATAAATGCCCTCATCTGTTTCTAAATATTACAGATGAGGGCGTTTTTGATGTCGCAGAGTCAAAAAAATGGCGTTTTTTTTGCGTATCAGCGTGTTTTGACGTAAATTTGTCGGTCGATAATTATACTTAACTATGCCCCAGATATCTGAACGCGCCATCGAGATGCCCCAATCTCCTATCCGCAAACTCGCTCCTCTCGCCGTAGCTGCAAAGGAACGAGGCACGCGGGTGTATCATCTCAACATTGGCCAGCCTGACCTCTCCACCCCTAAGGAAGGTCTCGACATACTTCGCAACATTGACCGACACATCCTCGAGTACAGCCCCTCTCAGGGATTCAAGTCGTACCGCGAGAAACTCGTCAACTATTACGCCAAGTACAACATCAATCTTACCGCCGACGACATCATCATCACCAGCGGCGGTTCCGAGGCTGTGCTCTTCTCTTTCATGAGCTGCCTCAACCCCGGCGACGAAATCATCGTTCCCGAACCTGCCTACGCCAACTACATGGCCTTTGCCATTTCTGCCGGCGCCAAGATCCGCACCATTGCTACCACGATGGAAGAGGGATTCTGTCTGCCGAAGGTCGAGAAGTTCGAGGAACTCATCAACGAGCGCACCCGCGCCATCCTCATCTGTAACCCCAACAACCCCACGGGTTACCTCTATACCCGCCGCGAGATGAACCAGATTCGCGATCTCGTCAAGAAGTACGACCTCTATCTCTTCTCCGACGAAGTTTATCGCGAATTCATCTATACCGGCAGCCCCTACATCTCCGCTTGTCACCTCGAAGGCATCGAGCAGAACGTCGTGCTCATCGACTCTGTGTCGAAGCGCTATAGCGAGTGCGGTATCCGCGTCGGCGCTCTCATTACGAAGAACGAGACCGTGCGCAAGGCCGTCATGAAGTTCTGTCAGGCACGCCTTTCGCCTCCCCTCATCGGCCAGCTTGTGGCTGAAGCCTCGATTGATGCCAGCGAGGAGTATATGCGCGATGTCTATGACGAATACGTAGAGCGCCGTAAGTGTCTCATCGATGGTCTGAATCGCATTCCCGGTGTTTACAGCCCCATCCCCATGGGTGCTTTCTACACCATGGCTCGCATCCCTGTGGACGACGCTGAGAAGTTCTGTGCCTGGTGCCTCTCCGACTTCTGCTACGAGAGTGAAGACGAGCAGGGCAACCTTCGCAAGGAAACTGTCATGATGGCTCCTGCCGCAGGTTTCTATACCACTCCCGGTGCTGGCCGCGACGAGGTCCGCATAGCCTACGTGCTCAAGAAGGAAGACCTCCAGCGTGCACTCTTCGTGCTCCAGAAAGCCCTCGAAGCCTATCCCGGACGCACCATTTGAGCAATTAAAAATTAAAAATTGAAATTCGTTGCGGAAAGCGCGTTGAAGCTGCAATGAATGCCGCAAACGCCAAGGTCAGGGATTTTAATTTTCCGCAAACGCCAAGGTCAGGGATTTTAATTTTTAATTATTAATTATTAATTTAAATATGAATTTTCCCTTTTTCATCGCCAAGCGCTTCTTCCGCAGTATCGGTAAGGATAAGAAGAGCGCCTCGAACCCTACAATCACAATCGCTACGGCGGGTGTGGCCGTAGGACTTGCGGTCATGATCATCACCGTCTGCGTCATTAGCGGTTTTAAGCGCGAAGTGACACAGAAGGTCAATGGATTTGCCAGCGACATCGAGGTGCTCGACTACCGTTCGCTCTCCTCGCCTGAAGGATTCCCTATCATGGCCGATTCTGCCTTCATCGCTGGTGTGAAAAAGTGGCCCGCCGTCAAGCGCGTCGACAAGGTGGCGCAGAAGATGGGCATCCTCAAGACCAACAACGACTTCCAGGGTGTGACCATCAAGGGCATCGACCGCGGCTACGACACAACCTTTGTGGCTTCTGCCATGACCGCAGGACGTCTGCCTCGCCTCGACAGCACGCCCGATCCTGATTCCGGAATCGTCGGGAGCAACGAGATTGCCATCTCCAGCCGCCTCGCCCGCGACCTCGGCCTCAAGGTGGGCGACCGCGTATTTGCCTACTTTTTCGAGGAAAACATCAAGATGCGCCGTTTCAAGGTGTGCGGCATCTACAGCACCAACATGAACATCTTCGACAAGGCGTTCGTCATCGGCGACTATGCTACCGTGGCCGACCTCAACGGTTGGGAACCGGACCAGTGCAGCAGCCTTGAGGTGCGACTCGACGGCACGGTAGAAGCTGCCACGCGCTTCTTTGCCGACAACGAACAGCTGGACCGCACCGTTGCTGTGGCTTCCGAGTACTGCGCCAAGAATCCCGATGCCACTGGTGCTCCCCGCCGTCCGCTCAGTGTGCGCGAGCACTACATGCAAGTGTTCTCATGGCTCGACCTTCTGGACTTCAACATGATCGTCATCCTCATCCTGATGATCTGTGTGGCAGGTTTCACGATGATCAGCGGTTTGCTCATCCTCATCCTTGAACGTACGCAGACCATCGGCGTCCTCAAGGCACTTGGCGCCACGAACGCCAAAGTGCGCAGCATCTTCCTCCATTTCTCGGCGCTCATCACCCTCCGCGGTCTTCTCATCGGCGACGCCATCGCTCTGGCCCTCCTCTTTGCCCAGCAGCATTGGGGCTTCATCCATCTCGACCCCACGAGCTATTACGTCGATACCGTTCCCGTCGAAGTGGCATGGCTGCCCATCGTGCTCCTCAACGTCATCACGCTGGCTCTAACCACGCTGGCTCTCGTTGGTCCCAGTTTCATGATCAGCCGCATCCAACCCGCTAAGGCCATTCGATACGAGTAGTAGCCTATCTGCGACAGTACGAATAATCGCAATTTTATTTGGCTGTTTCAGAAATAATTCATAACTTTGCACCCGCAAAATGCATTTGACACCTCATTCAGCCATGTGGCCGAGGTTGTGCTGAAAGTGCATCGGGGCGTAGCGCAGTCCGGTAGCGCACCTGGTTTGGGACCAGGTGGTCGCAGGTTCGAATCCTGTCGCCCCGAC
>JAUNIC010000211.1 GCA_030523615.1 Bacteroidales bacterium
CGTAAGTGAGTTTGTCGTCTTCCTTATCCGTCACATTGACACGCGCTACGGCTTCCTGTCCGGCAGCCAGCGTGGGGTTCTGCGTGGCATAAAGACGATTGAGCGTCATGTGCTCATGGATGATGGGAGCCGCCTGCGCAGGTTCCTTGCCTGTCCACATGCGCTGCATGGCTTCGACCATAGGTGTCTTTTCGCCCTTCAGCGGGAGACCTTCGACCTTGCTCTCGACGAACATGCTGAACCACGTCGGGGTGCGCTCTTCCTTTTGTCCCCAGAGGAAGACAAAGGAACCGAGGCAACGCTTGTTGGCCTTGATGTACTCCGTGTAGCGCTGCTCATAAACTTGTCGCTTCATCTCGCTCGTCTGCTCAATGCTGGCGCCCCACGTCGTTTTGTCGGTTTCCCACCATCCGGTAGGGCCCCACTCGGTCACCATGTAGGGGCCGTTGTAGTCGGACTTTTCGACGAGTTCACTGAGATGACCAATGTCGCCATAGGAATTGATGCCCACGTAATCGAGCGAAGGACAATAGCGGGCAATGGAGTCGAGGGCACGACCATCGTGGCTGATGACGGTGGACACGAGGTGCATCTTGTCAATGCTCTTGATGATCTGCGCGAGTTCTTCGACGAGCTGCCACGCGGGCCCGATATTGGCGTTGCCGAGGTTGATCTCGTTGCCAATGCCCCAAGCGAGGATGCTTTTGTCATTTTTGAAGGCTTCGGCCAGACGGCGAACTTCGTCGCGCATATGCTGCTTGTAGCCTTCGTCGTAGTATTTCAGAGAATCCTTCGTCATGCCGATACCCTGCATGATGAGCATGTGGTTGGCCTCTGCTTTTGCGATATCGCGCTGGATGCTCTCCACGCTGCCACCCCAAGTACGGAAGGCGTTGGCGCCATTGGCTTCAGCCATATCGAGGCGATTCGTGCCACCCACACCATTAATATATGTAGGTTTCTTGTCGACGAGCAGTACATAGCCGCCTTTCTGCTTCTTGATTTTGTAACGCTTGGCTTGAGCTTCTCCACATCCGCCGATGAAGGCAACGAGGAGGACGAGGAGGAGAGTGAGAGTCTTCTTCATAAAGTTTACGTTAGAGGTTTTACGTGTTTTTGTGTTGTTGGAAATGGTTACCGAGGTGCAAATGTACAAAAAAAAGGGGAGAAATGCAGAAAAACGAGGTGGAAAATGCCGAACGTACAGATTTTTTTGTAAATTTGCATTCAAAATTTCCATACGTCCATAAACCTGTCCTCCATAATTCACACAACCTTGCTCAAACTCTCCCTTCCTCCCAACTGGATACACCGCCACTTCGACTCGGTGGCCTCCACAATGCTCTGTTGCGACCCTTCGACAGTAGAGCCGGGCCAGTTCCTCCTCATCACCGCTGACGAACAAACGGCAGGACGCGGACAACGCGGCACAACGTGGGAAAGTTCAAAGGGACAGAACTTGACATTCAATATAGGATGGAGACCTTCTCCCGATACGACATGGCCCGCAGCCAACGAACAGTTCCTTATCTCCGAAATCACTGCACTGGCCGTCGTGGGAGCCATCGAGGACACACTCTCAGAGCATCGTGCCCTCTCCGAAGGAAACTTAGAGGTTAAATGGCCAAATGACATTTACTTCGGCGACCGCAAAATCTGCGGCATGCTGTTGGAGCATCAGCTCTCCGGCAAACATATCGCATCTTCCATCGCTGGCATCGGCATCAACGTCAACCAAGCATCTTTCGCAACTCTCGAAGGACGCGAAGAGGGCCGCGGCGCTCCCATCTCGCTGCATCAGATTATCGGCCACAACGTCAGTCGTGAGGCTGTATTAGAAGCTTTCATCCGCCACTTCACGGACGGCATCCGCATCCTCCAGGAAGGACACTACGACAAAGTGGAGCATGCCTTCACCACCCTCCTCTACCGCCGCACAGGATGGCACCATTACCGCGACGCAGAAGGGGAGTTTATCGGAGAGTTCGCCAGCATCGCCCGCAACGGTATTCTCACCCTCCGCAAACAAAACAGCCATCTCCACAGTTATGCCTTCAAAGAGGTCGCCTACGTCATTTAGCCATAATACGATAATCTGCCAATAAACTTATAAAACCATAATCTCATAATCCCAACAAACCACCATGAAATTCAATCGTATACTTCTCAAGCTCAGCGGCGAAAGCCTGATGGGCGAACAGGGCTACGGCATCGACACGAAGCGCCTCAACGAATACGCAGCACAGATCAAGGAGGCCCACGATAAGGGCGTTCAGATCGGTATCGTCATCGGCGGCGGCAACATCTTCCGCGGCCTCAGCGGCGCCGGAAAGGGCTTCGACCGCGTCAAGGGTGACCAGATGGGCATGTGCGCCACGGTCATCAACTCCCTCGCACTCAGCAGCGCGCTCGGCGCCATCGGCTGCAAGAACCGCGTTCTCACCGCCATCCGCATGGAACCCATCGGCGAGTTCTACTCCAAGTGGAAGGCTATCGACGCCATGGAGGCAGGCGAAGTGGTCATCATGAGCGCCGGAACTGGTAATCCTTACTTCACCACCGACACAGGCTCCAGCCTCCGTGGCATCGAGATTGAGGCCGACGTGATGCTCAAAGGCACTCGTGTGGATGGCGTCTACACTGCTGACCCCGAAAAGGATCCCACCGCTACGAAGTTCTCCGAAATCAGCTACGAGGAAGTCATCAGCCGCGGTCTGAAGGTGATGGACATCACCGCTACCGCCATGTGCATGCAGAACAACCTGCCTATTTATGTCTTCAAC
Organism: Bacteroidales bacterium; assembly: GCA_030523615.1. Lineage (GTDB taxonomy): Bacteria > Bacteroidota > Bacteroidia > Bacteroidales > Bacteroidaceae > Alloprevotella. Next base: position 2,784 of record JAUNIC010000211.1, read on the forward strand.
ATGGACATCGTGGGTAATCTCGCAAAGGTGCTTGATGGCGAAGAAATCGGCACTTATGTTCACGCATAACATAGGACGAAAACGTATACGTAAACGTTTACGCTAAAAAGCAACACCCTCCGAACAATCGCTGTACGGAGGGTGTTTTGTAAAAATATGAGAATGAGCTAACTGCTGATTATTCCTTCACGCGGTTCTGGTAACTACCGTCGCGGGTATCGACTTCGATGAGCTCGCCTTCGTTGATGAAGAGGGGCACACGAACCTCAGCGCCGGTCTCTACAGTTGCGGGCTTGAGGGTGTTGGTAGCGGTATCGCCCTTGAGGCCGGGCTCGGTATAGGTGATGCGGAGGACAGTCTTAACGGGCATTTCAGCGTAGAGGATGGTCTGAGTGTCAGCGTCGCTGACAACTTCTACGGTGTCGCCTTCCTTCATGTACTCAACGCCAGTGATAAGGTCCTTGGCGATGGGAAGCTGCTCGAAGGTCTCGTTGTTCATGAAGATGTAGTCTTCGCCATCGAGATAGAGGTACTGGTAGGGACGACGCTCAACGCGTACATCTTCAAGGCTCTCGCCGATGTTGAAGCGCTTCTCGAGCACGCGGCCGCTGACAACGTCCTTGAGGGTGGTGCGCATGATGGTGTTACCCTTACCGGGCTTTACGTGGAGGAAGTCGATGCAGAAGTAGAGCTTGCCGTCCATACGAATGCAAACGCCCTTCTTGATGTCCTGAGATTTGATCATAGTTGTTATAGAATCGTTTGTTTGTTATTGTTATTCGTTTTCGGGGCGCAAAGTTAGTGAAAAATTATGAAAATCAACGCTTTCGGATGCAAAAAGAATAGCAATCCGAGCAAAAAACGTCCCGGATTGCTATCTTAAGTTTTGTTATTTGCTAATTTCTACTTCGCGAGAAGGCTGTTGACGAGAGTTGTTACATCAGTAATTGTAAGAACGCCATCACCATTCACGTCACCGCTTGTGAAGTCGAGGGAAACGGTTGTAGATGAATCGGAGTAGCCCGAAGCGGAAGCAGTGGCCGTAATCGTGAAGGTAGGCAACGTGAAACTGTTACCAGTTCCACTACCCTTCAGCGCAGGTGCCGTGATGCTGTAATCATAATGGAGGGTTGCACCAGGAGTGGCACAGTTGAAGACGATTTTGCCGTCTTTGAAGGCGTAGGTCGGTGTGGCACAGGGATCAGGATCCTTGGCATTTCCTACATAGACTTTTGCCTTTGCACTGATTTCGGGGTGATCCTTAACAGCGACGATAACGAAGGCAATGCCTTCTTTTAAACCGACAAAATTGCCGTCAGAAGCATTCACACGGAGGATCGTTTCATCACTGGAGGACCATACGAGTTCTGCACCGTCATTATCTTCAGGAAACATCATGACTTCAGGCCAGTATCCACCGCGGACTGCTACTCTGTAGCTCTCGCTGTCTAAAGAGAGAGAGGAGACGGGAATAGCATAGTCATCGACGATGGTTGTTGCCACATCTCTCCACACAGACCATATGCTGGCCATACTTTTCAAGCCAGGTCGCACATGTAGGTTTTTTAGTCTTCCACAACCGTAGAAAGAATTCTCATACAAACCTGGCGGTGTTAAGGCACGGACATAGACATCGCTGAGTTTCACACAATAGTCGAATACGTGTTCTTCAACGTAATCCACCGTCACAGGGATGTAAACACTCTTGAGATGGATGCAGTCACTAAAGGATAATTCATAGAGGACCTCGGTGCCATAGGGGATTTGGTAAGCCTCGGCCGGACGACCAGCGGAGTAAGTATGGAGGTGCTTTGTATCCCTTGTGAATAGCACGCCATCGATGCTACAGTAGCCAGGATTGGCAGGATCGACATTGATTTCTGTCAGACTTTCACATACATCAAATGCACCTTTAGCAATAGAGGTAACGGTGGCGGGGATGTTGACTTGGGTCAGATTCATTGCCCTTAAGAAAGCGTCTTTTCCAATACCGGTGACGGTGTAATACTTACCATCGTAATAAGCAGTAGTGGGGATGGTAACGGTTGTAAAATACTCGTA
>JAUNIC010000021.1:0-11289 GCA_030523615.1 Bacteroidales bacterium
TAAAGTCATTATTAGCAGCAGCTGTTGCAATTTCAAATAAACCACGGCGAATAGTCTCATATGCAGTTATACGGTCATTTCCATATTTAGCATACCAAGCGTATTCTTCATCTTTACAGTCTCTTTGGCTCTGCGGCTCTTTGTCGAATTTGTATATGCCGAACTTATAGGAGGAACCACCCCAAATGGATCCCAATTCATATGTTTCCGATTCCAGCCAATAGCAGAATGAATCAGAACGATTCAGGTTTGTGTATTGTTCTAAAGGCATTTCCTTTAGGCATTCTAAAGGGAAACGTTCGGTAAAGTCTCTATGGAGTTTATACCAGTTTTCTTTTGTTATACTAATCATTGTAGAGTCGTTTTATCTCAAGAAATTAAAAACCTGAAGCTTTTTTCTTGCCAACGGATGGCCCTCGCGGTAGGCTATGCGGTAGTTTTCTTTGGCAGCTTCAAGATCCTGTGCAACGCCACGGCCAAGCTCGTAGGCCTCGCCTACTCGGTAGTAGGCGTAGGGAAGGTGACAGGCGCGGTAGAGTTCGAAGGCGAGAGCGTGGTCCTTCTCTATGCCGCCCGTGCCCTTGCGATAGATGTCGGCGAGATTGGAACGGGCGAGATCATCGTCGAGGGCAATGGCGCGGGTGAAATACTTGATGGCCTTCTCCATATCCTGGCGCACACCGATGGCTTCGCTGAAGATGATGCCGAGGTTGTTGAGGATTTCGTGGTCATTCATCCACTCGTGTTCGGGCTCGTAGGCTTCGATGTAGAGCATATCTTCGAGGAACTCGCGCGTCCATCCGTAGTCTTCCCACGAAGGGTCGGCTTCGGCTACGAGGTTGAATTTCTGACGGTTCACAATGGGCTGCTGGGTGTTGTTCTTTTCCATTTTTTCGATTGTTTTAGGTTTCTGCTGCAAAATTACGCTATTGATGTCTCAAAACGTGATACAACGATTTGTTTTTTTGCATTCAGCGTGCAAAGTTCTGCATTCAGTGTGCAAAGTTCTGCATTCAGCATGCAGAAATCCCCGTTGAGGACTATTCATACATCACCAGAGCCATGCGAAGCTGTTCGCGGACGTCGTCGGCAAGCCATTGGGGAGAGAGGACTTTGTATTTATGGCCTCCGGTGAGGACGGCACGCGTGAGGTCGTAAGTGGGACGTAGATAATACTCGAAATCTACATACCCATCGCCCTCGCCTATTTCTCGCTGCGAATGGTGGAGCGGCAGGTCGCGAAGATAATTGATTTCTGACCCATAAATGCGCAATACCACACGCTCTGCCTTTGTGCCGTCGCCAACGATAACTCCGATGCATTCGCTGAAGTAGGTCGCTGCGTCGAAGTCTTTGGGCAATGCGAACTTATCTTGTGTCGCCTCCAGCGTCTTGATGCGGTCGAAGGCAAAGACGCCCATGAAGTTACGTTCCGGTTTCTCTGCCGTGGCCGGACGGTGAGCATTGGCAAGCACGTACCAGCGCTGCGAAAAGAGCTTGATGCAGTAGGGCTCCAGCAGGAAGAAGCGCGGAGCATCTGAGCCATAACTCTGGTAGCTGACTTGGAGGCGCACATTCTGCTTCATGGCTTCGATGACTGTCTGAAGGGTTTCGCCAGCAGAAGGGAATGCTTTCTAGCAGAATGCGGTCGTTGAGCGACATGCTCTCTGAGATGATGTTGCTCACGGAGAGCGTAGAGATCATCCAGCTCTGTATGGAATTACCGTGAAGCTCGTGCTCGTTGGCGATGTAGTACTTGTTGGAACGACGGTCGCAGTCGATGTAGATGCCAAAGATGTCAGCGATAGCTTTGCGATGGCGGTTGAAGGTGGCGCGAGCTATCTCCACGCCGCCGCTCATTTCTGTCTCGCACCAGCGGTCGTTGATGTCGGCAAACGTAATGCGACGAACCTTGGCGATAGTGTTTACCAACCAAATGTATTCTTTGAAGAGTGTGGGTGAGGTCATGATGCTATATAATATTATACGTGTCGCCCTCCTTGCTGATGCGCCAGAAGCGGGAGGGTGGTTGGACGTATTCCTCCATGCGCCAGGCGCTTTCGAATCCGGCGGCGACGAAGTGCATGGGGGCGAAGTGGCGAACGGAGAATTGCTTGACGAATTGGCGAGCGCCACGGGTGTAGCCGTTACCTATGCGGCCGTCTATGGGGAACATCACGAGGTCGAAGTCGGTTTCTCCTCCGACCACTATCCTTGCTTCCCTCGTTTTCGAGGGGCTGAAATCCAATATGGAGGGAGTCTTTGCTACGTCGCTTTCGAGTTTTATGAGCGCGCGCCGGATGTCTTTGAGTTCGCCGAGGTAGCGCTTTTCTTCGGCGAGAGGATTGACGTCGATGCCAAACTCTGTGCTGCGGATTATGGAGCCGGGTGTATCGGAGGCGAGAAAACGCGCGTACCAATTGTTGAGGTCACCAGCGTGGAAGATGCGGCGGCCTTCGACCTCTACGATCCACGATACGCCGCTGTCGTTGCTGCCGGTGGCTACGACGTGCAGATAGCCGTCGCTCCATTCTGCACCCTTGCCCATCCACACGTCGGCTTCGTCGCGCTGGGCACGGCGGTGGCGCAGGATGTCCTTCGAGAGGATGTAGGTAAAGATGGCGCTGGGGTACTCACTTCGCCATTGGAGTATGTCGCGGGTGAAGTGGTCCTCGTGGAAGTGACTCGCAAACACATACACTCGCTTAGCACCACACAGCAAGCGAGGCACAACGCGGGCTGGATCCATCCAATAGTCGAAGATGATCAACGCATCGTCAGTTTCGAGCGCAAAACCGCTATGAAAAATATAAGTGAGCGTCATAAGTTTTCTGTGTCAATCTGTCTATCGGCCAGCGTAATGACCTCAACGTCCTTCATCATGGCACCGTCGATGGTCATGCGCACGAGAGTTCGCTCCATGTGCCAACCTTGTTGGCCTGCTGCACCTGGGTTGATGTGGAGGAGCCCGAGAAGCGGATCACGCTGAATCTTGAGAATGTGGCTGTGGCCGCTGATGAAGAGCTGTGGTGGATTGGCGTAGATTTGGCGCTGGATGCTGCGGTCGTACTTGCCGGGGTAACCACCAATGTGTTTCATGAGAACATCGACATCTTCACACTTGAAGCGCAGCACCTCAGGAAACATACGACGTAAGTCGCCGCCGTCGCAGTTGCCGCAGACGGCGCGAACGATGCAGCGGCGTGCAGGATTGCCAAAAGGTGCTTGCAAACGTTCCATGGTTTCGGAAGAACAAATGTCGCCCGCATGCCAAATCTCATCGCACTCCTCAAAGTACGTCAGAAATTTGTCGTCCCAATAGCCGTGGGTATCGCTGATGAGTCCTATGCGTGTCATGAGCAATAATCGTAGTTGTTTGTTTTATACGTTAGTAGCGTCTTCTTCCTGCACGTCCTCTGCGACCGCGTTTGCTGTCGGGGAGGAAGAGACAGAAGATTGAGAAGAATACTGCAAAGATATTCCAGAATGCGTTGGATGATTTTCTTGCCATGGTTTTGGTTGCTGTTGGTGGTTACTGAATGTCCACATCCTCAATCGTCATGAGTTCCTCGCGGGTGACGCTGGGCTTTTCTGCAAGGCGGACGGCTTGGTTCTCGATAGTGCGTTCGAAGAGGTTACGGACGTAGCGGGCGTTGCCGAAAGACGAGGACTTGGCGGCAAGGGCGGCCTCGATGATCTCCATGGCGCGGGTGCTGGCTGTGGCGGTGAGACGATAGTCGTGGTGTGCGAGCTGGAGGTTGAAGATTTTGAGGAGGTCGGTGGCGCTGTAGTCGGGGAATTCGATATAACGATTGAAGCGTGACTGAAGACCGGGGTTGGAGGCTATGAACTGCTTCATGTCTTCGGTGTAGCCGGCGAGGATGACGACGAGGCGGTCGCGGTTGTCCTCCATGCGTTTCAGAAGGGTGGCGATGGCTTCGGCACCGAAGTCCTCCTTGCCGCCTTGCACGAGCGAATAGGCTTCGTCGATGAAGAGCACACCGTCGAGGGCAGAGTCGATGACTTTGTTGGTCTTTACGGCTGTCTGGCCGACGTACTCTGCCACGAGGCCGCTGCGGTCGGTTTCTATGAGTTGGCCTTGACGGACGACGCCGAGTTCTTTGTAGATCTTGGCGAGGATGCGTGCCACGGTGGTCTTGCCGGTACCGGGATTGCCCGTGAAGACAAAGTGATGGGCGATGTTCATCTGCGGAAGTCCCTGCTCCTTGCGCATACTTTGTATCTGGATGAAGCTCTGCAGTTTGCGAATTTCCTCCTTCACACTTTCAAGACCGATAAGGGCGTCGAGTTCTGCTATGGCCGCTTTGTCTGCCTGCTGTTCGTTGCGCCCTGGTTCGGGTTGTGGTTCTGCGGCCTTCTCCGGCTTCTTCGAGCGTTTTGCCTTCTTTTCCGCCTGCTGCCGTTCTTTGATTTTTGCCTCTGCTTCTTTTGCGGGCATCATGATGCAAGCGAGGAAGGCGCTTTCGGCTACTGTGACCTTGTCGTCGAGTTTGGCGAGCATCGAGGCGAAGCGGTACATCAGCACGCGGTAACGCTCCACAAACTGCTGGTCGTCGCACTGCGATAGGAAACATTCCATCCAGAAGTTGAAACCTCCAGGCACCTTGCTCGGTATCTGATCGTCCATGCCATGAATCATGCTGTTGACGAGCGTTTCTGCATGCTTCGTCACCGTGTCCCAATCGGGGCCGATGTAGGGTTCAAGGCCAGAGAGCAGGCGGTGGAAGTAGTAGGCAGGGATGAACTCCAACGTATCATTCTTGATCTCGTGGCGGAACTTCTCGTAGATGATGCTGAGGTCGCGCATGAACATGAAGTACACACGGCTGTCGAAGTCCGTACCGTCGTTCGTCTTGATGCTAAGTTCGAGTATTTCGCGTGACTCTGAGCCTTCCTTCTTCAACGAAAGAACGAAGTCTATGAGTTCGTGGCACATCCTGGCAATATCCTCCAACTGCTGCGCCGGCAACGGGAGTTCGCAGCGGTCGCCCCCCACCTTGAAGCACTTCTGCGGCGGCAGTTGCGTGCCCTTGATTATTGGATATAGGATGCTCATACTCGTGCTTCCCGTAGTTTTAGCAAGCTTCACCATGCGTTCCATTACCTTCTTCTCATTCTCCATATAGTCGAGAAGGAGCTTCATGTCGTTGGCACTGCAGCCGTAGCGAAGACCTTGGTCGTGGCTGTTGCGACGCGAGAAACGAGGTGCTTCATCTTCTTCGTATGGGAGAGTGAACACGTCGTCATCTTCGCCGTAGTCGCTACCATCCTCATAGCCATCGACGCTTGCCATGATGCAGCTGTCCTCCACCATATCGGCGGTGCAGAGGATAGGCTTCGAGGCATAATGCCAGATGAGGGGTGCCTGGTTGCGGCTGACGTATGCCACATGGTTATATTCCTCGTCGTACACAGCAACGGCGTGGTCGTCGTAGTCATTGCCGTAGTCACGTTCGAGGGTGAACTGATACCCTTCGGTGTACTCCTCCTGCCAATCGTCGTCGCAATGGTAGCGGAAGCCGACGAGCGCAAGTTCGTGACCTATGATGTCGTGGATGTTGAGCATGCTTTTATTATCTTTTATGCCTTTCCTGTAAATAGTTATTGATGAACGTAACGAACAACTCGCCGTATTGTTCGGTCTTCTGAGGGCCTATGCCTCTGACCTCGGCGAAAGCTTCGAGAGTCGCTGTGGTATGCTCTTCGCCGGCCGGAAGGAGTCATAGCCGTAGTATTGCTTGAGGACTTGGTGGGGAGTGTCCAAAGACCAAATCAGTTATTCTTCTGGCACATGCATTCGCACTGCTCTTTGTTTACTACCCGGTCACGGAAGAGCTTCATGTCGGTGAAGTTGCGGGAGATGTTTTGGACGAGTTCGAGGTAGTTGTCCGTTCCGTCTTCCTTCTGGTAGTAAAAGGGCTTGATGGAAATGCAATTCTTGTGTTCGAAGATGGTGTTGAGCAGGGTACGGTCGGAGAGGCCGCAAGAGTGGCCCATGATGAACACTTGGAAGGGAGCGGATTCTATGAAGCGCAGCATGTTGCGATAGTTGGGGGCCTCGAGGTACCTTACGGACTTCACATTAGTCAGCAGTTCGTTGTCGTTGGCCTCTTGAATACTCTTGTAGTCTTTGTCCAGCTCATCTCCAAAGCCAAAGATGATGCTCTCGGGCTTCTCAAGTGTGCCGTGGATGAAGTTGTGTTCGATGTTAGACCCTTTGTAAAAATCTAATGTTGGCGTATAATTGAAACTCAGCATCATGATGTGTTCTGGATTCCAGTCTTTTTGTGCACCTCTTAATCCAGGTGTTAAATAAGCGAGAAAACGAGACTTCCCCTCATTTGAAATATCTTCTTCGCTGATCTCATAGCAAATATCATCGTAATAGTCATCAATTCTTTCTCTGACTGTTTGCGTTTTTAGATATTTCACCAATCGTTCTTGCAAAAAGTGAAGTTGCTCATTAAGTGATTTGCATGAGACATTAAGCTGTTGCAGTTTTTTAAGATGTTTATAATATTCTTCTTCAATATCTACCCATCCTTTTGTTTCGATAGACTTTAGGATTGCATCGAAGAAAAAGGAGCAAACAACGGAAAAGTCTTCCGTATTTTCCTTTATGCCTTTTATAATCTCAGTTGGAGGATACTTCCATTCCCCTTTTAATTTATCTCTATAGGAGGTTGAAAAGAAGAAATTGAACCAACTGGAACATTCTTTAGTGTTCTTGATTCTTAGTTCACACAGACAATCCTTTGTTACGGGAGTGCTTTCAGTCAAAAGCGCGTTCAATCTCTGGTCCCAATACCAGTTGATGAAGTCTGCATAACTGGTTTTGAGATCATGAGCGAGGTCGAAGCCGTTTCCTATGATGATGAGTCTATTCATGCCGTTATGATACTTTTACCTGGCCGTTCATGAGCAGGGGGAGAAGGTAGTCGCGGAGGGAGGTGAGGCGGAGGGTTTCGTTTCTGTTTGCAATAATCTTATGCAATAACCCGTCAAATCTCTCTCGGGGATTGAAGAAGTTAGTAACAAGGGGCAACAATAGAAACATCTCCTTTAAATCCTTATCGGACAAATGGCCAACCGTTGACCCTTTTGCATTTAATTCTTTTGCCTTTATATAGGGTTTTAAACTATGCAGAGTTTGCATAGCCGAAATAGGGCTGTTGGGAAGCATGCGCAATCTTACACATCGCTGATTAATGTATGTAGAATCATTATGCCAGTAATTCATGTGGAAATTGCCGTCCATGCCAATTACAACATCTCCTCTTTCTAAAAGGTATTTGTCATCTATTTCTTCTGTTGTATAAGCAGAAATGGTTCCTTCGAGAATATCGCGAATACGGATAAGAGGTTTATCCGTGACTTCTTCTGTAAAGTATTCTGTTGCAAAAGGAAATCCATACAACACGTTAACGGCTTCAAATAAGTGTTTCACCTCCCACCCTTCAGGAATGTCTCTTTTGAGGGTTTCGTTATAGACCATTTTGCCTCCGGAGGATTTGTAGGGTTTTCCTTCTTCGTTGGGGAAGTCGAACTGCACAAACCAATAGTCGTAGAGCTGCTTCGCCATCGACTCTAATAACTCGTTCGCCTTGCGATTCAACGCTATCTTGCGGTCGAGGGAGGAGAGGACGTTCCCAATCTTCTTTTGTTCATCCAATGATGGAAGATAAACAGAAGCGTTGCGAATACATTGCTCAGAAAGTGTGTAGCGCATGCCACTACCCGTGGCATTATTAAACCAGTAGTCATGGAAATACTTGGAATGCAAAAGCGCATTCAAATACTTACCGTTGACAACTTCTTCATTAGGAGTTATAAGTGCTGTGTGATAACCAAGTAGCACCGTTTCTTCAAAATCATCGGCTATGTATGCAGCAATACCAATATCATCACGTGTTTCGCTATCCTTTGTTATTGCAACTTGGCCACGATGTAAGGTGAATGACTCTATTTCCTTATCATTTGCTGATGCTGCCATAAATTTGGAAGTCATCTCTTTCGTAATAGCCCAATTGTAATAGACGTCAACGAAATTGCAAAGACGAACGGGGACTTCTTCATCGTGGGTTTTCTTGTCAACACCACTTATTTTTACTTCGGCAATGTCTCCTAATCTATATATTGTATATTCCATTTTATAATGACATTGCATTAAGGTTCTTCATAATCTCGCTCTCGAGTTCCTTGCCTTCGGCGAAGATGGCGGCGAGCTGTTGCTTGTAGTCATCCATGCGGGCGGTGAACTCCTCGGGGGTAATATCGACGTACTCTATCTTGATGTCGAAATACTGGCCGGCGGAGAGACTGTAGCCCTTGTCCTTCACCTCCTGGTAGGTGGGGGTGACGCAGAAGTCGTCGACGGCCTCGCCCTGAACGAAAGTGGTGACGATGCGCTCTATCTCCTCGTCGCTAAGGAAGCAGCGCTGGGTGTTGCCGTCCTTGCGCGTCTCGCCGAGCTTGGAGGCGTCGATGAGGATGACCTTGTCGTGGCGCTTACTCTTGTCGAAGAAGAGGACGCTGACGTTGGTGCCCGTGGTGGCGAAGACGTTGCTGGGCATGGAGACGCAGCCATAGATGATCTGCTCGTTGACAACCTTCTCCAGGATCTTCTTCTTGATGCCGCTCTTGGCGGTGATGAAGCCCGTGGGCACGACGATGGCGCCACGGCCGGAACCGGAACGGAGGGAGTTGATCATGTGCTGGATGAAGCAGGTGTAGATCTCCATCTTGGGTTTGTCGGGGTCGATGGTCTTGGGGGCGTTGGGCACTCCTGCCCAGAAGCGTCGGCCGTCGGCAGCGATGGTGTCGCGGGTGTCGGGGAAGTCGAGTTTGAAGGGCGGATTGGAGACGATGAAGTCAAACTGCTTGAGCGATCCGTCGTCGTTCTTGTGGCCAGGGTTGAGGAGGGTGTCGCCCTGCATGATGTTCTGGATGGAGCCGACGAGGTTGTTGAGGATGAGGTTGAGGCGCAGCATCTTGGAGGACTTCTGCGAGATGTCCTGCGAGAAGATGGTGCAGCGGTCCTCGCCGACGGTGTGGGCGAGGGCCATGAGCAGTGTGCCGGAGCCCGCGGAGGGGTCGTAGCACTCGATATTGCGGAGGTCGCGCTCCTCGCCGACGAGGAGGCGCGCCATGATGAGGGCGATGGAGCGCGGGGTGTAGTATTCGGCATACTTGCCGCCGCCGTCCTTGTTGTAGTCCTTGATGAGGTACTCGAACATGGTGGAGAAGAAGTCGTACTTCTCGGCGAAGATGCCCTCGAAGTTGGTGTCGGGGTCGGCAATGTAGCGCATGAGTGAGATGGCAAACTCGTCGCGCTGCGTGGGGTCGGGGATGTACTGGGTGATGGGCTCGAAGATGGTGAGCTTTGAGCCTCCGACGGTGGCCATGGAGAAGATGTCGGCATTGATGTCGGCAATCTGGAGCATGGTGGCGTCGAAGAGGGCAGAATAATCACCTTATCCCTGCGCGTTGTAGAGGTGGGCGATGGTGTGTTCCGGACGCAGGCGGGGTGTACCGGCGGGGAGGAAGTCGAATAGGTCGAGGACTTCGTCGGGGGTGAAGGTGTCGTACTCGGCATCCCATCGTTCGGCGGCGGTGAGGCGCTCGCCGAAGATCGGTGTACGCTTGGCCTCGTAGCCGAACTTGTCGTTGAAATACTTATAGAGGAAGACCTGTATGATGATCTTGTACTCATTGCCGTCGTTGCCGAGGCCGAACGACCCGCAGGTCTGCTTGAGGGCGTCGATGAGTTTCTTTGTGGCTTGGTCGATGGTCATGGGTGTAACTTGTGGATGTACTTGTATGTTATTTCTCGAAAGGTAATTGAGGCATTGAGGCAGAGTCTTCGAGTTTGTCAAAGTCGCTACGGAAGAGGCGGTCTTGTATGACGCGGTATTTCTCAAACTCCGATTCGGCATACCCCTTGGCAAATTCGGCGGTGATACGGCCGGCATCGTGAAGAATCTCTTCGCCGCTGGCTTCGAGGATGATGTCAATGCGCTTTGCCCAATCTTCCATCGTCATCGGGATATGGCGTTTGGCCATACGTTCGGCAAGTTCGAGCACACCATTGACCAGCTGCGCAAGACTCTCCAATTCCTGCGTCTTCAGATAATTCTTAGCATTGGAAACGTCAGTCTTTACTATCTTGCCGTCGGGAGCATTCTCCCATGTGGTGAGTCCCATGTGTTCTTTGTCGGCATCGGCACGCTCAACGATGAGCTCTGCGGCCGTGTGACCATGGACGGCATAGTGCATCTTGTTCTGAACTTTCTTGAAGAACAGGCGAGTTGTGGGTGCATCTCGGTTATAGTCGATGGCGGTGGCATAGATGTCGGTCAACTTCTGGTAGAACCGGCGTTCTGAGATTCGGATTTCCCGAATCTCTGCCAGCAGGTGCTCGAAGTAATCCTCGCCGATGAACGAGCCGTTCTCCATGCGTTTTCTATCGACAACATAGCCGCGGATGGCGTATTGCCGAAGGATGTAGGTGCACCATTGGCGGAACTGTGTGGCACGGATGGACGAGACTCGATAACCGACGCTGATGATAGCGTCGAGGTTGTAGAACATGGGCTCGCGATTGACGTTTCGAGTGCCTTCAAGTTGAACTACCGAGATTTTCTCGGCAGTTGCCGATTCGAGGAGTTCTCCTTCTGCATAGATATTCTTCAAGTGGAGTCCGATATTGTCACTTGAGCAGTCAAATAACTCTGCCATCGCAGCTTGCGTAGCCCAAATGTTTTCATCTTTATATACCACCTGTACCCCATCCTCCTTGTTTTCTGCAAGGAAGGTGAGGAACTCTGCAGTACTATTTCGTATTTCAAGTATTTTAGCCATAATCCTTTATCATTTACGTTCATAACCTATACCCCTCACGATACTCCGAGACGATGCGGGAGCGAAGCCATGCGCGGTCATCGCGCTGGGCGGGGACCTTGAGACGGTGGAGCTGGGTGGCGAGATTGCTCATGACGAGTTGGTCGAAGAAGCCCTGGTTGAGCATCTTGCCGAAGTCGAGATAGACCTGCTCGTCAACGGCACGCTTGATGGCGTTGAGGCCTGCAGCAATCTCCTGTTCGCTCTGACTGATGATGGGTCGCTGCTGGGGCGTGGCGGTGGAGCGTCGCTCGTTTTCCTCGCGCACACGCTTGTGAATGCGGACGTACTTCTCGTCGCCACGATACTTGAGGCGTAGCACGGCGTTGGCGCGGTTGATCTTCTTGATCTTCTGCATCACGGCATCCA
>JAUNIC010000021.1:11299-28416 GCA_030523615.1 Bacteroidales bacterium
ATCCATATAGTCGATGTCAGCGCGGGCCTCGGCCACAGTGTCAGGCGTGAAGCCCTTGCGGGCAAAGTAGTGGCGGAAAGCCTCGGAGAGGGTGATGAAAGCCTCCTCGTCGTGGTCGAAGTTCTGCGCAAACTCCTGCTCGACGTTGTTGTAGCGCTCGCGGAGGTCGTTATAGACAATCTGTAGCTCCTCGTTGCCGCGCTTCTTCACCTCGAAGTCGAGCATGGCGAGCGCCTCACGGATGATGGCGGAGACGTCGGCACGGTGGTCGGTCGATTCGAGGAGGTTGACGCGCTGGATGCGGTGAGTCACCTCGCTGATGAGCGAAGGGAGGGAGTCGACAGCCATGTGCGAGAATCGCTCGCGGAGGTCGTCGTCGCCGAAGGAGCGCACCTGGTTGGTGAGCGCCTTGGCGTCTTCGAGGGTGTGGCGTAGGCGGTAGAGTTCCTCCTTGTCGGTGATCTCCTCAATCTGTCGGCTGAACTCCTCGGCGTTCTCCGTGGCGTACTGGAAGAGCGTGTCCTTGATGGAACGCATCTGCTGGAGGATTTCCTCGTTGCCCACCATGAGGGCGCCGGCACCGGCGGCGGGGAGCGAGTCGCCAGCATCGTCGGCAGCCGTCTCAGTCGTGCGGTTGAGCTCACGCATGTAGAGATTGTTGGTCTCGACGAAGTTCTCCTTGATGTTGGCGAAATCGACGACGTAGCCAAACTTGAAGTCGCGGTAGGGGCGGTTCACGCGCGTGAGGGCCTGGAGAAGGTTGTGGCCGTCGAGCTTGCGCATGAGGTAGAGCTTCTTGAGGCGGGGCGCATCGAAGCCCGTGAGGAGCATGGCGTTGACAATGAGGAAGTCGATGTTGTCGGTCTTCTTGAACTCGTCGATGCTGCCCTTGCGCTCCAGCTTGTCGCCCTCGTCGTGGAGGATGAGGACGGAACGGAGCTGGGAGCGGTACATGCTGATGGCCTCGGCAGCCATGGGGAGCGTCTCGTCGGTGCTGCCTGCGGGAGCCTGCTTGAGTTCTGGTTGCTCCTCTTGCAAGAGGCGGAAGACCTCGCGTGCCTGCGGATTGGTCTCGCAGACGATCATGCCGCCCATGTGGGGAGCGGCCTGCTGGATGCGGCTGCGGCAGAGGTCGCGCAGGATGTAGCGGAGCACGGGGCGGAGATAGCTGTCGTGCTCAATGATGGTGTTGTGGTCGATGTCGCTCTTCTTGACTTTGACCTCGGAGGTGAGGCGGTCGAGGATGGCGGTGATCTCCTCCTTGTAGATGGTCTCGATGTCCTCGCGCATGAGTTTGAGGGTGTAGCCATCGGAGATCGACTTGTCGTAGTAGTAGGTGTGGATGTAGTCGCCAAAGACACGCCACGACTCGCGTTCGGCACGGATGAGGGGAGTGCCGGTGAGGGCCACCTTGATGGCCTGCTGGTCGGCTTCGAAGAGATTGGCGAGGAAGCAGCCCTCGGGAGAGTAGCCGCGGTGGGCCTCGTCGATGAAGAAGATGCGGCGGAGGTTGGTGCTATAGACTTCCTTCTTCGATATGCGCTGGTGGTCGGTGGCGAACTTCTGGATGTTGACGACCATGATCTCGGGACGTCCCTCGGCATTGTGGCGCACGGTGTTGTCGCGGAAGTCGGCCATGAGTTCGTCGCGGCTCTGTGCGGTGCGGACGATGAGGCCTCGCATCATGAACTCCGAGGCGGCCTGCTCCAGGAGGTCGAGACGATCGACAACGAAATAGAACTTGACGGGAGTCTGGTGGGCGGCATAGTAGTCGGTGAGCGACTTGACGTTGTAGTAGGACAGCGCCGTCTTGCCCGAACCCTGGGTGTGCCAGATGATGCCGCCCGTGATGCCGCGGTCGAGCGAACGGCGGATGGCGAGGGTGGCGAAGAGCTGCTGATAGCGCATGATGTGCTTCTGCAGTTCGGTGACCTTTGTGCCGTCAGCCAGCTCGCGCGTCTGATTGACGTAAGCGATGCCGTAGCGCAGCAGGAAGAGCAGGCGCTCGCGGCTGAGCATGGAGGTGAGGATGCGGTTGGTGGGCGTGGCGGGCTGCTGGTTGGTGGTGTATTCGGGCAGCGCCTTCAGCTGCGGACAGTTGCGATGGATGAGGATGTCGTGCTCCACCTCGTCGGCCACCTGGGGCTTGTAGCCACAGTGGGAGAGGAGGTCCCGGTCCTCTTCGCGGAAGACGTTGAAGAAGGCGCTCTTCGTGCTCGTGGTGCAGTAGAAAGCGCCTGAGATGGGCACCTGGCTGTCGGTGTTGTACTCTTCGTTGTTGGAGAAGACCATGAGCTGCATGGCATTGAAGAAACGCTTGAAGGCACGGTTCTTCATGCGGGTGTCGATGCGGCTGCGCTCGGCCAGGATGCCCTCGCGGTTGAAGGGCTTCTTCACCTCGATGATGACGAGGGGGAGGCCATTGACAAAGACGGTGAGGTCGGGACGGAAGTTGTCGTGGGTATTCTGGTTCTCGCAGGGGAACTCGGTGGTGACGTGCCAGAGGTTGCGTTCTGGGTGTTCGAAGTCGATGAACTTGATGCCCGAGGTGCTGGTGATGCGCTGGTAGAACTCGCGGCCGAGGTCGTCGTTGTCGAGGGTGCGGCACAGATCCTCGCGGATGCTGTCCATCTGCATAGCGTCGAGCTCGGGATTGAGTTGCTTCAGGGCGCGGTGGAACACGCTCGTGAGAACGTTGCAGTTGGGGTCGTAGTCATACTCGCCGATGTGGCTGAGATACTTGTATCCCAACCTGACGAGGTGCATGGCGGCCGGCACCTGCACGCGAGTATTTTCGTTGAAGTTATGTTTGTTGGCCATAATTTCTATTTTCGAGGTTAATCATTGAACAACCCTCTGATGTGCTTGTCGAAATCGGAATCTATCTGTTGGGAGGGGTCGAACAGACGGTATTCTTCTTCTGCCTTGCGGTCGGCTTGCTCGCGTGTTACGCGGCCTTTGTCGGGGAGAAGGGCGTAGCGACGGAAAGTGAGAAATTCGTTTACGCTGGCGGCAAACTGCTCCATGGAGAAGGCGTTCTCGCGCTCGATGAGGTCCTCGATATAGTCGAAATAGCCTGTTACGGCACGCTCCAACTGGCGGATCTCTTTCTCCGGCAGATAGTTTTTGGCGACCTTGGTGTCCGACAACAGAATGCGACCTTCGGGGGAGTTCTTCCATGTTTGCAGGCCCATGTGCTCCTTTGTGTGGTCGGCCGACGTGTAGATAATCTCGGGAGCTGTTTTGCCCGTGATGGCATAGTGGAAACGATTCTGCACCATCTGGAAGAACTCGCGAGTCGTGGGGGCGTTACGGTCATAGTCGAAGGCGCACTCTGCATAGATATCGGTGATCTGCTGCCAGATGCGTCGTTCGCTGGCACGAATGCTTCGGACGCGCTCCAGCAGTTCGCGGAAATAGTCCTTCCCGAAGGCAGTCTTTGCCTGCTTCAAGCGTTCGTCATCCATCACAAATCCCTTTTGGATGTACTCATGCAGAATCTTGGTTGACCATTGGCGGAAGCGGGTCGCCTTGATACTCGAGACGCGGTAGCCTACGGCTATTATGGCATCGAGGTTGTAGAACGCTGTTTCACTTCTTTGCGTCTTGCCTTCTATTGCACCGTGTTGAGTGGCTATTTCCATTTTGGAAACAACCACTTCCTTCTCCAGTTCGCCCTCCTTAAAAATATGGTTCAGATGTTTGCTGATGGCAGGCACTTTCACCCCAAACAGCTGCGCCATTGCCTTTTGGGTGCACCAGAGGTTTTCGTCCTTGACCACCACCTGCACCTTGCCCTCATCGTCGGGCATGGTGTAGAGGAGGAATTGTATTTCGTTGTTTGCCATTGTTGTCGGTTTGTGATTGTGCTTTTTGCGAGTTATGTAGTTATGATACGCCGTTCTCAATAAATCAACCCAACAATCCATAGGGGCAGTTTCTTGCCTATGGGGTACTCGATAGAGTCGGCCAATACATAGGAGTTGGGCATATCGGCTATCTGGGCAAACGATTTGTCAGCACCGCCAACCTCGAAAAGCCATCGGCTGTCAACTTTGAAGTCACCTTTTGTCTTGCCATATTCCACCTCATGATTAACGCCAAGTTGATTCACCACAAAACATTCGCGCAACGTGCCGACATTAACACTCTTGGCCAAAGCACAAAGCGTATTTGGATTGTGGATGTACACCTTGTCGGGCTTCTGCATCTTGGTTACCGACTTGTTGTCGGAATACAACAAGGCTATAAGCTCTGCCCGCGCCATACTTGACAAGTAAGCAAGGACGGTCTGCTTGTTGAGTTCCAGATAAGATGATAGTTTCGATATGTTGACCTCGTACGGCAGATTGTCGGCCAGGTACATCATCATGGCCTTTATCTTACGGGTGTAAGCCGGATCCACACCACAGAAGAGCGTCATCTCTTGGTCAATGATGAACTGCACAACGTTCTCGATCCGGCTGTAATACTCCAGTTCTACGCCATCGTAGAAGGGATAGTAGCCTACCCTCAGATACTCTTCAAACAACTTCTGCGGACTTCCGACCTTCCCCACCACTTCGTCACACACGGCGTCGGGGTCGTCAAGCACTTGCTCAAGCGTCCACACGGGCAACTCCTTACCATGGTAGAAGCGCACAAACTCACGAAACGATAATCCAGGCATGTCATACGCAAGGACGCGGCGCGACAAATCTGCATCAGCATTCAGGATCTGCAAGAGCGACGAGCCGGAGAAGGTGATTTTCATGTCAGGATATAGGTCATTGATTTCCTTGATCTCCTTGCTCCAGTGCTCGTACTTATGTACCTCGTCGAGAAACAGATGCTTACCGCCCATCAAATGGAAACGTTCCGCCATATCGAGCAGCGAGTTATGGGTGAAATACATGCTGTCCATCACACAATACAGCGCTTCACCCGCTTTCGTGCCGTAGGTTTGACGGATGTACTGTCGTATCATGGTTGTTTTGCCCACACCACACGAACCCCGAATACCCACCAAGGGGCGTTCCCAGGCTATCTTGTCCCTCATGTCGCGCACAATGTCCATACTAACTTGGCTGATATAAAGCCGGTGTTTCTTAAACAAACTGTCCATACTGAACTATCATTTTATATATAATAGGTGTGCAAAGGTAATAGTATTTGCCGTAATCACCAAATCATTTCAAAAAAAGGTTGATGCAACAACCAATTTTTTGACAAAATCGGTTACTAAGCCATGCTTTTTGATCATAATTGATGCAAAAGTAAGGAAAACTTTTGAGAAAGGTGGGGATTTTGGACATAAAAATGCCATCTGCCTTACGTTTTTGCTTTGCTTGGACCAAAACGTGGGAAGGTAGATGGCAAATTGGGGTTATGACTTTTTGTTGAGGCGGTCGGTGATGACAACGTCGATGCCGAAGATGCTGCCGGCGTAGATGAGGATTTGGGCGAAGATGTATAGGACGCTGTTGTGGATTTCGCCGGGCGGGGGAAGGAGCAATGCTACGAAGGCGAGGATGACGCCGAAGATGAGCATCGCTATGGCGGCGTATTCTTTGAGTTTCATATTGAGACGAAAATATTTACAACAAAATTTAGGAGCACATGCAAAATCCTTTGTTTAGACAAAACCCGAAATCCACACCATGCGCTTGATGCTGGATGTCTCTGACGGGCTTTTGCATCAATCGCATGGCGATAAACAAAGAAAAACCTTGGCCATAGCGCGTAGCCAAGAAACGGGTTTATTCCTGTTTATCGCCTTGAAGAAGGTAAGGCTGTAGAGAAACGTAGGAAGTATTCCATTTGTAACTGCCATTGCCTTGGTAAGTCACCTCATTCTGGATGTTTCCGCTGTTGTTGTTTACCCATGGCAAAGCAACAGTAGTTGCTGCAGTGGAATACGATTTCCACATCTGCAACGGATTGGGATCATTCACAAGATTGTACCAACGGCCATTGAATTCTCGTGATTCGAGGTAGTAGCTGATGGTTACCTCCGTGCCTTCGGAGAACTGCTCATATAGTCGGCAGAAAGCGGGAACTGGCCGCAGAGGTCGCTGGATGCTTCATCATCCAGGTGCGTTATAAGTTCAAGTTTGAAGCCGTCGAAGGTCTGCTGAATATCCCACACCGCATAGCCGTTAGCCTCCACCCCCGTAGTGATCGAGTCCTTCATCTGCCATATTTCGGTGTAGTCTTTCATGGATTCGCAAACACCGGTTCCAAGGTGTCGAGATTTGGATAATGTGGAGCATAAAGCAGGGAGCAAGGCTTGCCACCTACCACAGTCCATTTAATCTGCTTGATGCGGGTGAAGTCAGGACCGCCGAAATCATAGCTCTCCCCATAGAGGATGATTGCATTTCGGGAGTGATCAATCTTCCAGAAACCACCGCCGTAGCAAGTATCTTCGCCCCAGATGAAGAGGTCACGGTGAAGACGGACATTCCCGAATTTGAGAATGCCGTCCTCGCTGATGATGAATTTCTGAGCCATAAATGTTGCTAGTGCGTTTAGACACTATTCTTTATCACAATTTCCGCAGTTGGAACAACCATTGCAGGTCATTCTGCTTCCACATGTTTCACAATGTTCTCTGAAGAAAGGGGTGTAGGCGGCCCCCTCCCAACCTCCCCCATTAGGGGAGGAGTCGAAGAATCCAGGTTCGGGGTTCGTGAGTTTGAAGTCAATGTCCTTTCCTTTGTAGCTCAAACCGGACTTGTAGGCTTGGAGCGACTGAGTACGTTTGTCTGGAATACGATAGGTTTTGCCTTCTTTTACGAATACCGTTCCTGTCTCGATGAAGTCGAACGTCACGTCATACTTGCGGCATTGTTCGCTCAGTTTCTTTACCCATTCAAAATGGCAGGGGCGAGCACCATCGTAATTCTCACCACCGCAAAGCACTTCCTCAAACTGACCGGTAGCAAGGTATTTCTCTGCATCGACCTCTCCGATGAAGGGAGCTGCCATGAATCCTTTGTGTTTGGCTGGGATTTCGAGTAGGATAGGGAGGCGCTCATCAGCACGCTGTTGATTCTCGGTTGTGACTTGTAGCAGTACGTTTTCATAGCCATCGCCCCAATCCTTTGGCAGACAATCCTTGATTCGATGTGCTCTTTTGGTCAGCAATCGGAAGACGATGTCAGGTCGCTGTCGTATGATTCTCCATGCTTCATCGCGCCATTCATCTGCTTCCTCCACAAAGAAATCAGTAGAAAGGCCTACATAGAGCTGCATCCCTGAAGGCAGTTTGAACCTACCATCACGGCGTCTCTGCACAGGGAGATTGAAATTCTCTGTGCGATAGACCTTTGAAGTATCAATGCCACGTTTTCCATCGAGGAAATACATGTAGCAATGCTGACAGCCCTCGCTGATCTTATGGCAACCGTGCCAGGGATTCCAGATGATCATTTATGTGCGTTCTTTTTGAACCACCACCAACGTTTGATGATGTGTCCGATGCAGATGGCTAGAAAGACGAAACTAATTTTTCCGTGAATAGCGCCTATAATGCTATGGCTCATTGATGCAACGTTGTGCAAGAGTGAAACGATACCGCTGACAAGCATTAGCAGGAAGCATGCGCACAGCAACTTTGTCGGTTTGTTCTTCAGTTTCTTTATCTTTTGTAGCCAGTTCTGCCACCCAAAGTGCAAATACAGGTGAGTAAGGAGCAATACAATCATCACCGAACCTAATATGGCGTGAATAGCCATGTATTCAGCAAATCCAAAAATCGCTAATGGCTTTCCTCCGCATACTTCCATCTGGATAGAGGAGATGAGCATCGGCAGGGCGACAAGCAACAAAGTAATGTTGCAGATTTTTAGTTTATTGGCTTTGGTCATAATTTTAGACGTTCTTAATAAATTTTGCAGGAATACCACCGACAACAGTTCTTGGGGCTACGTCCTTTGTTACTACAGCACCGGCGGCAACGATGGCGCCTTCACCAATCGTCACACCCTGGAGGACCGTTACATTTGCTCCCAACCACACCTTATCTTCGATGCGGATAGGTTTGAAGGTCATGTCACCTCGATGCTCGGGGTCGGGATTATGGTTGATGGTGCAGAGCGTGGCATTATGACCAATGAGGCAGTCGTTGCCGATGAAGATGCCTCCCTGATCCTGGAACTTGCAACCCATATTGATGAACGTACGTTCGCCCACCCAAGTGTTTTTGCCGCAGTCGGTACCGAAGGGCGGGAACATACCCACCGATTCGGGAACATCGTGTCCCCAAAGTTCTTCCAGCAGTTTGCGGAGTTCTGCCGGTTCGTGGTATTTGCCGTTGATCTCTGCGGTGATGCGCAGCGCCTCTTGCGACATTTTGTGCATCAGCAGATGAGCCTCCGAGCCATTCTCAACGGGCAACTGAGCTGCCATGTGCTCACGGAATTGTTCTATTGTCATTAGTTTTTTATGGGAACTTCGTTATTTCTCTAACTTTTTCAATTTTTTGAAATTCACATTCGGAGTTTTGCAGCCTTCGTACGAGGGCATTGCGAAACGCGTGCCGCCCTGCACATTCTCGTCGAAGAAACCACCCATCTTCAAAAAGAGGGCCTGGCCGTCGGGAGTCACGCCACCCGCATAGTCGAGGCGCACACCGGCACGCGCCGTACCGTCGTTGGTGAACATCGCCGCCTTGGGACGTACCCACTTGCCGGAGCGGGTGCGCACCCATTGGTTGGTGAAACGCACGTAGCGGCTGAGGTACCCCTGCTCGGGCATGAAGTTCTCGAGGAAGGAGTGGGTGTGGGTGTACCACGTGTTGGTTTGGGGGCGCAGGAACTTCGCGATGAGGCGCCACTTGCCTTCTTCGGGAGCATAGAAGAAGGCCGTGTAGATCGTGTTGCCCTGGCCGTCGGGATGCACGCGCGCCAGGAAAGAATAGGTCTGGCCCGCCCTCCACGGATAGCGCAGATAGCTCTGGCCGCCGGAACCCTCGTTGCCGAACTCACCAATATGCACGTCGGGGCCGCTCTTGAGCAGCTTCACGCGCATTTCCTCAGGAATGTCGCGCGGATCCTGGGTGTCGAAGGGACTCCACACCGAGAAGAGCACGCGGCGCTCTGTGGGCGAATTGTACTGCATGCCGAAGTAGCCCTCGCCGAAGCCCGCCGCCATGTAGTAGCTACACATCGTCTCGCCCTCTTCGGGCACGATGACCTCGTTGTAGAACCACTCGCAGTCCTCGTCCTTCGGCAGCTGATAGGCCATGTGGACCGACGGGCCGCGACGTCCCCAATAATAGGAGAAATCCTTCACGCACGTCACGCTGCCATCTTGGAGCGTGGCTATAACGTCCGAAATGTCGGCAAAGCTATCGCCTGTGCGCTCCACACCTTGCAGGTCCACCTTTACGTATCCAGCGTGCGTTATGTTCACGCTCAGCGCACCCGCCACCGTCGGCTCGTCGGAGTCGAAGCGTACCGTCTGCTGCGCGTCGCCCGACTTCATGAGCATCGTGGCGTGGCCGCTGCCCTTGAGCGCGAGGGTGATGGTCTGCGGCTCGCTCACATAGAAGTAAGCGCTCACCACCGTCTCGGGCGAGGTCCAGTGCTTTATGCCGTCGTCTGTGATGCGCGTGCGGTCAGCATGGTTCGTCACGTAGGCATTGCCCGCCAGGGGCACTTCATGCCTTGTCTGCGCTGCCGCCTGCATCGTAACAAAGGCGAAAGCCGCGAACATTGTCTTATACAAGAGAGAAATACTGTTGCTTTTCATGGTTGTAGTGTATGTGTTTTTGAATTCGGCTGCAAAGGTAGCGTAAAAGATGCTTCGTCTTTATAGTTCCTTCGCCATGATGTAGTCATTCATGAAGAAGCCGCCGCCAATGGGGAAGTCGCCTTCGCGGTCCTTGTAGAGCCCCATGTGTTCGTAGAAGGCGACGGCACGGTTGTTTCGGTTCACGTTCAACTCATAGCGGACGGCCTCCGCGCCACCACGGGCCTTCATGCATGCTTCGGCATGCTTCAGCAGCAGCGCCCCAAAGCCTCTGCCTTGCAGCTCCGGCAGAAGGTAGATCTTCTGCAGATGGAAGAGGATGCGGTTGTCGTCCTCCTTCTCAATGTTGAAGGACACATAGCCGGCATCGTTCCCCTCGATGGAAAGGATGAAGTACTGGTGGCCGAGGGTCTCAATCTGCTCGTGGAGACTTGCTTCGGAATACATCCATTCCATCATGTACTCCATCTGCTGCGGAGTGAGGATGTCGCGGTATGTGTGGCGGAATGCAACGTCGGCCATCTTGCGGATGGCGGGAATGTCCGACGGAGTGGCTTTGCGAATGGTGTTCATGGGGTTACGGAATGCGGTGTTGTTTTTGGACTGATTCACGAGAACTTGGCTTGTCGCATGATGATTATCCTTCGTTAAACCTTGGTGCCGCCACCAACGTATAGTTAAACAAGTCGAGCAATTGGTTCACTTTGTCCATGCGGAGGGTAGGTTTGCCTTGCTCAAGGTTGCGCACGAAGTTGAGGCCCACGCCCGACTTCATGGCGAGTTCCTCCTGCGTCATGCCGAACTCCTTTCGGAGGTCCTTTACCGTCTGTGATAATTGCGTTCTTTCCATAGGTGTTTTGTCTCGAATTTGTCGAAAAGGAAGCTAAATTATATTCTATCGGATGCAAAATTACTAATAATTTCCTAAATTACATCATTTCGAATATAAAAAATGCCCAATCTCTGCAAATGATATCTTTTCGGATGTAATTTTGCTAAAGATTGGGCACGTTTCTTGTGCTTTTCGAAGAAGGAGTCGCTTCATTGCCTCCCCATCCAATACTCGCGCTGGTCTTTGTCCATCCGTTCGATGGCGTAGCGGAGGGCGGTGCGGGGCATAGTGGAGGCGTATTCGGCGAGGAAGGCGCGGAGCTCGTCCATGCCGCAGCGCTTGCCCATTTCGCGGAGGAGCCACCCTACGGCCTTGTGCATGAGGTCGTGAGGATGGTGGAGATGGTGCTTGGCGTAGCGGATGGTGTATGATGTGTCGCCAGCCTTGAGCGTTGCCATGGTGGAGACCATCGAGATGCGCTGTTCCCAGAGATTATCGCTATTGGCAAGCGCGTCCATGAGTTGCAGCTTCTCCTCCTTCGGGGCGTCCGACTCGACGAGCCATGCGCCGAGGATCTTGTAACAACTGAGGTCGACGAGATCCCAATTGTTGGCGCGGCGGGCATTGGCGAGATAGAGTTTGAGAATTTTCGTCTTGGCTTGGGCGGTTGCGCCTTTACGATTATACTGATCCACAAGAATGAGGAAGCCGCAGAGTCTCACCTCGTGCCATTCGCTCGTCAATAACTCAGGTATCTCCTCCAATGGTAAATCACACGATTCTTTAGCGAGCAGGCGCACCTCAGGTACCTTGATGCCAAGGAACTGATCGCCCTCGCCATATTGTCCGGGACCAGTTTTAAAGAACCGCATCAAGATAGCTCGCTGCTCATCGTTGCGGAGGCCATATAGTGCTTCTGCAATTGGGTGCATAATCAACGAATTACTCTTCTCTCTGGTGTTCTTTTAAGTGCTCGTCCAAGCTGCAAGCAGCACGTTTTAGTAGCATTTTTTCTATCAGCGTATTTACCAATTCCGGTTGATCGGTATTGGCATTGTGCCCTGCATTGGGTACCCAGACAAGTGGTATTCCGGTACGCTTGGTCCACTCGATATTGTATCGTTTGGCAGAACCTGCCATATCTCTTTCTCCACAGATAAGCATTGCCGGGCAATCGATTTCGTAAGGCAGATTCTGCTCAATAGCCTCCGCCAATATACGATAGCCGTGAGCCGCCAATGAGGCATATTCGCCATGAGTATAGTCGGACAACATCGTATACATCAACTGACGTCCATATTCCGACACAGCACATCCACGAGCGCCTGCAGATTTTAGCGACTTCCACGGATACCAACGATACATGTTCTCCACATGCTTGAGGCACCATATTTCAAATCCAGAGAGATATTGACGCTGGAGGGGAGCAGAGTCTATGGATACAAAAGCATCAACTGTATGTGGATAGAGTTGCATATACATTTGCGCCACATAGCCACCCATAGACTGCCCTACCAAAATGGGGTGTTCGACACCTTCGGCGCACAATATCTCATGCAACCACCGAGCCTTATCTTCCAACGAGAAGGACAGCGTGAATGGCCGTGATGCGCCATGCCCCGGAGCATCCCACACGATGATGTTATATCGAGACTCAAAATAATCTACCTGCTTTTCAAAAAGCCGATGGCCTGCAGTTAAGCCAGGAAGAAAGACTAGTGTCTTACGCTCCTTCAATAATTCGTTAACCCAGTAGTATATAACTCCTTTTGAACAACGATATTTTTTTTGTTTCATAAACATTTCACTTAGGGGAGGATATTTACTTCAACTTCTTGCCGTCTGAGAAAGCGTTACCGACTCTGCCGCCGAGTTCCAAATAGCCATGGTGAACGGGATCGTAACTGATGAGGCGCATCTTCTCCTGAGCAGGTTTGCCGTCCTCAGCCAAATAGCGCTCATCAACGAGGATGTTCACTATCTCGGCGATGATGTAGTAGTCGGTTTCGCTCTCATCCAGTTTCTCACGGATGCGGCACTCCAACGTCATCGGGAAGTCCGTGAAGACAGGTGCATTCACATGCTCGGCCTTAGCAATCGTCCAGCCGGTTTTCTCCATTTTCTTCGGGTCGTTCTTGGCAGAGACGATGCCCACAAAGTCGGCAGCTACGAGTGTATCTACAGTGGCAAAAGCAACGGTAAACTCGCCGTTGCGATTGAGGTTGAGTGTGGTTTGATGGCTACCCATGGAGATAAAAATCTCCTTCATGTCCCATTGTCCGCCCCAAGCGGCATTGTGCTACGCATCCTGACGGACTCGCCTATGGCTCGCGACTAGCTAAAGCGAGTTCATGGCGTTAGCCACTCCGTTTTCGTTGTATGTGCCGATGATCAGCACCGGCTGTGGAAGCATCCACGGTTTTGAGCCAAATGATTTCATGGTAGTTTTGTATTTGTTTATGATGTTATTGTCTTTTTCTTCATCCATCCTTGCTGCTCCTGTTACAGCGCGTCTTCTGACGGTTCGATGTGGATGTTGATTTGCATCTCGTCGCCAAAGGTGCTGCGGAGGCGCTCCTCGATGCTGACGGTAATGTCGTGGGCCTGGCGGGTAGGCATTGCGGGATCGACGACGATGTGGAAATCGGCGATGCAGTAGGGGCCGCTCTGGCGCGTCTTGAGGTCGTGGACGTCGCGCACACCTTCTACCTCGCGGGCAATGCTGACGATGCGCCTCTCCGTCTCTTCGGGGAGCGAAGCCTCGGTGAGTTCGGCGAGAGCGGGGATGAGCATGCGGATGGCTACGACGATGATGATGAGGCTGATAACGCCGCCTACAAGCGGGTCGAGAATGGTCCACCCGCCACCGAGCATGATGGCGCCGCCGATGCCGATGAGCGAACCTACGGACGAGAAGGCGTCGGTGCGGTGGTGCCAGGCGTTGGCAATGACCACCTGGCTCGACAATCGACGTCCCACGCGGGCCGTCCATTGGTAGAGGACCTCTTTGGCCGCGATGGAAATGACGGCTGCCCAGAGCGCAATGCTTTCGGGAGCGGGGAGAGAGCCTCCGTCTAATACGGAGCGCACCTGCGTGTAGGCCGAGAGCGTCATCTCGATGCCCACGGCGAGGAGGAGGATGCTCACGATGGCAGTGGCGAGGGTTTCAAACTTCCCGTGACCGTAGTCGTGGCCCTTGTCCTGCCCTTGCGCCGCAATGCGTGCAAAGACGATGACAATAATGTCGCTGATGAGGTCGGAGGCGGAGTGTACGGCGTCGGCCACCATGGCAGCGCTACCGCCCACGATGCCGCAGACGAACTTGATGATGGTGAGCGCCACGTTTCCCACGGCGCCCCACAGCGTTATGCGTTGTATTTCAGCAGTTCTGTTGTTCATAGGTCTTTCGTTTCTTGCGAAGTGCGTTTGCGAAATGCCCTATGTCCCAAGGTGATGAGTACGGAGCAGAGGATCAGGGCGATGCCGGCGCCGACGGTGCCTGACCAACCGAAGAGGCTCCACATCGTGCCGGCGATGAAGGTGCCGAAGGAGCCGCCGATGAAGTAGGTGACCATGTAGATGGTGTTCATGCGGCTGGTGGCTTCGGGACAGAGACGCATCGTGGCGCTCTGGTTGCTGAGCTGGATGCTCTGCATTCCGATGTCGATGATGACGATGCCTGCAATCATTCCGGCGTAGGTGTTGTCGAGCGTGCCCATGATGATCCACGCCAGGAGGATGAGGGCGACGCCGAAAGCGTTGATGCGTTCCACACCGTAGCGGGGAATGTACTTCCCGACGTTTGATGCCGTCAGCGCTCCCGCCACACCGCAGAGGCCCAGGAGGCCTACCGTGTCGCTATCGGCAAAGAAGGGCGCTTCCTTCATGCGGAACGCCATGCAGCCCCACATGCCCAGGAGCGAACCGAAGGCGAAGGCCGAACGCAGGGCGTAGAGCAGCGAACGGGGATAGCGCACGGCCAGCTGGCGGATGCTCTTCATGAGCGAGGCGAAGGTGCCGCGGTAGGTGGGAGTGACGTTGGGGAAGATGCGCAGGATGACGAGGGCGGAAAGGGTCATGATGGCGGCGGCGATGACGTACATCGTGCGCCATCCCATAGCGTGGCCCACATAGCCGCTCACCACTCGCGAGGCGAGGATGCCGACGAGCAGTCCCGAGAGTACGATGCCCGCTTTGCGTTCCTTCTGTTCGGGTTTGGCGTAGAGCAGCACGAAGGGGATGAACACCTGCGGCGAAACGGAGGCGATGCCCACAACGAACGATGCCGCAAGCAGGCCCGTAGCGGACGGTCGCGCGGCGATGACAAGCAAGGCTGCAATGGCCGCGAGGAAGCTTGCCAGAATGGTCTTCCTGCGGTTGTAGAGGTCGCCCAACGGGATGATGAACAGCAGCCCTAAGGCGTAGCCGATCTGTGTAAAGACCGGCATGAGATTGACCTCGAAGACCGAGAGCCCCGTGTCCTCGCGGATCATGTTGAGGAGCGGCTGGCAATAGTAGATGTTGGCCACCGAGATGCCCGCCATCACGCTCAGCGCCACGATGAGCGGCATGGGCAAGCCCTGGTTGGGACGAAGGTCGAAAGCGTTACTCCACATACTTGATCATATCATCCTTACGAGGTTTGGCGTCGGCGCACTCGGCCGATTCCTGGGGAGTGTTCACGCCGCACGCTGCAAAGAGCAACGTGGCAGCACGCAGAGAGAGTTTAGTTTTCATGGTGTGTAAGTGTTTTATTTCAATAAAAGATGCTGCAGAGCTGCGAGGGGATGATGCCGGAGCATGCTAGGGCCGGAATAGCGCATCGCATTTCAGTCCTCCGCCTCGAGGATGATGCGAACCTGCTGCTGGCCGATGCGCTGCGTGAGCCAATCGGAGAGTTGCGACTTGTTCTTTGCCGTGAGAGGTCCTTCTGTGGCAATTATAGCCAGGACTTGCGTCTGAAGGGTATCGTTCTGCGCTTCGGCACCACGGGCAAGGGTCACGCCTTTGACTTGCGGGAAGAGGATGCTGACCTCTTTGAGAATCTGCGGCGTCAAGGCGTTCAGGTCGTTGTAGGTCTTCAGCTGCTGCTCCAGTTCGGCGATTTCTGCCTGCTGTTGCGTGATGATGTTTTCGGCATTGTTCTGTTCGCGGGTGTCGCTGGCGAGAAGTTTGCGGAAGGTGCTGAGGTCGGCACTCTGCGATCCCTGAAAAACGTTCATCTGCACGCCGTCAAGTTTGTAGAGTGGAAGTCGCTTTTGGACAATGGCGAGTTCGGTGGAATCTATCTTAGCACCTATCAGCACCACGTCAAAGGACTTCGACTCGTAATCGACGTGATGCTTCACGACCTGTGTGTCGTGGAAACGAAGTTCTTGCTTGACGAAGTTGTTCACGTGCTGCTCGAAGTATGACTCGCGAACCATTCCTACCGTAAGCAGTATGGCGGGGATTATGGTGAGGAAGGTGATGGTGTAGATCGTACGTTTTACGCGCAACTCCTTGGCTTGATCCATATACGCTTTCTTCTTGAACTTCATGATGAACATGGTTCCGATGAGCGTGGCGAAAGCAATGAATATGGTGTTGATGATGAAGAGGTAGAGCGCTCCTGCGGCATACGCCCAGTTGGCGGTGGCGAGGCCGAAACCTGCGGTGCAGAGTGGCGGCATAAGGGCGGTGGCGATGGCCACACCGGGAATCACATTGCCCGTGCGCTGGCTCTTGCTGCCAAGGGCGATGATGCCCGCCAATCCTCCGCCGAGGGCAATGAGCACGTCGTAGAAGGTCGGCGATGTGCGGGCGAGCAACTCGCTTTGCGCTACGGAGATGGGCGTGATGAGGAAGTACACCGTGGCGGTGAGTATGCTGAAGATGGTGGCGACGATGTAGTTGCGACAACTGCGGCGAAGCAGGTCGAAGTCGTAGATGCCCAAACTGAGGCCCATGCCGATGATAGGTCCCATGAGCGGCGAAATGAGCATAGCGCCGATGATGACGGCTGCGGAATTGGTGTTGAGACCCAGTGATGCAACGAACACGGCAATGACGAGAATCCAGAGTTTTGCACCTCGGAAATCCACGCTCTGCGCAATGCCGTCAATGACCTCTTGCTCATCAGCAGCATCTTCTGCGAAAAGTAGTATGTGTTTGATGCGTTCTATCATTTCCCTTTTGAGTTGTGTTAGTATTTGTTGCGGTTTATCCTGACTTGGCTTCTGTGCTACAGGAATTTTGTCCGAATAACGGCAAAAATACATTTTTTGCGGCTTAAAAGCAAAAATAAAACGCGGATTTTGCGGCTTAAATTGAATTGTTAGCCGCAGAACGATCTTGTTGGGGCTTATTGGTAAGTTAAAGTGGCAATTTGTGCACAAGTGTTTGCCGCGGGAGGGAAGAGTTGGAACGACGGGAAAAACTTTGAGAAACAAAAGGAAGCATCGCTTTGGTAGAGTGTAAAGTGCTCAAGCATATTTTTCGTCTCGTGTACTGTAAAAAAGGAGCTGCTTACGTCAATTTTTTTCTGTGCTTTATGGGGGCGGTTTGCCCC
>JAUNIC010000212.1 GCA_030523615.1 Bacteroidales bacterium
TGCTCAGGCACTTATAAATAATGTTAAACTATAGTGTTGCGGAATTAAGGATTATTAATTTTTAATTTCTAATTGCCTATGTCTCTCGACTTCAAACTTTCCGCCATGGAGATCAACGAGATCCTTTGGCGTACGAATAAAACCATCTCGACAGCTGAAAGCTGCACCTCTGGCCGCATCGCCAGCTATCTGACCTCTGTCCCCGGCGCTTCGTCGTACTTCCGCGGCGGCCTCGTGGCTTACTCCGACGACCTCAAGACCTCCATGCTCAAGGTCGACGCCAATCTCATCGCCGAGAAGACCTCTGTGTGCGAGGAGGTTGTGCGACAGATGGTTATCGGTGCTAACGAGATGTTCGGCAGCGACTACAGCATCGCCGTCAGTGGCTTTGCAGGCCCTGGTGGCCCCGACCCCAAAACCGGCATCCGTGTAGGCACCATCTGGATTGCGGCAGGCAACGCCGAGAACCTCGTGACGATGCAGCTCACCGAAGACGAAGGTCGCGAGCACAACATCCAAAAGGCCGTGGCCGCAGCCATGCATATGCTCGTCGAAATCATCAAGCAGGACATCCCCGAAGAACCCGCAGAGAGCGAAGAGGCAACAACAGAATCGGCAGAATAACATTATCTGCCAACGCAAAATAACAAAAAAGGCCGAAAGCCAAAAATATTTGCAAATATTCAGTTGAAAAGTTTGTCTATTAGCAAATTAAGCACTAACTTTGCCCTCCGATTGGGAATAACTACAAACTAGTAACAAAAATTACACATAGCGATATGTCTAAAATCTGTCAAATTACTGGCAAGAAGGCCATGATCGGTAACAACGTTTCGCACTCTAAGCGTCGCACCAAGCGTACCTTCGAGGCAAACCTGTTCACCAAGAAGTTCTATTACGTAGAGCAGGACTGCTGGATCGTCCTCAAGATCTCTGCTGCAGGTCTCCGTCTTATCAACAAGGTTGGTCTCGACAAGGCTATCAAGCAGGCCGTAGCAAAGGGCTACACCAGCTACAAGGAAATTCAAGTAATCGGCTAAAACTCGCAACACAATCATGGCAAAGAAAGTAAAAGGTAATCGCGTTCAGGTTATCCTCGAATGCACCGAACACAAGGATAGTGGTATGCCCGGCACCAGCCGTTACATCACCACCAAGAACCGTAAGAACACTCCCGAGCGTCTCGAGCTGAAGAAGTACAACCCCATTCTGAAGCGCATGACCATCCACAAGGAGATCAAGTAATCATTAACCCGTACAATTCGAATAGTAAACTATGGCAAAGAAAGCAGTCGCTACTCTCCAGACCGGTAAGACCGATGGTCGTAGCTATACCAAGGTTATCAAGATGGTAAAGAGCCCTAAGACTGGTGCTTATACCTTCGACGAGCGCATGGTTCGCAACGAAGAGGTTAATGACTTCTTCAAGAACTAATTGCTAAAGAACATCTACACAATTTGTTCTATATACAAGCCCTTGCAATTCGTTGCAAGGGCTTTTTTGCGTGCTTACCTCATAAAACTTGACTTTTTTGACGGCAAATAGATGCTTTTTTTCAAATATCAATAGATATTTGCATTTTTTTATGTAACTTTGCAGCCAAATCATCTAATCACACCTATACGATATGGGATTCTTTAGCAACATATTCTCAAAAAAGGAAAAGAAGGAAGTTCTCGACACTGGACTCGAAACCACCAAGACATCCATCTTCAGCAAAATCACGCATGCCGTTGTCGGAAAGTCGAAAGTTGACGATGAAGTCCTGGACAACCTCGAAGATGTTCTCATCACATCCGACGTCGGCGTCGACACTACCCTCGCCATCATCAAGAACATCGAAGAGCGCGTAGCACGCGACAAGTATGTCTCGACCTCTGAGCTCAACTCGATTCTCCGCGAAGAAATCATCAACCTCCTCGTCAAGAGCGGCAACGATGATTCCGACGGCTTCGAGATTCCCGAAGACAAGCGACCCTACGTCATCCTCGTCGTAGGCGTCAACGGTGTGGGTAAGACCACGACCATCGCAAAACTTGCTTACCAGTTCAAGGCTGAAGGCAAGAAGGTGGTGCTCGGTGCTGCCGACACATTCCGTGCTGCCGCCGTAGAACAGCTCTGCATCTGGGGCGAACGCATCGGCGTTCCCGTGGTAAAGCAGCAGATGGGCAGCGATCCCGCATCAGTGGCTTACGACACGCTCAACCACGCGAAGTCGGAAGGTGCCGACGTGGTCATCATCGACACCGCAGGACGTCTGCACAACAAGGTCGGACTGATGAACGAGCTTTCGAAGATCAAGAAAGTCATGCAGAAGCTCGAAGTCGAAGCTCCTCACGAAGTTCTCCTCGTTCTCGACGGCTCAACCGGACAGAACGCCTTCAACCAGGCTAAGGAATTTGTCAAAGCCACCGAAGTCACGGCTCTCGCCATCACGAAGCTTGACGGTACGGCCAAGGGCGGAGTTGTCATCGGCATCAGCCACGAACTTCAGGTTCCCGTCAAATACATCGGTTTGGGTGAGAAGATGACTGATCTGCAAAGTTTCAATCGCGTAGACTTTGTTAATTCGCTCTTCTCATAAACGACACCAAACATCAACAGACTTTAAGTGGTCAGTTTGAAGCAGACAAGAATGGGAGTCTACGCTTCAAGCGCCTGCTGCAACTTCTATCTAAACCACTTATTGCCCTACCCTTCCCATTGTTAATTGAAAAGTTGTACAATCTCTGCCGGCACACGACAGAAGATGATTTTATCGCACATAATGAAACACATCATCGACATTATTACCATGGGCTGCTCCAAGAATCTTGTTGATTCAGAGCAACTCATGCGTCGATTTGCCGCTGCAGGCTACGAATTCTATCATAACCCCGAAGAACTCCACGGCGACATCGCTGTCATCAACACTTGCGGATTCATCGGCGACGCCAAAGAAGAAAGCGTCAACGAGATTTGCAACCTCGTAGAACTCAAATCCGATGGGCTCCTCAACCAGATCATCGTGATGGGATGCCTCTCCGAGCGTTACCGCAAAGAGCTTGAAGAAGAGATTCCCGAGATTGACCATATGTACGGTAAGTTCGATTGGACAACGATGGTCGAGGACCTTCAGGCAGAAGATGCTCAGGCTGCAGGAAATGCAACTGAGACAGAGGCCGCAGAAACCACGACACTCCCCGCTCTCCACAGCACGGGCCACTACGCATACATCAAGATTAGCGAAGGCTGCAACCGCAAGTGTGCCTATTGCGCCATCCCCCTCATCACGGGCCGCCACAAGAGCCGCACGATGGAGGATATTTGCAACGAGATTCGCGAACTTGTGGCGCAAGGCGTCCACGAATTCCAGATCATCGCTCAGGAACTCACGTTCTACGGCATCGACCTTTACAAAGAACAGAAGATTGCAGAACTCGTTGAGTGCATCGCAGCCATTCCCGGTGTCGAGTGGATTCGTCTCCACTACGCTTATCCTGCACAGTTCCCCATGGATCTCCTTCGTGTGATCCGCGAGAACGACAACGTCTGCAAATATCTCGACATTGCTCTGCAGCACATCAGTGACAACGTTCTCACACGTATGCAGCGCCACATCACCAAGCAGGAGACGATTGAGCTCCTTGAGCGCATGCGTCAGGAAGTTCCGGGCATCTGCATCCGCACCACTCTCATGGTTGGTTTCCCCGGCGAAACGGAAGAGGATTTCGAAGAACTTCTTGAGTTTACCCGCCAAGCCAAATTCGACCGCATGGGCGCTTTCGCCTATAGCGAAGAAGACGACACCTACGCTGCCATCAACTATACGGACGACATCAGCGATGAAGTCAAGCAGACGCGTCTGGACCGACTGATGCAGGTGCAGCAGCAGATTTCTGCCGGACTCCTTGAGCGTCTCGTAGGCACCACGCAGCGCATCATCATCGATCGCCGCGAGGGAGATTGGTTTGTAGGACGTACACAGTATGACAGCCCCGACGTTGACTGCGAAGTCCTTATTCCCGCTGATGCAGAATTGCAGATCGGCCACTTCTACAACGCCCTCATCAACCGTACAGAAGAGTTCGACCTCTACGCCGAAATCGCAGAATGATGAACCTCTAAATCGCCAAACAATGAACAACAAAGAATTCATCAACGCCCTCTCCGAGCGCAACAACATATCGGTCAAAGAGACCCAGCGCCTGATCGAGTCGCTTACGGAAATCATGGCAGACAGCCTCTCCGACGGCGACAACATTGCCATTCAAGGTTTTGGCACCTTTGAGGTGAAAAAGAAGCTCGAACGCATCATCGTCAATCCCAACACCAAGCAGCGTCAGCTTATCCCGCCAAAGCTCACTGTTTCGTTCAAGCCGAGCAACGTATTAAAAGACAAATTCAAAAAATAAACTATGGACAAGAAGATTCTCCTCCAAAACCTCGCTGACAGCCTTGCCGAACGCACAGGCATGACCAAGCGTAAAGCGGAAGCTTTTGTCCGTTCGTTTTTTGAAGTCACAGAGGAATCTCTCGCTGCCGACGGTCAAACGAAAGTCAAAGGTTTCGGCACGACCAAAATCGTAAACGTCAGCGACCGCGAAAGTGTGAATATCAACACTGGCGAGCGCATACAGATAGAGGGCCACGCCAAGGTGACCTTCACCCCTGACGCTCTCTTCCGCGACCTTGTGAATCGTCCCTTTGCCCACTTCACGACAATCGTTCTCGACGATGAAGTCGCAGAGGATGAAGAGACCGCACTACTCAACGCTCCTGCTACAGATCCTGAAGAAGAAACGGATTCGGAAGC
>JAUNIC010000213.1:0-4409 GCA_030523615.1 Bacteroidales bacterium
CGTTCGCTCATGCACAGCAATCGTGGGGGGGGTACTTATGGTTTTCGGAAAGAAGAAAGATAACGAGATAGTTCAAGGAGACGTGTCGCAATCTGTCCCAGCCCAGTCTGGCGCACCGCGGAAAGAAAAGAAGAAGAAATCACACACCCTGCAAGCTTTTGTTGTCGGTCTTCTGCTTGGTTCGGTTGCAGTGGTGGGGTTGCAGTTTTCCGGAGCCCTTTCTGCTGTTGGGTTAATGAATACATTTAAGCAGAGTGAGACAACGGTAGTAAATACTCAGACGTTGGTTAACGAGCTCAAAGAAATACAAGAGTTATCGACGCTGGGCTTTACATATACAAATTACGCTGAAGTTGACGAGAGTAATGATATCAACGGTATTGTGCTTCCTTTCAC
This sequence comes from Bacteroidales bacterium, assembly GCA_030523615.1. Taxonomy (GTDB): domain Bacteria; phylum Bacteroidota; class Bacteroidia; order Bacteroidales; family Bacteroidaceae; genus Alloprevotella. The sequence goes on from JAUNIC010000213.1 coordinate 397, forward strand.
ATCTCACGAGTTCCTTCTCGTGTATAGCGGTGCAATCAAGCTCGGTGTAGACATGAGCAAAGCCGATGTGAGCCTGCTTGGAACGAAAGCAACAGTGACTCTGCCCAAATCTAAGGTTCTATCGGATGAGATTGACGAGGAAAGCGTTAAGTACTATGACCTGAAAAACGACATTTTCAATCAGATAGGATGGGAAGATAGGCAGGCTGCGCGTAAGGAGCTGAAGAAGAAAACACGAGAGAGCCCGCAGATGCAGGAAAACCTTGCAAAGGCCGACGAGAACGCCCGCGAGTCCGTAAAGGCTTTCTGTGAAGCTATTCTTCCTGATGGTTACACGGTGGAGGTTACAACGGCAGAATGACGCGTTGTTGAACTCGGTAGAACGTATTCATATGTCACCAACTTGCGCGTTGCAGGCCCTTAAAAACCTGCAACGCGCAACGTCTTTACTTCTCCAACAGCTTCACGCCAAGCGACTGCATGAGCCCCTCGGACTCCACCGTCAGTGCGCCGTCTTCCGTAAGGATTGGTGTGTCTAGCAGCGATTTGACCGTGCCAGCCATGGTGGCTGCGCGAAGAACATCGCTCTTCGCTTCCTGCGAATATTCGCGGTAATCGGTGCCTTCCTCTTTGAGGATGTCTTCCAAGCGGAATACCAGGGGGATGAAGCGGGCATCGAGCCTGGCCAGGAACGAGTAGAACATGTTGGTGCGCCTGCGGATGGCATCGCATCGGAAAGCGGCGTTGCCCAGCTCTTCGCAGATTTCATCGGCCTGAGCGCTATTGGTTTTGGCGATTTCGAGCTTCTCGTCGGCTTTCTTTCCGGTGATGAGGCCCATAACCAGAAGCGCGGGACCGGCTACGATCCCGCCGAGCACCATCATGCCACCGGCCATGCCTGCGCCGCCGGCGGCAAGTGATCCGCCGCCGAAGAAGGCGAGGGTGGCATTGGTTGCCGCTGCGCCACTCAGGCTGGAGATTGCGGCTCCCGTCGATGCCGTTCCAAGCGCCATTGCGGCATTGTAAGCGCCGAATGCCGTGAGCGCGCCACCGGCAATTCCGGCGGAAGCGCCACCGGCAACCGAGGCGGCAAACTTTTGCATTTCCTTCAGCTCGGACATCGATTCCTTGTCGATGTGCAGCTTGCGGAGCTCTTCCAGGCCCAGGGATTCCACGAGCTCGAGGTTCTTGATTTGCTCGAAGCTCTCGATGAATTTCGCGATGCTGTTATTCAGCACGAACAGCTTCTCCGCGCCAAGGTTCGACAAGGCGTCGGCGCAAAGGATTCGTGAGCGCTCGAGGTGCTCGCGCGATTCCTCGACGCGATCGTTGGCATCTTTGGTAAGGCGGTTTGCCTCGTTGTTGTCGATGACGCTCTTTACGGTTTTGCCAGCGCCGGCGATTCCGGTGGCGGCTGCGGGGATGACGAAAAACAATGGTAGCATGATGCCTCCTTAGCGGTCGCCGATGAGCGCCTGCGCGGCTTCGAGGATGACTTGCTCGCGATGCTCGAGCTCGTTCATCAGCGGCTCGATTTCCGCATAGCTTCTGTCGCTGGACTTGAGGGCTGTACGGGTAAAGGCGGTTTCGCCGACGGCATCGTTATAGGCTCTGAGTTCCTCAAAGACCGATGATTCGAGGCCGAACTTCTCCGAAACGAATCTGATGAAGTCCAGCTCGGCGGCATCGAGGCTGTCTGAGTTTGCGATGGCGAGGAGGTTCCAGCACACGAGCTTTGCCTCGTTGGGGGAGAGGTGCATCCCCTCGATGATTCTTTGGGCTTCGAGTTTGGGGGCGTTTTCGGCCCCGAATTCGATGGCGGTTACGTCGAGCGCCAACGCGCATTGCTGCTCGAGTTCATCGACGTAAGAATCATAGTTTTCGTCCAGGCTGCGGGAGAGTTCCCCGAGTATCGCGCGTTCTTCGTCGGATATGACGCCATCGACGTATGCGAGGCACCAGAGCAGGGAGATGAGGTCCTTGACGGCGTTCTCTTCTGTTTCCTCTTCGTGCTTCGGGATGACGCTTTCAATGGCCCCGCCGACCATCGCGGCACCTGCGGCTGCGGCATCCGTCACGTTCTGGATGACGCCGTCGACGCTAAAGTTGGAGATGCCTTCTTGTGCAGTCTTCACTCCGGCTTCGATTCCTTCTTGCGCGGACTTCACGCCCGCCTCGATTGCGTTTTTCAACGCGTCAACGTTAAGGCCTTTGAGGAATGCCATATGCGATCCTTCCTACAGCTTGAATGCTTCGTCTGAAAGCATGAGATCGTCGAATTCTTCGGCGCTCTTGAATTGCGAATCACGGCCAAAGAGTTCCCATAATTCTGCGTTTGCCTTGATGAATCCATCGTCGTCGTCATTGACGATAGATTGATCCATGGCGTTGATGCCTTCGTCGAAGGGAAGCAATCGGTCGAGCATATACACGTTGACCAGCGTTTCCATTTCCAGGCGCTGGACCTTGAGTTGCGCGATGGCCTCGTTGGTGAGGCGTTCGACCTCGATGCGCTGGGCTTTGGCGAGCGCGGCATCTTTGGCGGCCTTGGCGTAAATCTTGTACGCGCCGGCAAAGGCATAGACGGTTACGGTGTAAGGCCCGAGCTTGTCGGCAACCCGCTCTGCCACGGGCTCGGGTATGCCGAGGGCTTTTTGCAATAACCCCTGAAGGGTGTCGCGACTCGACAAACACAGCGCGTCCAGGCCATCGAACAGTTTTGACGCATCGATGTCGCCTTTTGCGCACTGGTAGACCAATGACATGACAGGCTTGCAGTTCTTTGAGAATAGCTTGGTAATGTCCTTGGCTTCGTCTTTTCCGAATACTTCTCCGAGCCCGTCCTGCATGAGTTTCTTTATCTGCTTTTGTGCTTCCTTGTCGACGTTGTCGACTCCGAACGCCTGCCCGACTTTGTCGACCGCATCGTGGATGTCGATTTTCTCGTTCCGCTTGTACTTGTCCGCGAAATCGAGACAGATGGGAAGGAGCTGCTTAAGGGTGTTCTCGTCGAACCGAACGATTTCGTTTGCCATGAATCGCCCCCTGTTTATCGATGCGCTTTATGTGCCTAACTTATTATCCATCATGGTTTGCGATTGGGGCAATAACGGGGTGTTAACTTGTGAGTTCCTGGCTGCCTCGTCACCCCACAACCAGCTTGTTAGTCTTCTGCAAGAACTTCGTGGGGATCGGCTCATCAAGCTCCCAGGTGATGCTCATCGGCCGGCTGCCCTCGCGCTTTACGTACTTGGCGGTGCCAGGAACGGGTAGGCCACGGCGGGTGCGCAATCGCGTTTTCCTGCGGGTGCAGAGCGAAATCGGGTGGCAAAATGCCGCTGCTGGTTTCGGCATTGGCAGAGGCGGCCTGTGTCTTCCCGTGCACGGTCGTCAGGGTGTGCCCATTGCCCAATGGGCACACCTCGCAATGGCATATACTGGCAACAAGGTACCTATCGTATTTGATACAGGTCGCTTGGAGGGGTTTCTGTGAATACCAAAAACCGCCTGATTGTCTTTGTGTGTGCGCTCTTCTTGGCCTTCAGCCTTGTGGGTTGCGGGTCTTCGTCGACTGCGACCAGCCACAGCGGCAAGGCCGATTCGGCGCAAAGGTCTGTGGAGGGCAAATCGGCTCAGGTGTCGAACGACAAGCAGGAGGATAGTAAGGATTCCAGTGAAAGCCCGGTAGACGAAAAGTTTCTCGGGCATTGGATTGGGTACGATAGCTACACGACGGATGGCGTAAACGTTTCCGATACCATGCTGCTTTCTGACGCCAATAGTTCCGCGACGCTAGATATAACCAGCGATGGCACTGCGCAATTGGACTTTACTGCGAATGGCCAACTGAACACATTCTTGTTCCAAATGGAAAAGGGCCAGAGCGGCAACGGGTACGTCCTGTACGACGAGGCCGATACGCTTCAGTGCACGTTGGAATACGGGGGTCAAAACGGGCCTGTGAGCTGGCTTGTTCTTGCTACACCGAACTCCGATAGCACCATGTTCTGCAT
>JAUNIC010000213.1:4419-4707 GCA_030523615.1 Bacteroidales bacterium
CGATAATGCTGGCGAGGAAACGCGTAGCGATAATGCCCGGAAGACGTACAGCGACATTCCCACGGCATACCCGAACCTGTATCGGTTCGATCCCGATTCCGGCTTGAGGAACGTCTATGACGAAAGCAAGGTAATTGGTTGGGAAGAAGCCGGAAACCACGTCGGGGAAGAGGTTACCGTCGAAGGTGACGTGGATAGTGTCGTATATGCTGCGTCGACCAGCGGATCGCCGTACTTCTTTAACGTCGGAGGCGGGGCATACGAGGGTTTTGCTGTTGTCATATGGAG
>JAUNIC010000214.1:0-4438 GCA_030523615.1 Bacteroidales bacterium
GAACTTCTAGAACATCCAGCCCCCAATCAGCCCAAAATACTACAACCTCACATCATAGCTATGAAAAATACATTCCTCGCCGCTGACTTTGGTGGCGGAAGCGGCCGCGTAATGGCCGGATACATTCAGGACGGGCGCCTCGTGCTCGAAGAGATTCACCGCTTTGGCAATCGCCAGGTGCGCATCGGACGCCACGTCTATTGGGATTTCCCCGCCCTCTTTGAAGACATGAAGGAGGGCATCCGTAAAGCTGCCAAGCGCACCGACCTCTGCATCAAGAGCATCGGCGTAGACACTTGGGGCGTAGACTTCGGATTTGTCGACGCACAAGGCAATCTCCTCGGTCTCCCCGTCTGCTATCGCGACGAACGCACCGCAGGCCTCTGCGAAGAGTTCATCCAGACGCACGACGTCGCTGCCCACTACGGCACGGCGGGCATCCAGATGATGGACATCAACTCCATCTACCAGCTCATCGCCATGAAGCGCGAGGGATCGCCCATCCTCGACTGCGCCGCCCATCTGCTCTTCACGCCCGACCTCTTCAGCTTCTTCCTCACCGGCGAAGCGAACTGCGAATACAGCATCGCCTCCACCTCCGAGCTCCTCGACGCTCGCCAGCGCAACTGGAACTACGCACTCATCGACTCCCTCGGCCTGCGTCGCGAGATGTTCCCTCCCATCGTCATGCCCGGCACCGTGCGCGGCCACCTCACCGCTGAGGTTGCTGCCGACCTCGGCCTCACGACCGACGTCAAGGTCATCGCCGTGGGCAGCCACGACACCCAGAGCGCCAGCTTCGCCTCGGCCTACAAGATGGCCACCGTTCCCGACGCTTCTCCGTCGGGAATCACCGCCTTCCTCTCCAGCGGCACATGGTCGCTCCTCGGCGTTGCTCTCGACGAGCCCGTCCTCACCGAAGAGGCACGCCTCGCAGGCTGCTCCAACGAGGGCGGCATTCTGCTCCATCCCACAACGGGCGCTGTAGAGGGCGGTTACAACTTCCTCCAGAACATCACTGGCTTGTGGTTCCTCCAGCGCCTCATGGCGGAATGGGAGAAGCGCGGCGAGAACGTGGCCTTCGACGTTATCCTTCCCGCTGCCGAGGCTGCCAAGATCGACACCATCGTCGATGTGGACGATCCCATCTTCGCCAATCCCCGCTGCATGGAAGACACCATTCTGAGCTACTGCGCCGAGCGCTCGCTGCAGGTGCCCGCCACCATCGGCGAGACCGTCCGCGTAGTGCTTCAGAGCCTTGCTCACCGCTACGCCAAGGGCATACGCGACTTCAACGCTCTCCTGCCCACTCCCGTACGCGCGATTAATATTATAGGAGGCGGCTCCCGCAACGCTCTTCTCAACCGCCTCGCCTCAGAGGCCACCGGCTTGCCCGTCATCGCCGGCCCCGTCGAGGCCACCGGCATCGGCAATATCTTGCTCCAGGCTCTCACAACGGGCGAAATCACCGAAGACTCAAACATCACAATCGAATAAATCATCCACCAATCTAACTGACACTTTCACGATGGACAACAACAAACCCAAGGACGGCTTCTTCCGCAAAGACGGAGTGAACCTCATCGTGCCCTTCATCCTCATCACCAGCCTCTTTGCTCTCTGGGGCTTTGCCAACGACATCACCAACCCCATGGTAGCGGCCTTCCAGACCGTCATGGAACTCTCGGCCACCAAGGCCTCTATGGTGCAGTTTGCCTTCTACGGCGGCTACGCCACGATGGCCATCCCCGCAGCCCTCTTCATCCGTAAGTACAGCTACAAGAGCGGCATCCTCCTCGGCCTCGCACTCTACGCCTTCGGTGCCTTCCTCTTCATCCCCGCAGCAGCCTACGAGAACTTCACCTTCTTCTGCTGCTCGCTCTACATCCTCACCTTCGGCCTCGCCTTCCTTGAGACCACGGCCAACCCCTTCATCCTCTCTCTCGGTTCCCGCGAGACCGCCACGCGCCGCCTCAACCTGGCCCAGACCTTCAACCCCATGGGCTCGCTCTCCGGTATGGCCGTAGCCAGCTTCATCGTACTCCCTGCCCTCGACAGCGAAGTGCGCGACGCCTCTGGCCAGCTCATCTTCAGTTCGCTCGACGAAGCCACGAAGGCCACCATCCGTGCCCACGACCTCGGCGTCATCCGCAATCCCTACGTCTGCATCGGACTCGTCGTGCTCATCATGCTCGTCATCATCGCCCTCAAGAAGATGCCCAACACCGCCGGTAGCGCCGAGAAGGTCAGCGCCGGACAGACCCTCCGCAACCTGTGGGCCAACAGCGTATACCGTGAAGGCGTGCTCACCCAGGTGTTCTATGTTGCCGCACAGATCATGGTGTGGACCTTCATCATCCAGTACGCTGACCACCTCGGCATCGACAAAGCCACGGCACAGCGTTTCAACATCGCCGCCATGTTCATGTTCCTCTGCTCACGCGCCATCGCCACCTACCTCATGAAGTGGTTCAACGGCCGTCTGCTCCTCGCCATCTTCGGCATCGGCGCCGCCTGCTGCACCGCGGGCTGCATCCTCATCGACGGCATGACGGGCCTCTACTGCCTTGTGGCCATCAGCTTCTTCATGTCGCTCATGTTCCCCACCATCTACGGCATCGCCCTCGAAAACGTAGAACTCGTCGACAGCACCCTCGGTGCAGCCTTCCTCGTGATGGCCATCGTCGGCGGCGCACTCATGCCTCCCCTCCAGGGCACCATCATCGACGCAGGTGGCCCCGAGCACATCATCTTTGGTCTCCCCAGCGTGAACGTCAGCTACTGCCTGCCCTTCATCTGCTTCGTGATGATCACCATCTACGGCTTCCGCTGCTACGCTCGCGTGAAGAAATAAGGAAATGTTCGACTTCCACACTCACCGTCTCGACACTCCTCCCGGCAGCGGCATCGTCTGTCTGCCGCAGGATGCTGTGCTATACCCTGAGCGTTGGCTCGATGGCGACGGCGATATGCCGACCCTTGGCCACCTGCCCCACGCTGCCGAGGGTGCGCTCTATGCCGCAGGTATCCATCCGTGGTGGACGGCGCAACCCGACTTCAACCTCGAGCGTCATCTCGACGGCCTTCGCACGCTGCTTGCGCTCCCCGAGGTGGTCTGCCTCGGCGAATGCGGATACGACACCCTGCAAGGCGATGGTCCCGAACGCTCAGCTGCACCGCTCGAAGCGCAGGACGAAGTATTCGCCGCCTGCATCCAACTCAGCGAAACGTACGGTAAACCCCTCGTCATCCACTGCGTCCGCGCCTTCGATCGCCTACTCCGCCTGCACAAGGAGCACCGTCCCCGTCAGCGCTGGACCATCCACGGCTTTCGCGGTCGTCCCGCTTTGGCGCAGCAACTGCTTGACGCCGGCTTCGACCTTAGCTTTGGTCCACGCCGCAACGAGGAGAGTTACGCCCTCACCCCAACCGACCGACGTCACGAAGAGACCGACGCCGCTTTTTAGGAGATAATAGGCCCCATAAGCCCTATAGGCCCCACTAAACTCTAAACCACTAAATATATGCCTACTCCAGACATCAAACAAGAAGGCCTCCTTCCCATCGGCACCCTGCTCGGTTCCGGTCGCTACCGCATTGAGCAGCATCTCGCTTCGGGAGGTTTCGGCAAAACCTACCTTGCCGTCAACACCAATTTCGACGAACGCGTGGCCATCAAAGAGCTCTACATCAAGGGCGTCTGCGGCCGCGGCGCCGATGGCAACGAAGTCACCGTCACCCTCACCGAAAACGTACACAAATTCGCGCAGCAGCAGGAGAAGTTCCGCAAGGAAGCCAAGCGCCTGCGCAGCCTCGTCCACACCAACATCGTGCGCGTTCACGACCTCTTCGATGAGAACGGCACCTCCTACTACGTCATGGATTACATCGACGGCGAGAGCATCGGCACCATGATGAAGCGCACCCAGCAACCCATGCCTGAAGAGCAGGTGATGAGCATCCTCAGCCAGCTCCTCGACGCCCTCGAAAGCGTACACGCCGAAAACATCTGGCACCTCGACCTCAAGCCCGGCAACATCATGCTCGACAAGCAAGGCAACGCCATCCTCATCGACTTCGGCACCAGCAAGCAGTTTGAGAACAAGAACGGCGACCAGGTCGACACCTCGACCACCCTCGCCTTCACCCCCGGCTACGCACCCTCCGAGCAGATGGAGCAGAACTTCGAGAAGTTCGGCCCCTGGACCGACATCTACGCCCTCGGCGCCACCATCTACCGCATGCTGACCAACAACAGCCTCCCCACTCCCACCGATATCGACGAGAATCCCACCGAAGCTCTGCCCTTCCCCGACGGCATCAGTCAGAAGACCCGCGACCTCATCTTCTGGATGATGAAGCCCCTCCGCACTCGCCGTCCGCAGAACATCGCCGAAATACGTGCCTTCCTCGCCGAAGCGGAAAAACCCGAGGAAAA
>JAUNIC010000214.1:4448-4687 GCA_030523615.1 Bacteroidales bacterium
TCGAAGAAGTGGGCGACGACGACACCGTTCTCGCAGGGTTCCACACCACGCCCGAGCAGAGCGACACCGAGGACGACCCAACCGTTGCTCCCTCGCTCACCGAAGCTGGAACATCCGAGAAGAAACCCGAGCAAAAGCCCGAGAAGCCCGAAGAGAAGCCCCAAAAACCTGAGCCTGAAGATCCTCCACACATCGACGTGTTTCCCACCGAGCCTACTCCCCAAAACACCACGAAGAAG
>JAUNIC010000215.1 GCA_030523615.1 Bacteroidales bacterium
CGGAGCTCGTCCTGGTGGTAACAACGGTGGTCACAACAACGGTGGCGCTCGTCCCGGTGGCAACAATGGCGGTCACAACAATGGCCACAGCGCACAGCCCGGTGGTAGCCGTGGTGGTTCCAGCTATAGCGGCGGAAGCCGAGGTGGATCAGCTCAGCCCAGCGGCAGCCGTGGCGGCGCAACCAGAAGTAGCGCAACTCCCAGCAGCAGTCGTGGCGGTAGCCGTGGTGGAAGCAGTGCAGGCGCAAGCCGCAGCCACGCAGGTGGCAGCAGCGCAGGCAGCGCTCCCTCGCGCGGCGGTGCAAGCCACAGCGCAGGCGGTAGTCGCAGTTTCGGCGGCGGACGTCGCTAATCGCGAGCGATACAAGACCACTGCCATCCCCATGCAATGCAAGCCCTTCATTCGGGCGCGCTATACATAGAAAGACTTTTTAAGCTCCCGTTTTTTGCAACCGAATTGCAACGATTGCCCATCCATAGCTGTCTGCAATTCGGTTGCAATCCTTTTGTGCTACCTTTGCAGCCGAAAACCAAAAACATTGCAAACGTAACACTCAAAAATCAAAGTAAAAATGAAGAAGTCTTACAAGATTGAGGTCGACTGCGCCAATTGCGCCAACCTCGTAGAAACTGAAGCCAAGAAAGTCGCAGGCGTAAAGGAACTCACCATCTCCTTCATGACCCAGAAGATGAAGATCGAGTTCGAAGAAGGTGCAGAACCCGAAGCCGTGCTGAGCGAAATTCTCCGCGTGGCCAAGAAGGTTGAGCCCGATTTCGCCATCCTTTAATCCCGCACGCTGGACTTGACTATGACCAAGAAACAACGCACGATGCTTCTGCGCATCATTGTGGCAGCCGTCCTCACTGCTGTGCTGGCGCTGCTGCCCGACGTCTCCATCCTTCCGCTCGGAGGGGTGGAGCAGGGTATTCTGTACTACCTCGTTGTTTATGCCATCATCGGTTACGACATTCTCCGCAAGTCGCTGCTCGGCATTCGCAACGGCCGCGTCTTCGACGAGAATTTCCTCATGGTTGTGGCCACCATCGGCGCCTTCTCCCTCGCCCTCTACGAGCAGAGCGGCGACTACCTCGAAGCCATCGCCGTCATGCTCTTCTACCAGGTTGGCGAGTTCTTCCAAAGCTACGCCGTGGGCAAGAGTCGCAAGAACATCACCGAACTGATGGACATTCGTCCCGACTACGCTAACATTGAGGACGAAGACGGCAACCTCGAACGCGTCGATCCCGACGATGTGGAAGTGGGCCAAATCATCGTGGTGCAACCCGGCGAGAAGGTGCCTATCGATGGTATCGTCGTCAGCGGACGCTCCTCGCTCAACACCGCCGCTCTCACCGGCGAATCGCTCCCGCGCGAGATTGGCGAAGGCCAGGAAATCGTCAGCGGCAGCATCAATATGACCGGCGTGCTGCGCATTGAAACCACGAAAGAATTCGACGAGTCTACCGTATCCAAGATCCTTGAGCTCGTCGAGGACAGCGCCTCCCACAAGTCAAAGTCCGAGGACTTCATCGCCCGTTTTGCCCGCGTCTACACCCCTGCTGTCTGCTACAGCGCCTTGGCCCTCGCCGTGTTGCCTCCCCTTGTGCTCATGCTCGTTATGGGCGCCGAGCCCGCATGGCAGACGTGGATCTACCGCGCCCTGACGTTCCTCGTCATCAGTTGTCCCTGCGCCCTCGTCGTCAGCATTCCCCTCTCCTTCTTTGCCGGCATCGGTGGAGCCAGCCGCAACGGCGTACTCGTCAAAGGCGCCAACATCCTCGAAACCCTTTCGAAGGTCAAGACCGTCGTTCTCGACAAGACCGGCACCCTCACCCTCGGCGTCTTCGAAGTTACTGCTATGCACGGCCCCCATTGCGAAGAGAACCCTTCAGAAGAGGCCCGCGCCGCTCTGCTTGAGATGGCCGCCCTGGCTGAGTGCGCCTCCTCGCACCCCATCGCCAAGAGCCTCCTGCGCGCCTATGGAAAAGGCATCGATCACGGCCGCGTGAGCAACATCGAAGAGATCGGCGGCCACGGCATCACCGCCATCATCGACGGACAGAAAGTGGCTGTCGGCAACGAAAAACTCATGCGTCAGGTTGGTGTGGACTTCTGCCATTGCCACACCGCCGGCACCATCGTCCACGTGGCGTGTGAAGGCACCTATATGGGCCACATCGTGCTCGGCGACATCGTGAAGCCCCATGCTGCCGAAGCCATCGCAGCGCTGCACGAATCCGGTGTCGTGCGCACCATCATGCTCACCGGCGACGCCAAGACTGTGGCCGAACAGGTGGCCGCAAAGCTGAGGCTCGACGAGGTGTACAGCGAACTCCTGCCGGCCGATAAGGTGCAGCGTGTCGAGGAACTCCTTGCCTCGTGCGGCAAGAGCGACAAACTTGCCTTCGTGGGCGACGGCATCAACGATGCTCCCGTCCTGACGCGTGCCGATGTGGGCATTGCCATGGGCGGAGTGGGCAGCGATGCAGCCATCGAAGCCGCCGATGTTGTGCTTATGGACGACGATCCGCTGAAGATCGACAAAGCCATCCGCATCTCCCGTCATACGCTGCGCATCGTGTGGCAAAACATCATCATGGCCCTCGGCATCAAGGGTGCGTGTCTCGTCCTCGGCGCCTTCGGCATCGCCAATATGTGGCTGGCCATCTTTGCCGACGTCGGCGTCATGATCCTCGCTGTCCTCAACGCCATCCGCGCCATGTACGTCAAGAATCTGGGTTATTCTAGAAATTGTGTGAAAACACATTGAAAACGCAAAGTGCGCTTGGAATATAAAACAGAAAATGCGCCAAATGTTTTTACGTGTCCTCGGCTGGGGGCGCTGGAAAACGGTCGCAATCTCCCGAAAACGCTTAACGCTGAAAACGAAAACAAGGAAAACCGATGCTGCTGCCAAGAAAAAAACAAGAAAAACACCCGCCTGCGGCGAGAAAAAACATTATTCAAAATTGTTTTCTCTGCGAAGCGGTGTTTTCAATGTTTTTTTTCTAATGACAAGGACGATGCTGCGGCCAAGGAAAAAAACAAGAAAAACACCCGCCTGCGGCGAGAAAAAACATTATTCAAAAATTGTTTTCTCTGCGAAGCGGTGTTTTCTATGTTTTTTTCTAATGACAAGGACGAGTGAAAAATAACGTGTTTTCTTCGTCTATCGTTTTCCCCGTTGAGGGGTTTTCCGCGTCAGCGGTTTTCCAGGGCGCCCCTGCAGCGAGCACGTAAAACCCGTTATGCGCCCATTTTCTGTTTTATTACCCTTCACACGAGTTCTAGAAGTACCAGAACCTGTAACACAAAACCTATGCAACAACAACTTGTCCAACTCCTCGATCTCATCAACGAGCCGCTGACCTACGTTCTGCTCGTCCTGCTCGTCATCTGCGCACTCCTCTATACCGTACGCACGCGCGGCGTGCAGTTCCGCCTCCTCGGCGAGATGTTCCGCGTATCGTTCGAGCGCCCCAAGTCCGCACAACCTGCGGACGGCGGCAAGCGCGCCATTTCGCCCATCGAAGCCTTCCTCGTCGGCCTCGCCTCGCGCATCGGCACAGGCAATATGGCCGGTGTCGCCACAGCCATTGCCATCGGCGGCCCCGGCAGCATCTTCTGGATGTGGATGATGGCCCTCGTCGGCAGCGCCAACAGCTTCGTGGAGTGTACGTTGGCTCAGCTCTATAAGATCCGCGGCAAGGACTCGTTCATCGGCGGCCCCGCCTACTACATCTCGCGAGGCATGAAGAAACACTGGTTTGCCCAAATCTTCGCCGTTGCCATCGTTCTCGACTTCGGATTCACCAACAACCTCGTGCAGAGCAACACCATCTCGCTTGCATTTACTCACGCCTTCGGCATCAATCCGTGGGTGATGGCCGTGGTGCTTACGGGCCTGTCGCTCGCCATCATCTTCGGTGGCATTCAGCGCATTGCCCGCGTGAGCAGCGTGGTGGTGCCGTTTATGGCGGTGATGTACCTCGGTCTTGCGGTCTTTGTCGTAGCCATCAATTGGCGCGAGATACCCTCTGTGCTGTGGCTCATCGTCGACAGCGCCTTTGGCGGCCGCCAAGCCATGGGTGGTATGGTCGGAACGGCCATCATCATGGGTCTGAAGCGCGGCCTCTTCAGCAACGAGGCAGGCGAAGGCAGTGCACCGAATGCTGCAGCAACCGCCGAGACGTCGCATCCCGTGAAGCAGGGCCTCATACAGACCCTCGGCGTCTACATGGACACCCTCGTTGTCTGCACCTGTACAGCCCTCATCATCCTCTGCAGCGGAGTGTGGAACGGCGGCGAGAGCGGCATCGAACTCACCCAGTTGGCGCTGACGGAGCACATTGGTCCTGTGGGCGGTGTTGTGGTCGCCGTCGCCATTTTCTTCTTCGCTTTCAGCAGCATCTTGGGCAACTATTTCTATGGCGAGACGAACGTCTATTTCCTCTCCAAGCGCCCCGGCGTGATGCTCGGTTATCGTCTGTTGCTCGGCGTCATGGTCTTTGTCGGCGCGCTGACGACCCTCGATGTAGCCTGGGGTCTCGTTGACCTCTTCATGGCCATCATGACCATCTGCAACGTCATCGCGCTCTTCTGTCTCGGCAAGTACGCCCTCCGTCTCCTCGACGACTACATGCGCCAGCGTC
>JAUNIC010000216.1 GCA_030523615.1 Bacteroidales bacterium
CCCTCCTACCTCCTACCTCTTACCTCTGACCTCTTCCCTCACCCCGTGCTCCACACCCTCGCCCTCACGGTCCTTCCAGGCATCACACCCTCGATGCAACTGGAGATGCTTCGACACTGTGAAAGTGCCGAAGCCATCGTCATGCACCCCGAGGAGGCACTGAAGAATGCCAACGAGAACTACCGATGGAAGAGCATCAACGCTATCGCCAAATACCGCGACGAGGCTCTGAAGCGCGCCGAGGAGGAAATGGAATTCTGCCGCCAGCATAAGATCAGCGTCCTGCCCATCACAGCCGAGGACTACCCTGCCCGCCTCCGCGACTGTCCCGATGCACCCGTGGTCATCTTCTACCGCGGCACGGCCAACCTCAACGCCAAGCACGTGGTAGCCGTCGTCGGCACGCGAAAGATTTCGGAGTACGGCAAACAGTTGTGCGCACGTTTCACAGAGCGTCTGGCCGAGTTGCTGCCCGACACGCTCGTCGTCAGCGGATTGGCTTACGGCGTCGACATCCACGTCCATCGAGGCTGTATGGAACACAGCCTTCCCACTGTGGGTGTAGTGGCACATGGCCTTGACCAAATCTACCCCGCCACCCATCGCAACGATGCCAAACGTATGCTGCAGAACGGCGGCATTCTGACGGAGTACGTCCGCGGCACGCGTCCGCTGCAGGGCAACTTCCTGCGTCGCAACCGCATCGTGGCCGGTATGGCCGACGCAACCATCGTCGTGGAGAGCGCCGAGCATGGCGGCTCTTTAGTTACAGCCCGCATCGCGCGAAGTTATGACCGTGCGGTCTTTGCTTGCCCCGGACGCGTCAACGACCCCTACAGCATAGGTTGCAACAATCTCATCCTCAACGCTAAGGCCATGATGATGCTCAGTGCAGAAGATGTAGTAAAAGAGCTCGGATGGTGGCAAGACAGCGTGCCCTATCTGTCGCATCCGCAACAGTTGGACCTCTTCGGCAACGAGCCTCCCCAACGTGGCGGACAAAAGTTTGCAGCCCTCACTCCCGAACAGCAACTGTTGGCCGAAACACTCGAAGGCACCGACGGCCTCAACACCGCGATGCTGGCAGAAAAGACCCACATGGCGGCGGCCGACATCAACGCAATCCTCTTCGACATGGAGCTCTCAGGCATCGTCAAGGTTCTCCCTGGCGGCTTCTATATGCTCACGAAGTGACGATAACGATGACGATGCACTGCGTTACGATAACGATACGCAGCGCTACGATAACGATGACGATGACAAAGAGCCCCTCCGAAATTCTCGACGTGAGAATCGGAGGGGCTCTTCGTATATTTTAGGAGCATCAGTCCACCTGGAAATGAACGGGGATGCGCACTTTCACGAAACCGGGTTTTCCGTTGACTTTGCCAGGTTTCCACTTCGGCATACGCTTCACGGCGTTGAGCACGACGCTGTCGAGCGTGGGATGAACGGACTTGACGATTTGAGGTTCGATGAGATTGCCCTGAGGATCGATGATGAAGGCTACTTCGACGTCGCCCTCGAGATGCTGATTGATGGCTCCCTGACTGTAGACGATATTGGTGTCCATAAACCGCATCAGAGCTTCCATACCGCCAGGGAAGATGGGCATTTCCTCCACTTTTTCGGTTTCGATGAGCTGCGCACCTTCGAGGGGCAGATCACGCTGATTAGTGTTGTGCAGCATATCCTTATCGCGCAGCTCCGAGGCATCTTCGGTTTCGATATCGTCGGGGGAAGCCACAGCGATGGGCAGACTGACAACGACGGCATTGTCGACCATTTCAGGAGCCTGCTGTGTGGCCTTGTCTTTCGCCACGCCCTTGACAGGGCGACGGCCAGCGGAGATGGCTTTCAGTTTCTCGTCCTCGAGGGGTTTGAGTTTCTTCACCTCGTCCTCGATCTCCGTGATGCGTTCCTTCATCGCCTGATAGACGAATACGCCTGCGACGCCTGCCACAAGCATGAAAATGGCAAACATTCCGCCGACGAGCATGGCCACAAGACGATAGCGACGCCCCGCGTCGCGACGCAACACGTAGGCACCGTAATTCTTGTTGCGGCCTTCGAAAACAAGGTCGCACCACTCTTGGGATAATAAAGAATGACCTTTCACGTTATATATGAGGACAGGTATGCTCTTCTGCAGAAGGGGCCGTCGCCGAAATGACCGTTGCTGAACGGTTTTGACAACTAACCGAGGCGTTTTCGCCCTTTTTTAATTATTTTTTAGGTGATTGTTGAATTTTGTGGTGCAAAAATACGCCCAAAATCTAAAATAAATAGTAACTTTGGAGCACAATTTTGAATTTTACATGAAAAAAATATTAATTCTCACCGTTTTCTCCCTTTTTTGCGCCCTTTCCTTTGCACAAGAGAGTGGTTCGACGCTCACCATGCTGACCCTGCCGACCTCGGCACACGTCACGGCGCTGGGCGGCGAAAACGTGTCGTCGGCCGACGCTCAGCCGAGCGTGGTGCTGCACAATCCGGCGCTGCTTTCGAACCTCGACAGCAATCTGCTCGGCCTGCAGTTCATGACCTACGCTGACGGCACGAAGTGGATGGGTGCGGAATACTCGCGCGCCATTGGCGAACGCCACACGGGAGCCGTCTTCGGCCACTATTTGGGCTACGGATCGATGGACGAAACCGATGAGCACGGCAACATCATTGGCGACTTCTCGCCGAAGGATATCGTGGTGGGCGTTGGCTACAGCTATCTCCTTTCTGACCACTGGGCCGGCGGCGCCAACTTCAAGATGGGCTACTCCCACATTGCGGAGTACTCCTCGTTGGCCATCGGCGTAGATTTAGGTTTGAATTATCTTGACGTCGAAAAAGACTTCAGCGCCTCAGTCGTGATGCGCAACATTGGCGCACAGGTGAAGACGTTCGACGGCGTTGTCGAGCGCGTACCCTTCAACCTCCAGGCGGGCTTCACCAAGGGTCTGGCCCATCTGCCGGTGGAATTCAACGTCACACTCATCGATCTCACCCGCTGGAAGAAGAGCGACTACTATGTGCCCGATGCCGAAAAACTGAAGTTCGGACGCCTTGCGCTGAACCACGTGGTCTTCGGTGTGGAGATCAAGCCCACAAACTATCTCTACATCGCCGGCGGCTACAACTTCCGTCGTGCCTACGAGCTGAAGGCAGCCGGTTCGTCGCATATGGCGGGCCTCAGCCTCGGTGCTGGCCTCAATCTCTCGAAGTTCAAGTTCGGCATTTCTTGGGCCAAGTACCACCACTCCACCAGTTCCATCATGGGCAACGTGGCCTACTCGTTCTAATCCATTAGAAACCCTTTTTCGCTGCAGCATCTTCTGAAGTTGCATCCCCCTCCATCATCATGTACATCGACAAACGTAAACTCATCACCATGCTCATCGGCCTGGCAGCCGCCATCATCGCGGCCGTCATCGTCCTGAAGGTGGTTCCGGCCGAAAAAATGCCGTCGCCCGACACCATCAGCACGAACATTGACCGCCACCACCCCAAGACGGTTGCCGACTCTACCGCGACGCTTTCCGAAGCCGAACTGCTCATCGGCGACATCGAGCACTCGATCCACTCCGAAGACGGATGGGCGGGCAAGACCTACAGCATGCTCCTCAACATCAAACGTCTGGACACGATGCGCGACACGCTCACTCCCGAGCAGCTCGAACTCCTCGAATCCTACAAGCAGCAATATCCCGATTGGGAAGAAATCGACGAATAGACAACTCATGCTCAATATCGAAATAGACGAAGGCTCGGGCTTCTGCTTCGGAGTGACAACAGCCATCAACAAGGCCGAGGAGGAGTTGGCAAAACACCACCAGCTGTACTGCCTCGGCGACATCGTGCACAACGGCCGCGAGTGTGACCGTCTGCGCGAGATGGGTCTCGAGATGATTGACCACGAAGCCTTCAGCAAACTCCACGACACGAAGGTGCTGCTCCGCGCCCACGGCGAACCGCCCTCAACCTACGAGCAGGCAGAACGCCAGGGCATCACCATCATCGACGCCACATGCCCCGTGGTGCTGGGTCTGCAACGACGCATCAAGCGAGTGTATCACGATTACCCCGACGCACAGATTGTCATCTACGGAAAGCCCGGCCACGCCGAAGTGTTGGGACTCGTTGGACAGACCAACGGCACGGCCATCGTCATCGCCGACATCAGCGAGATTGACCGTGTCGACATGAACCGCACGACGTTCCTCTTCTCGCAAACGACAAAGTCTCTCGACGGTTTTCAGCAGGTGGTGGAACACATGACGCAACACATCGTCGCCCCGGCAGAGTTCCACTATTTCGACACCATCTGCCGCCGCGTGGCCAACCGCCTGGAGGGTGTGCGCGACTTTGCGAAGAAACACGATGTGGTGCTCTTCGTGAGCGGACTGAAGAGTAGCAACGGCCGCGTGCTCTGTGAGGCCTGCTGCAGCGTCAATCCCCGCACCCACCTCATCGACGATCCTGAAGCGCTCGATCCCGCGTGGCTCGAAGGCGCTTCCACCGTTGGCATCTGCGGAGCTACATCCACCCCCAAATGGCTCATGGAGCGCTGCGCCGAAAAGGCGCGAAGCCTCATCAACAACTAG
>JAUNIC010000022.1 GCA_030523615.1 Bacteroidales bacterium
TACTTCAAAGGTAGTTTTTTCTACTTCAAAGATAAGTGTCCGGTTCGATGAAGTCTCCACAAAGAGGCTTCACCAAACCGGACACTGGTGATTTACGAAATACGCTTGATTACTTGTAGAGGGCAGCGGCACCCATCATGGCAGCATCGCTGAGGAGCTTGCAGGCACGTACGTTGACCTCGAGACCGAGTTCGGCGTAACGCTCGTTGAGCTTGGGACCGAAGAGGTTCAGGCAGCGGGCAATGTTACCACCGATGAGGATGTCCTTGCACTGGAACTGCTTGATGAGGGGAGCGGTGAAGTCGGCAAGTTCCCAGCCGAAGGACTCGAGGGTCTGGCGGGCAGCGGGATCGGTATCGAAACGCTCTGCCACTTCCTTGGCTCCGGGGAGAGTTACTCCGGTGAGTTTCTCGTAACGGCCCACGATGCCGCGGGTGGAGAACTGTGCATCGGCGATGTCGTCGCCATAGGGAAGGTTCCACACTTCGCCATCGGGGGGAACGGTGTCGCCTTCTTCCACAATCTGATGGTCGGCGATGAAGCCGCTACCAAGACCAGTACCGATGGCGAGGACGATGACACGGTCAGCATCTTTGGCGCCGCCGAAATGAGCTTCGCCGAGGGCAAAAGCGTTTGCATCGTTGACAAAGCGGAACTCAAGGCCTTCGCTATTTGCCATGCGCTTACGAAGTTCGTCGGCTACGGAGAGACCCTTGATGTGGGGCATCTTGTGCTCCATCTGGGAAATGCCGTTCTTGTAGTCGAAAGGCCCAGGGAAGTCCATACCGATGCGTGTCACGGGTTCGGGAGCGGCGGCAAGGCACTGCTCAAGGTTCTTGGCCCATGCTGCGAAGAGCACGTCGGCTGCTTCGGTGTGGGCTACGTCGGTGGTTACGGGGGCACCCACGATGGTGCCATTGTCGATGTCGATGATAGCGCTGCAAACGTGGCTACCGCCAACGTCAACGCCTAATGCGAGATTGCTCATAGTACTTTATAAGGTAAGAGGTTTGTTTAGGGAAGAGGGAAGAGGGAAAAGGTAATGGATAAGATTTTGGGATTACCGCCCGCAAAGTTAGCGAATAATTTGCACACTTGCAAATTCTTGCATCACTTTTTGGTTTCCTGCGAGTCAGAAGATGCACTTTTCGCCTCAAGCGTCAGCGCACCCTGGTCTTTCACGTCGTAGAGCGGCAGACCGGCAGCGGCCGTTTCTTCGGCGAAACGCGTGCGATAATAGTCGTTCAGCGAACCGTCGAGCACGACAAGCGAGGGATTGTAGCGCATCAGCATATCGCTCAGATGGCCCTTGGCGCCGCGGCTAATGAGGAGCGCATCCACCACCAGCGCGTCGGGCATTTCGATGTCGCCCACATAGGGCAGCGCCGCGTTCACCACCGCCACCTTCTGCCCCGCATAACAGAGCACATTGCCTACCATATAGCGCGAGGCGGGAGTGACGATACTGTCGGTAGTCGGCGTCACGCAATGCACCTCCATGCGTCCCGGGCGATTGTAAACCACGACGCCCACGTTGGGACGCGTCATTACGCCAATCACCTTTTCGCCACCAACCAAGAGAACCAGCATGAGTAGTGCCACGGCTCCTCCGCGGAAAGCGTATGCCACACGACGACCACGCAGTTCCATGATACTGCCTTTCATGCGGAAGCACGTCCTTACGATGTGTATGCTCCACATCATCAGCGCAAAACTGAAGGCTACGCCCCACCATGACAGCTGGACGTCGAACGTTGCCATGGGCCATTCGGCTACGGTGCCCAGCACAGCATGCACTGCATTGATAATCAGCGTCACACCACACGCCACAGCTGATGCCAACATGCCTCCACACGCAGCGGGCAGCGCCATCAGCAACAGGTAGACGATGCCGCCCACAAGGATGCAGTAAGCCGTGGGAATGACCACGAGCGAGGTGATGCATCCGCCCATCGCCACGCGTCCGAAATAGTGCGACACGAGCGGCATCGTGGCGAATTGGGCAGTGAGCGAGACGAGCATGAGCATCAGTACGGCTCGGCCCACACGACGCATCAGCGCCTTCAGCCGCGGCCAACGCTCTGACGTATGCCTCATCCGCATTATATATTGGCGCACATGCCAGGGGGCGACAAGGTTATCGGGGGTCAGTAGCTGATTCGCGGCGTAGGTCATGCCGATAATCGCAGCCACCGAAACGGCCGAAAGCTGCAGGCCGACGTCGAAGAGCATCAGCGGCGAGCAGAGGAGCATGACAATGAGGGTGAGTATGAGCGAATGGAAAAGTGGTACGGAATGGCGGCCTAACAGTTGCAGCAGCGTGACAAAGGTGAGCATCGTGGCGGCTCGCACAAGCGAAACCGGCAATCCCGCCAAGAGCACAAATGCCCACAACGCCAAAAGCGACAGGACACCGCCTATCAGCTTTCCCGCACGGCCCCATCGCTGCAACGGTCGTAAGAACACTACGGCCAAGAGGCCAAAGAGGATGCTGAGATGAAGGCCCGAAAGAGCAAGAATGTGGGAACTTCCTGTACGGCTGTAGAGTTCGCGTACGGAGCGGTCCACGCGGGAACGGTCGCCGAGCGTCATGGCGCTGACAATGCTGAGCGCTTCGCCCTCAAAGTGCTGACGGAAGGTGTCGGTGAGCCGGTTGCGAGCCACGAGCATTCGCTCTGCAAGCGTCAGGTGCGAAGCGCGGCCCAAGCTGCGCCACTGCCCTGAGTAGCAGAAGACTTGGCCGCTGATGCCTTGGTGGCGCAAATAAGCCGCATAGTCAGTTTCGCCGGGATTTCCCGCATTGTGGGGCACTTCCATTCGGCCGTGAAACACTACCCTATCGCCCACGGCCAGCACCGACGCCGTCTCACCTGAAACTGATGACACAGAAGCAGAATCAACGGCAACCGTCAATTGCACAAGTTCGCTGCTGTTTGTCAGTCGGATGACGGCACGCGTCACTGCACCTGACGAGCGGGGCTGCTGCGTCACTACGCCGTCCCACGTCTGTGCCGTTGCGGGCCAATCGGGTGCTGTGCGAAATGGGCCGTAGGGCCAAAAGAAATCCCCCACTGCAATGCCTGCAACGAGTAGAAGCAGAAGAAGCAGTAGGGGATTGCGTTTCATTTCGATGGCGTTTATTTGTTAAAATTTCTGGAGCCCACGTGGAGCAAATCACTGGTCAGTGTTTTCCACGTAGCCTTGGTGGCGCTCAGGCAGCGCTGCCATAATTGTAGCGTACGATTCGTCCATCATGCGCTTGATGTTTTCTGCGCCCTTGCTCTCGGGGTACAGCGGCTTGTGGATAACGAGGCGCAGCGGATGGCGCTTGACGAAGGTAAAGCCCTTCTGACGCGGGAGGATGTCGAACGAGCCGTCGATGGTCATCGGCACGATGGGCAACTGGAGGGTATCGGCCAGTTGGAAACCGCCACGGCGGAAGACCCCCATGTGGCCGGTGAAAGTACGGGCGCCTTCGGGGAACATGCACATCGAGGCTCCGCCCTGAAGCACGTTGCGGGCATCGATCATCGTCTGGGCGATGGCGCGGCGGCTGCTCTTGTCGACAGCAATGAAGCCAGCCTTGCGACACGCCATGCCGACGAAGGGGATGTCGAAGAGGCTCTTCTTCATCATCCACTTGAATTCGTGGTGCAGGTAGGCATAGACGAGGAAGATATCGAAAGAGCCTTGGTGGTTGGCCATGAAGATGTAGCTCTGGTTCTTCTGCACGTTTTCGCGTCCCTCAACAGTCACAGGGATGAGCAGCAGACGCAAAATGCTCCATGCCCAAGCACGGCCAAAATAGGTGGCGCCCCAACGGGTGAAGCCACAGACGGCACTCAGTGCCACCAGAACGCTGCACAGGAACGTAATGAGCAGGCCGATGGGCAGAACGATACAGAATTGATATACTTTGTAAAGAAAATCCATTTTCGTTTTAGTGTTTCGGTAAGAACTTACGCAAGCGCTCGGACGACGTACCGCGGCGACGTGCATAGTCGGCCAACTGGTCGTCGGCAACAGGGCCAACGGAGAAGTAGCGCGCTGCAGGATGGGCAAAGATGAGTCCGCAGGTGGAGGCATGGGGCTGCATCATGCCGTTCTCTGTGAGATGGATGCCCAACTCGTCGAAAGGCAGAAGGTGCGCAAGGTCGAAGATGAAGCTTTGGTCGGGAAGTGAAGGATAGCCCACAGCGGGGCGAATGCCGGGGAAGTCGCGGTTCAGGAGTTCGGCAGCAGCCTCGGCAAGACGGTCCTTGACGGTCTGCATGAGCAGAGGGTCGCCTGTGCAGCAGGGGCACTCGTGACTGGCGCTCACCGTCGTGGCGAAGAGTCCTATGCGGTCGGCCACATGATCGGCATCAGCATAGCCTTGCGGCGCGATGAAGTCCGACAGACACAGGCACGGCGTGTCGGGACGTGTGTGCTGCTGACGCAGAAAGGAGAGGCGGTAGGCTTCGGGCTTGGTGAGCACGATGTCGTCGCCATCGCTGTAGGCATCGTAAATCTCGAGTGCGGCTCGCGCCACGACGCCATTCAGACTCAAGTGGTGCATCAAGCGCTCGCCTTCGGCACGAATCTCCGCCGCCTCGGGTTGGTCAGCCTTCACGCCCCACGCGAAGTAGAAGTAGCTCCAATCGACGTAGGGCGTGAGGGTGGGAATGGTGTAAGTGAGTTTCAATTAAAAATTAAAAATTAAAAATCCAAGAATAGCGCTTGCATTTTCACATTCTCACATTTTCAAATTTTCATATCGAAAGTTCCTTAGTCGCGGTCAACGCGCTTGAAGTGATCAGTGGTGAAGGTGATCTGCTGGCCGTGGTAGTTCTCGTCGGTGATGTGACCATTGTGGAAGAGCATGAAGCCGTTGACGTAGGTGCGGAGGATGCGCCAATGGAAAGTGTGACCCTCCATGGGGCTCCAGTTGCACTTCGAGAGAATCATGCGGGTGGCAAGCGTCCAAGGGGTCTTGGGCTTCACGATGACGAGGTCGGCCATATAGCCGGGACGGATGTAGCCGCGGTTCTCGACGTAGAAACGTTCGGCGGGATTATGGCACATCAGCTGTACGAGACGCTCGATGGTCAGCACGCCTTCGTCAACGAGATCGAGCATGGAGCAGAGGGAGAACTGCACCATGGGGATGCCGCTCGCAGCCTTCGATGCTCCGCCGCGCTTATCGTCGATGGTGTGGGGAGCGTGGTCGGTACCGATGCAGAAGATGCGGCCATCATTGAGGGCGGCACGCAACGCATCGCGGTCGGCGCGGGTCTTCACGCTGGGGTTGCACTTGATGCGTGCGCCGAGGCGCTTATAGTCTTCGTCGCAGAAAAGCAGGTGGGGCAGACACACCTCGGCCGTGATGCGAGGCACGGGCACTCCACCATGGGTCTTCTCGTAGACGGGATTTTCGAAGAGTTCGAGTTCGCGGGCTGTGGAGATGTGGGCCACGTGCAGACGAGCATTGGTCTCGCGAGCCAGTCGCACAGCCTCGGCAGTACTGCGGTAGCAAGCCTCTTCAGAGCGGATGCGACTGTGCTCCTCGATGGGCACGTGTTCGCCAAATTTCTCCTTCGCAGCACGCATGTTTGCGTCCACCATATCAGTGTCCTCGCAATGCACCATAATGGGCAGCTTAGAGTTGCTGAATACCGTCTGGAGCGCTTCGGCACTTTCCACTCGCAGATTTCCGGTCGAGTTGCCCATGAAGAGTTTCACGCCCACGGTCTTGCGCTTGTTGATGTTGTGGAGTTCCTCGGCGTTTTCTGACGTTGCACCGAAGAAGAAGCCATAGTTCACGTGGCTGTGGGCCTGTGCTATTGCAATCTTTTCGGCCAAAGCCTGCTTGCTGGCCGTGGGAGGAATGCAGTTGGGCATATCGAGCACGGTCGTCACACCACCAGCAGCCGCAGCCTTTGACTCGGTATCGAAGTCAGCCTTGCGAGTCAATCCGGGATCACGGAAATGAACGTGGTCGTCGATGACGCCGGGAAGAACGTAGCAGCCCTCAGCGTCGAAGATTTCATCGGCAGGAAGTTCAGGACGGCAGTCGCGACCCTCGAGCACCTCGTCGATGCGGTCGTCGTCAATGATGATGCTGCCCACGAAGGCGCGGCCCTCGTTGACGATGGTAGCATTCTTAATGTGTACTCTCTTATGCATGTTTCTTAGGTTTAATCGATTTGGTAAAAGCGGCCCAACGTAGACGCATGACGCCGAAGAGGGCTTCGCTGAAGATGCCGCCCGACATCTTGCTCGTGCCCAGCTCGCGGTTGACGAAGACCACAGGAACTTCCTTCACCTTGAAGCCGAGGGTGTAGCTCGTGTACTTCATCTCGATCTGGAAGGCGTAGCCCTTGAAGCGAATAGCATCGAGGTCGATGGTCTCAAGCACTTTGCGGCGGTAGCAGACGAAGCCTGCGGTGGTGTCGCGCAGCTTGATGCCGAGGACGGTACGGACGTAGGCCGAAGCGTAGTAGCTCATGAGCACGCGGCCGATGGGCCAGTTCACCACGTTCACACCCGTGATGTAACGGCTGCCGACGCTGACATCGTTGCCTTCTTCGGCGCAGGCGCTGTAGAGGCGGGGCAGGTCCTTGGGGTCGTGGCTGAAGTCGGCGTCCATCTCGAAGATGTAGTCATAGCCGTGTTCAAGCGCCCACTTGAAGCCTGCGATGTAAGCGGTGCCGAGGCCGAGTTTGCCGGAGCGCTCCACGATGTGCAGGCGTCCGTTGAACTCGCCAGCCATAAGGCCCTTCACGATGTCGGCTGTGCCGTCGGGGCTTCCGTCGTCGATGACAAGGATGTCGAAATCGTGTTCCTCGCGTCCGATGACGGCGCGAATGATGGCTTCTATATTTTCTTTCTCGTTATACGTAGGGATGATAACGATGCTGTCGGATTGTTGCATAATTGGTGAAATTAATGTTTTTCGCCACAAAGTTACGGCGTTTGTTTGAGAGGGCAAAGAATTCTGCCGACTTTTTAGCCGAAAAAGGCAAAAAAAGAAGAACCGCCCCACGATTGATGTTCGCAGGGCGGTTCTTTGAGGCATCTCAAGTGATGTAAGGATTAGTCGTTGGCGATGTTGGGCACGGGCTGCCAATCGTCAGGACAATAGAAGATGTCGTGGATGAGTTGCTCGTCCATGGCCTTGAGTTCGCCGCTCTCGACAAGGGCGTCCATGTCGGCCTTGAACTCGTCGTACATGTCTTTGGTCATGAGGTAATAGTAGCCGCCGTAGTCGCCGATGTAGAGGGCGATGGTGCGGAGGAATCCGAAGCGCTCAAAGTAGGGCCAGAGGTTGTAGCCGGAGAGACGCGATACCTTGCGAATCCAGTTCATGATGAATGGAATTGTGTTCTCGTTCTTGTTGCTCTGAGCATCGACGTACTTATTCTTCACCCAGCAGCTCTCGGGGAACTTCTGCTGGAGTTCAGCGAGCTTGCCACCCTTGTTGCCGTTTTGGGCAGAAGCGAGGAGCTCGTACTTATCGACAAAGCCGTGCTTCTCGATGTCGGAACCGAGGGGAAGGTCGTTCTGACGCAGAGCCTCGTACCAGTCAGCGGAGAAGTCGCAGTATTTGGTGTCGGTGCGGCCGTCGGGACGGTGCATGGTGAAGTAGTTGTTGAGCATGATGAAGGGGCAGAGAAGTTCGCCGACGTTCATCTCGTGGATGCAGACAGCATGGAGGGGATCGACGCTGTAAGCCGTAGCGAGGGTATCGGTCTTCGTCTGGCTGGCAGCGAGGGCCTTCAACGTTGCATTGCGGATGTTGCCGCGGTTGTCATAAGCCAGGCGACGGGGAGTGCCACCCTTCTCGTTGGCGTTCTGGGCCACAGGCTGGTCGACGGTCTCATAGAAGTGCTTTCGGGCTTCCGGCCACGACTGAATCTTGTCGCTCGTTCGGTAGCCCATGTGCGTAATATTATAATATGACTGCACATTGTTGCTGACTTCGCCCAAACCGCCCCAACAGAAATAGGGGTGCATCTGATGCTGATGGCCCCACTCGTGAGAAAGGCCCCAGATGGCGTCGTTGTCATTGTAGATGAGGGTCTTGCAGTTGAGCACGCGCTGCTCCTGATTGTGATGGAAACTCACGCCGAAACCACCCTGGAACATGTAGTAGGTGAAGTTGACGTAGGCCATGGTGCGGTTGCGAGGCACGCGACCATACTTCTCGAAGCCAAGGCTGCGGTGCTCCCAGACGATGAGGGAGTCGATGAGGTTGATGTACTGACGATAGCCAAGGCCGGTGCCCTTGTCGTTCTTGCAGTACTTGGCGAGGCCTTCTGAAGTCCACACGGTGTGGGTGCGCTGGCCTACAACGTCCATACAGAAATTGGGGGCCTGCTGGCAGAGCGCCAGCATCTCCTTGTTGGTGAGCGCGGTGGAGAGGTAACCGTTCTGGATGCCGTTGATGAAGTGCACCTTGATGTCGGGACGGTTGTTGGCATCGTCGTCGTAGTAACGGATGTAGGCGAGACCGTCGTAGTCGTAGGTGTAGTCGATGACGTTGAGACCGTTGTGGAGACCGTAGGTGTAGCTCTGAGGATTGCCGCCGTCGAAGTTGAAGCCTTCCTTGCCTGTCCACCATGCGGTGATGGCGAGACCTACGTTGACGTCATCGGGAATGCCGCTGACGACGATGGCCTGCTTGCCCTTCGTGATGCTGATGCCGGTGACGCCGGCGCGCTGATCGTAGTACTTGCCGGGAGCGTTCCACTCGTCGGAAAGGGTCTGGACAGGGATGTAGCATTCGTAATCGGCAACGCGC
The DNA here is from genome assembly GCA_030523615.1 of Bacteroidales bacterium. Taxonomy (GTDB): domain Bacteria; phylum Bacteroidota; class Bacteroidia; order Bacteroidales; family Bacteroidaceae; genus Alloprevotella. The sequence goes on from JAUNIC010000022.1 coordinate 8,783, forward strand.
CACTTGGTATCGTAGGTGCCTTCAAAAATCTGAGTGGCGAGGGCGCGAATGAAAGGATTGTCGAGGGCATCGATGTCTTCCTGCGTCACACCGGGACGGAGCGTGGAATAGAGGTCGTCGCCGAAGATGGCGTATTCCTCCTTGCCCTCCTGGCTGTAGGCGTAGAACTCCATTTCGGCGCAGCTGGCAAAGTTTCCGGTACCGCTATAAACCTTGAAGCGAATGTCGGTGATATCCTTACCCAGTTCTTCGCCGAGGATGACCATATTGGCGTCGCCGCTCTCTCTGAAGTCAAATTCGCCGAAGGTGGTGAAGGTCGATTCGCCCTTGTGTCTGAGGAGAATTTCGACCTGACCGAAGGCGCCGTTGCCACCGCCAGCGCGAGGAACGTAGACGAGGTAATCAATCTCCTCGACGTTTTTGAAGTTATAGGTGAGGATGGCGGGCTTTGTGCGGCTTACATCGAAACCGCTCCAAGCAGAATGGTACATCGTTGAGGGGTCATCGTCGAAGCTCTTGTTGATGTCGTCGCTGCCCTGATGGGTGTTGTCGGTACCGCTGGAGGGCTTGATCTTAAAGTCTGTAGGAGCTTCTTCGACGCTTTCGTCGCGAGTCTGGGTGAGGGTCATGACTTGCTTGAGACCGCTCTCGGCATGTTCGAAGACGATGCTGGCGGTGCGGGCCTCAGCATAGTAGTTTTGACCTACGTGGAGATAGACGGAGCCGTTGGGTTTAGCGTTGACGTCGACCCACGCAGCATCGGTACTGACGGTGTAGGGCACGTTGGCCTGAATGATGTAGCAGAGGGTGTGCTCCTGGTAGTTGACCGTAGGGTTATGGGGCACAAGGATGGTGGGGATGGAGGCGTTGATCTCGGTGGGCGACGCTGCCTCCATGGTCATGGGCGCAAAGAACAAGCCCATGATGAATGCAAGGATAAGTGATGTGATGTTTTTCATGGCTGTGTTACTTTACGATGACTTTTTTGCCGCCCATGATGTAAAGGCCTTCGCGAACGGCTTCGACACGGCGGCCCTGAAGGTCGAAGGCGGTGTTGTCGCTGGCGGCGTCGGTTACGACGGCTTCAATGCCCTCCTGCGCAGCGTTGATGGAGGCGAAATGGTTGGTCGTGATGACGAGATCGGGATAAGCGGGATCGGTCATTTCGATGTAGACGTCGGCAAACTCCTTGAGCATAGTGACTTTGCCGCTGACGTTGCTGTAATCCTGCTCCTTGTCGGTGGCGCTGGCCTTCTTCAGCAGCTGAGGTTGGCCGTCGACTATGGCATAGAAGTTCATGACAACACTGTTCGTGGCGCTTCCGTCTTTGTGGGGAGTGAGATCGAGCACGTATTCTGCCTTCTGACGGTTGGCGTAGTCGGGATTCATGAGGAGCCAGGGCAGATAATTGCTGCCCCAACTGCCTGCGTGGAGGCCGCAATTGGTGATGTCGAGCTCAGCCTGAGGGGCATAAGCGAAGTAGACCGTGGGAGCATAGGCTTTGGTGGGAAGCGAACCGAATGACAGGGCGTTTTCGCTGCAGTCGTACACCTGAAGCTTGGCCTTGGCGGGGAGCACCACACTCGTGGCGCCATTGCGCGCGATTGTAAGAGTATTGAGTGCGGCGGAGGCGCTGAGGTCGAGGGTGGCGAGCTCGTTATCGTCGAGCAGACACTGCTGCATTTTTACCATACCTGCGGGAGGCATGGTGATCTTTGCAACGTTGTTGTCGCGAGCGTCGAGGAGGGAGATGTTGCCGGGCAGACCGAGTGCGCTGAGCTGGTTGCCGCTGACGATGAGAGCGTCGAGATCGGCGGCCTTGCTGATGGTGAGAGTCTTGTACTGGTTATCGGCCAGGTTGAGGTAACGCAGATTGGTCGTAGCGTAAGCAAACGACGTCGTGGTAAAGGCGTTGCCGGAGAGGTCAAGGGTCTCGATGAGAGGCTGTTTCGTGGTGGAGAGCGTCAAAGAGGTAATGGCGTTGTCGGCGAGGTTGAGGTCGCGGAGAACGGCGAGGTTCGAAACGCTGAACGAGGTCAACTGATTGTGCTGCAAGTAGATGCTGCGCATGAGGGGAGCAGCGGAGAAGTCGGCGGCGGTAAGGTCGCAGTCCTCAGCAACGAGGGTATTGAGGCCTTTGGCCGATTCGATGGTGACGGTGGAACCGGCGAGGGTGCCGGTGATTTCCTGCAGTCCGCCAAAGCGCTCGGGAACGTAGCTGACGGGTGTGCCATCGCCCCAATCGACGGTTACGCCGGCGCGGGTGGCATTGACGACAATGGTCATCGTCTCACCAGCTGCACGCGAGGTGGTCAGCTTGACCTTCTGCGCGTCGTCGGCTGCAGCCGTGAGAGCAGCTGACAGCATGGTAAGAGTAAGTAGCGTTTTTTTCATATTTAAAGTAATAATTAAGATATTTGCACGATTACTTTTTCACCAAATCGAACGATCAATGATAGTCCTGCCCCTTGGTCCATTTGCGGAGGCGATTGCGGACAGCGCGGGTGATGTAGGACCACTGGCCATGGCGGATGTTGATGAAGAGTTCTTCGAAGGAGCGGGCGACCTTGATCCAGGGATGCCCCCACGCCATAATGCGGTAGACGCTCTCGCGGTAGGGGACGTACTCCTCGTGTTCGGTTCCGGGTTCGCTGCCTGCGGGATGGACGAGGGGGAACTGCAGTTCGTGGCGACCCATGGTAAAGATGCGACGATAACCGCGAGGGAGCTGCTGGATGCTGCCAGCAAAATGCACGCTGTCGTCGGTGACGCCAAGGTTGTTGATCTGGTTCTTCGTGGGCACAATGGCGAGCCAATCGCGGCGCCACATGAGGGAACAGAAGATGGTCTCGTAGAAGGCTTTGCCGCTCTCGCGATGAGCACGCGCCATGGCCATGAAGTCGTCGCGCAGATGGTAACGGCGTATCTGCTCTTCGAGGCGCTGCACCTCGGCGGGATCGTCGAGCCAGGCGTAGGACTCGTCCCATTGGTCGATGACGCGGCGCCACGATGCCCATCCCCAAATGCTGAAGTTGCGGGTGAAGAGGTAGCCCCCCTCCACCTCACCATTTCTTCCCTCCAGTCGGGGGGATTGAGGGGGGCTGGGGGGAGTGCTCGAAGCATCGGCAGGGACGCCGTGGGTGAACTCTTCGCTATTGAAACCTGCTATCATGCAGATGCGTTCGTCGTGCTCGTAGCGGTCGAGCATCTCTTTGCAGAATCGGAACCACGATTGCGTGGGAATGTCGTCGTCCTCAAAGATTATGCACTTGTCAGTGAGCGAGAAAGCCCACTTTTGTGCAAGGAAGTTGGAGGGGTCGCAGCCGCTGTTTTTCGTCTGGTAGTTGCGGTGCACCTCGCAAGGCCAATCCACATTCTCCACGACCTTCCGACAGGCCTCTATGCCTGCAACATCACGTTCCCCGCGCGCCCCATCCTGATAGAGGAAGAGGCGCGCAGGTTGCGCCCTTCGCACCTCGGTCCAAAGGCGTTCGAGGTGGTCAGGACGGTTGAAAAATAAGATTAAGACAGATACATCGATCATTCCTCTGTTTCTCCTTCAAGCTTTTCCTGCTTGGAACCAAGATATTCGGGAAGATTCATGCCAGCCTGCTCGAAGAGGTCGGAGAGAGGGGGAACGCTCTTCATCAGGCCGCTGACGAAATTGGCAGTAGAGGTCTTGCCGTCGGCATTGCCATTGCCACCGTCCCAGACGGTAACCTTGTCGATGTTGATGCCCTTGACGGCTTCCACCTGAGTCTTAACGAGTTCGGGGAGTTTTTCGAGGAGGAGGAGCGTGTAGGCCTTCGTAGCGTCGCCACCAGCAGCCTGGATCATGCGGTCGTAACCGTCGGCCTGCTTGGTGAGGATTTCGTAGAGACCCTTGGCCTCTGCCTCCATTTTGGCGAAGATGGCGTCGGCTTCACCCTTGGCGTTTACACGCTTCTGCTCTGCCTCTGCCTCTGCCTCAATGACGAGACGCTGTTTCTCAACTTCCTGTGCCACGATAACGTTGGCCTGCTGGCTGGCGCGCTCACGATCGGCGCGTGCAAGTTCGGCTTTCTGCTCGGCAGAGTATGCCTCTTCGAGCGCCTGAGCCTGAGCCACCTTTTCGGCAGCTGTAGCGCGACGCTGGGCCTCGGCCTGGCGTTCGCGGAGGTCGGCATCGGAGTGGGCAATCTGCACCTTTGCAGCGTTCTCGCCCTTGATGGCCTCAGCGTTGGCAGCAGCCACAGCCTTGCGGGTTTCCATCTGGAACTGTGCCTTACCACTTTCACCGGCCATTTCCTGCTCGGCCACCTTTACCTTGGCATCGTTCTCCTGCTTGGCCACTTTCACCTTTGCGGCGTTGATGGCGGTAGCAGCGGCTTCCTGACCGAGGGCTTCGATGTAGCCACTCTCGTCCTTGATGTCAATGACGTTGACGTTGATGATCTTGAGGCCGACCTTCTTGAGCTCGATCTCGACGTTCTTCATGATGTTCTCCTGGAACTTGTCACGGTCGGAGTTGAGTTCCTCGATGCTCATGGAGGCGATGACGAGACGCAGCTGACCGAAGAGGATATCACGCGCCATATCCTGAATGGCGGCGCTGTTGAGACCGAGGAGACGCTCGGCGGCATTGTTCATGCTGTCGCCCTCGGTGCTGATACCGACGGTGAAGCGGCAGGGAACATCGACGCGGATGTTCTGGCGGCTAAGGGCATTGGTGAGGTTGGCCTCGATGCTGATGGGGGTCAGCGAGAGGTAGGCGTAGTCCTGGACGATGGGCCAGACGAAGGCACCACCACCGTGGATACACTTGGCGCTGCCGCCATTGGCGGTAGTACCGTAGATGACGAGGATTTTGTCGGAGGGGCAGCGGCGATAGCGCTTGAGAAGAGCTGCGATGAGCACGATGACTACAACGACAGCAATTGCGGGGATAGTTACGAATTCCATATTGGGTTGGTTTATGAGGTTGCTGGTTGATGGGGCTTATGGGGCCTATAGGGCATAGATGCACTACATTGCTTCTACGAATACGCTGCCTTCGTCGATGGCGCGCACCACCTTTACCTTTTGGCCGGTAGCGATTTCTTCGTCGGCAAAAGCGAGGAGTTCGTGGGTACTGCCTTCGTGGCTCACGGTGATTTTGCCGTGTTCCTTTCCGCCGGGAATGCGCAGATAGACTTCTGCGACGGCGTCTACGACGTGTTCCGTAGTAAAAGTGTTGTCCTTCGAAAGTTTGAGCACCTGCTTGAGGAGCAACGCGATGAGCATCATGAACACAACGCCCACGGCGACGGCGATGAGGGCCACAATCTTCTTGTCGTCCATCTCGGGATAGAGCATGACGCCCGTCCATCCGAAGCCGAGGAGGAAGCACACGATGGTCTTCACCGAAACGAGATTCAGGCCGTCGGCATCGAAATCGACGTCGCCGCCCGAGAAGTCAGCATCGGCGTCGAAGCCGACGAAAAGCATGACGGTTTGGATGCAGAAGGCGACGGAGGCCACAACGGCCGTGCCCCAGTAAATCATCTCCATGATGTCCATTTCCTGGACCATTTTTTGAAGTTCTTCCATTGTTTCTTTTGAGATTGTTAGTTTTTTAGGTTATTGGTGTTTTAAGTTGATAAGTTCCGCCTCAGTAACGAGAACGGTTGCAAAAAGGCGATTTTGCGGGGTAAAGTTACGAATAATCAATGAAACCACAAAAAAAATAAAGCCAAATCGTCATTTTGGCGTGACGATTTGGCTATTTTGCTTTTTTGGAAGGGTGCAAAGTTAAATGTTGAAAGGTGAATGCTAAAAGGTAAACGTAGAATGTCTATTATGAATTGTCAAAGAAACTACGTTCAACATTTACCATTCAACCTTCAACCTAGCAGCTTTATTATTTCTTCAAGAAATTGTCAACATCTACGGCTGCCTTGCGACCGCTTGCGATGGCGCGGACCACGAGGCTTGCACCACTGGCGGCGTCGCCGGCGAGGAAGACGTTGGCACACTCGGGACGCTTCTTGCCCTCTTCGTCGAAGAAAGGCTGCTGCGGACGGAGGAAGCCCATAGCGAGGAAGACGATGTCGCAGGGAATGATTTCCTTGTTACCATCGAGTTTCATAATGGGACGGCCGCCGTCGGGATTGGGTTCCCAGATGACGCCTTCAACCTCAACGCCCTTCACACGGCCCTTGTCGTCGCCGATGAAGCGGTTGGTGTTGAGCAGCCAGCGGCGCTCGCAACCTTCCTCGTGGCTCGAAGTGGTCTTCATGATTACGGGCCAGTTGGGCCAAGGAGTTGCAGGATTGTGGCCCACGGGCGGCTGGGGCATGATTTCGATCTGCGTGACGCTGCGGCAACCCTGACGATGCGAGGTACCGATGCAGTCGGAACCCGTGTCGCCGCCACCGATGACGAGCACGCGCTTGTTCTTAGCGGTCACACGCTCGTCCTTGCCCACTTCCCAACCAGCGAGAACGCGGTTCTGCTGAGCGAGGAGATCGAGAGCGAGGTGGATGCCCTTGAGCTCACGGCCGGGAGCGTTGAGGTCGCGGGCTTCAGGCGTACCCGTAGCCACTACGTAAGCATCGAAGCCTTCGAGGATGGCGTTTTCGTCAGTGAAGTCCTTGCGTGCTAGCTTCTTGAGACTGACGGCGGTGTCATAGACAAACTTCACGCCTTCGTCCATCATCACGCGGATGCGGCGATCGATGATGCCTTTTTGGAGTTTGAAGTTGGGGATGCCGTAACGGAGCAGACCGCCGGCGGCTTCGTTCTTATCGAACACCGTAACTTCGTAGCCCTTGTAGTTCAGTTGGTTGGCAGCAGCGAGACCGGCAGGACCGGCACCGATGATGGCCACCTTCTTGCCGTTGCGTTCGGGGTGTTCGATGGTGACGTAGCCTTCGAGGTAGGCACGCTCAGCAATGGCAGCCTCGTTTTCGCGGTTGGTCACAGCTTCGCCCGTGGTAAGATAGAGGACGCACGCCTTCTCGCAGAGCGCAGGACAAATACGACCGGTAAATTCGGGGAAGTCGTTGGTCTTCTTCAGAATCTTGTAGGCCGTCTCCCAATCGCCACGATAGAGGGCGTCGTTCCACTCGGGATTCTTGTTGCCGAGGGGACATGCCCAGTGGCAGAAGGGCACACCGCAATCCATACAGCGGCTGGCCTGCTCTTGACGGTCGCGGGTGTTGAGGGTCTGTTCGACTTCGCCGAAGTCATGAATACGGTCGTGTATAGGGCGGTACCCGGCTTCTTTGCGGGGTACGGTTAAGAATGCTTTAGGATTTCCCATTTCTACTAATTGTTTATTACCTGCATCTCTGCGATCTTGGCCTGCAGCTTAGCCATCTTCTCTTCTTCAAGCACGCGCTTATACTCGATGGGTACTACCTGAATGAATTCATCGACGTAGCGGTTCCAATCGTCGAGCATGGTACGGGCCAGCGCACTGCCAGTGTAGAGGTAGTGCTGACGAATGAGCTCGTGGAGCTCCTTGCGGCTGCTGGCATCCTGCACAATGTCAATCTCGACCATGTCCATGTTGCAGAAGTAGTCGAAGTTGCGGTTCTTGTCCCACACATAAGCCACACCGCCGCTCATACCGGCAGCGAAGTTGCGGCCCGTTTCGCCGAGGACGACGACGCGTCCGCCGGTCATGTACTCGCAACAATGGTCACCAGCACCTTCTACAACGGCAATAGCGCCAGAGTTGCGCACAGCGAAACGCTCGCCAACCTTACCGTTGACGTAGAGCTCGCCCGTCGTGGCACCGTAGAGACCGGTGTTGCCGGCGATAATGTTGTCTTCGGCCACGAAGCTGCTGCGGGTGGGAGGCATGATGCTGATGCGGCCACCGGAGAGACCCTTACCGAAGTAGTCGTTGCACTCACCTTCGAGCTTGAAGTTGACACCCGCAGTGAGGAATGCACCGAATGACTGGCCAGCGCTGCCCTTAAATTTAATATTAATAGAGGAGTCAGGCATACCCTTCTCGCCGTAGCGACGAGCGATTTCGCCGGAGAGCATCGTACCGACAGCGCGGTCGGTGTTCTTCACGGCATAATCGAGGTTCACTTCCGCGCGGCCTTCAAGAGCACCCTCGCAAGCTTTGAGAATGAGTTCGTCCTTCACGCCGCTCACTGCGGTGTACGCTTCGCGGTTCCAGTAGAGAGGCTTGTCGGTGTCCATCTGGTGGAGCAGACGACTGAAGTCCATGGTGGCCTGCTTGCTGTCGGGAGCAATGGGCTTGATGCTGATGAGGTCCGTACGACCGATGATATCCTTCAGCTTGCGCACACCGATTTCGCTGAGATACTCACGCACCTGCTCGGCGAGGAAGGTGAAGAAGTTGACCACATACTCGCTGCGACCCATGAAGCGCTCGCGGAGCTTGGGATCCTGCGTAGCCACACCCACGGGGCAAGTATTGGTGTTGCACTTGCGCATCATCACGCAACCGAGGAGAATGAGAGGCAGCGTACCGAAGCTGAACTCATCGGCACCGAGCATCGCCATCAAGATGACGTCGCGTGCGGTCTTGAGCTGGCCGTCGGTCTGCAGACGCACCTGTCCGCGGAGGCCGTTGAGGACGAGAGTCTGCTGCGTCTCGGCAAGTCCGATTTCGGGCGAAATACCAGCAAAGCGCATGGAGCTGGCAGGGCTTGCACCCGTACCGCCTTCAGCACCGCTGATGACGATGAGGTCGGCCTTAGCCTTGGCCACACCTGCAGCAATGGTACCCACACCACTCTCGGCCACAAGCTTCACACTCACGGCAGCCGTGGGATTCACGTTCTTGAGGTCGAAGATGAGCTGAGCGAGATCCTCGATGGAGTAAATATCGTGATGAGGGGGAGGCGAAATGAGAGAGATGCCGGGGATGGCGTTACGCGTCTTGGCAATAATCTTGTTGACCTTGAAACCAGGAAGCTGACCGCCCTCGCCAGGCTTTGCACCCTGAGCCACCTTAATCTGGATTTCCTCGGCGTTGACGAGATATTCGGTCGTGACACCGAAGCGGCCAGAGGCAATCTGTTTGGTCTTCGAACTGAGGCTTACGCCGTCCACCTCACTGTGGTAGCGAGCATTGTCCTCACCACCTTCGCCAGTGTTGCTACGAGTGCCGAGTTTGTTCATAGCCAGCGCGAGTGCCTCGTGGGCTTCGATGCTCAATGCGCCGAACGACATGGCGCCGGTGACGAAATGCTTCACGATGCTCTCCACGGGTTCCACCTCGTCAAGGGGCACGGGCTGTGCAGCGCGCTTGAAGTCGAAATAGTCGCGGATGAAGATGGGCGACTCTTTCTCATCGACCATGGCTTCCCACTCCTTGTACTTCTTGTACGAACCCAGACGCGTAGCAATCTGCAGGTTGGCAATAGTCTCAGGATTCCACGCGTGCTTGATGCCGTCGCGGCGATAGTTGAAGAGACCCGTATTAGGCAGGAACTCGTTGATTTCGGCGGGCTTGAAACCCTCGTTGTGCAGACGGATGGCGTCGCGGGCCACGTCGCGCAGACCGATGCCACCGATGGTGGAGATTTCGGTGCCGAAGTAGGTGCGCAGGAGTTCTTCGCCCACACCAATGCTCTCGAAGATCTTTGCACCACGATAGGCGCGGATGGTGGAGATACCCATCTTAGAGATGATCTTCTTCAGACCCTTGTCGACAGCCTTGATGTAGTTCTTCTCAGCCGTGCGGTACTCCTCCTGAATCTTGTGCTTCTTCACGAGATCGTCGAGCACAGCAAACGTCATGTAAGGACACAGCGCGCTGGCACCGTAGCCGAGGAGCAGAGCGGCGTGCATCACCTCGCGGATTTCACCGCTCTCGACGATGAGGGCGGTCTGCACACGCTTCTGCACACTGATGAGGTAATGGTGCACGGCACTGACAGCGAGGAGCGAAGGGATGGCGGCATGCGTTTCGTCGATATCGCGGTCGCTGAGGATGATGTAGTTCGTACCCTCGTCGACGGCTTCGGCAGCCTTGTGGCACAGGTCATCAATGGCCTGGCGCAGACCACTCTCGCCCTTGCTGATTTCGAAGAGGATGGGGAGTTTGACGGTATTGAAGCCCTTGTAACGGATGTTGCAAAGGAGGTCAAGTTCAGTATTGGTGAGCACAGGCTGGGGCAGACGCACCATCTTGCAGTTGGATTCGTCGGGAGTAAGGATACCCGTACCCACAGCACCGATGTACTCGGCAAGACTCATCACGAGTTCCTCGCGGATGGGGTCGATGGCGGGATTCGTCACCTGCGCAAACTGCTGGCGGAAATAGTTGAAGAACACCTGCGGACGATCGCTGATGATGGCCAGCGGGGTGTCGTTACCCATGGCAGCCACAGGCTCCTGACCATTCGTACACATGGGGATGATGGTCTTGTCGATGTCCTCCTGACCGAAGCCGAAATTGAGGAGTCGGCGCTCATAGTCGGGCACACTGTTGTCCACCTTACGACCACTGCGGAGGTTCTCCAGCTGGATGCGGTTGGTGGAGAGCCACTGGCGATAAGGGTGCTCGTGAGCAAGCTGCTCCTTGATTTCGCCGTCGTAGTAGATCTTGCCTTCCTTCGTGTCGATGAGCAGAATCTTACCAGGCTGCAGACGGCCCTTGGACTCAATCTCCGAAGGATCGAAGTCCATCACACCGACTTCGCTCGCCACGACCATCATACCCTTCTTGGTGATGGTGTAGCGAGAGGGACGCAAACCGTTGCGGTCGAGCATACCACCTGCAAAACGGCCATCGCTGAACATCAGTGCAGCAGGACCGTCCCAAGGCTCCTGGAGGATGGAGTGATACTCGTAGAAGGCCTTGAGATCCTCACTGATGGGGTTTTTGTCGTTGAACGATTCAGGCACGAGGATCGCCATGGCGTGAGGCAGTGAAAGACCGCTCATTACGTAGAACTCGAACACATTGTCGAGGCTCGCGGAGTCACTCATGCCTTCCTGCAAGATAGGACGTACCTCGCGCACATCACCGAGGGCTTCGCTCGAGAGCACGCTCTCGCGGGCCTTCATCCAACCGCGGTTACCGCGCACGGTATTGATTTCACCGTTGTGACAAAGCAGACGGAAGGGCTGAGCCAGCTTCCACTTGGGGAAGGTATTGGTCGAGAAGCGGCTGTGTACAAGAGCCAAGCCACTGGTGAAGTAGTCGTTGCTGAGGTCGGGGAAGTAGCGGCGCAGCTGTCCCGAGGTGAGCATACCTTTATAAATAATGGAGCGGCTGGAGAGCGAACAGATGTAGAAGTCGTCGTCCTCGACGCGATTCTCAATCTTCTTGCGCACCTTGTAGAGCACGCGCTCAAACTCGTCGACACGCTCGTCGCTGATGCCGGTGACGAACACCTGCTTGATGGCGGGTTCCTCGGCACGGGCGCCGACACCCAGCACCTCGGGGCAAGTGGGCACAGTACGCAGGTGCATGAGATTCAGACCCTCGCGCTCGATCTCTTCGATCATGATGCTGAGGATCTCTGCCTGGCGTGCCTCTTCCTTGGGGAGGAACACGAGGCCCGTACCGTAGCGTCCCTTTTCAGGAACGGGAATGCCTTGGAGAAGAATGAATTCGTGGGGAATCTGCAGGAGAATACCAGCGCCGTCGCCCGTCTTGTCGCGCGTCTCGGCACCGCGGTGCTCCATGTTTTCCAACACCTTGAGGGCGTTGTCTACAATCTCGTGACTCTTGTTGCCGTGGATGTTGACAATCATACCGACACCACAAGCATCGTGCTCGTTGGCGGCAGAATAGAGTCCGGCTTCGTTGGGCCAGACGCGTCGCTCGCAAGCATCAGCGTGCACAGCATCAGCCTGTCCCAAGCTTACAGAAGGATCACTTGTTACCTTTCTTGTTACCATATTGAAAAAAAGTTGTCTGTTTAGTTTGTTTACGACGCAAATTTAATCATTTTTCATTACATTTGTTAACTTTTTCCCCGCAAAAAGCAAACGAAAGTCACATTTTACAACTTTCAAGCATCATTCTTTCACCTTTTGCCAACTATTCGTGTCAAAGCGGAAACAAATAATTCCGCACTTCTCCACAAAAAAAAATCCGATGCTCATGGTGTTGAACATCGGACTTTTCTTATTTTGTCGTAATTCTACGCATTAGCGAATCTTTTACGCATTAGCGAATCCAGAGGAGCTCGCGGTACTTGGGCAGCGTCCACATCTCGTCCTCGACGATGAGTTCGAGTTTGTCGATGTGACGACGGATGCTGTCGAGGAAGGGAGCCACCTCGTCGTGGTAAGCCACAGCCAGCTCGCGTACGTCAGCAATCTGGTTCACACGCTTGCGGGTCTCGACCATCTCGTCAACAGCGTCAACGATGAAGGTGGTGTGCTTGTTGATGCGCTTGATGATGTTGATGTTGTAAGCGCAGAGCTCGTCAGCCTCTTCGGCAGAGAAGGTGTTCTTGATCTTCTGCACATTGTCGAGGAGCACGCTCTGATACTTCGTAGCCACGGGGATGATGTGGTTCATCACGAGGTCACCGAGCACACGGCTTTCGATCTGGATCTTCTTAAAGTAGGTCTCCCACTTGATCTCGTTGCGAGCCTCAAGCTCAGCCTTCTTCATCACGCCGAGGCCCTCGAACATATTGATGCTCGCCTCGTCGAGGTAGCGGTCGAAGATGATGGGAGCGCTCGTCTCGCAGTCGAGGCCGCGACGTGCAGCTTCCTCCTTCCACTCATCGCTGTAGCCATTGCCGTCGAAGTGGATGGGCTTCACGGTCTTAATGTCCTCGCGGAGCACCTGGAGGATGGCGTGCATCTTCTCGGCACCACCTTCGATGAGGGTCTGAACACGAGCGTGGAAGTTGTTGAGAGCTTCGGCCACAGCGCTGTTGAGCACAATCATAGAACAAGCGCAGTTGGCCACAGAACCTACAGCACGGAACTCGAAGCGGTTACCGGTGAAGGCGAAGGGCGATGTGCGGTTACGGTCGGTATTGTCGATCATGAGCTCAGGAATCTGAGGGATGTCGAGCTGCATGCCGTGCTTGCCTTCGAGGCGGAAGAGTTCGTCGGTAGTAGAGTTCTCCACCTTGTCAAGGAATTCGCTCACCTGCTTGCCGAGGAAGGAGCTGATGATGGCGGGAGGTGCCTCGTTAGCGCCGAGACGGTGCTGGTTGGTGGCGCTCATGATGGAAGCCTTGAGCAGACCGTTGTGCTTGTATACACCCATGAGGGTTTCGACGACGAAGGTGAGGAAGCGGAGGTTGTCCTCGGCGGTCTTGCCGGGAGCGTGGAGGATGATGCCGGTGTCGGTCGTGAGGCTCCAGTTGTTGTGCTTACCGCTACCATTGATGCCTGCGAAAGGCTTCTCGTGGAGGAGGCAGCGGAAACCGTGCTTACGGGCAACGCGGCGCATAAGGCTCATGACGAGCATATTGTGGTCAACGGCGAGGTTGCACTCCTCGAAGATGGGAGCAAGCTCAAACTGGTTGGGAGCCACCTCGTTGTGACGCGTCTTGCAGGGGATGCCGAGTTCGAGAGCCTGAATCTCAAGATCACGCATGAACTCTGCCACACGCTCGGGAATAGCGCCGAAGTAGTGGTCGTCCATCTGCTGGTTCTTGCTGGACTCATGGCCCATGAGGGTACGGCCAGTGAGGAGGAGGTCGGGACGAGCAGCGTAGAGGCCTTCGTCAACGAGGAAGTACTCCTGTTCCCAACCGAGGTTGGCAGTCACCTTCGTCACATCGGGGTTAAAGAGCTGAGCCACGGCGGTACCTGCCTTGTCGACAGCGGCGAGGGCCTTCTTGAGGGGAGCCTTGTAGTCGAGAGCTTCACCGGTGTAGCTGACGAAGATGGTGGGAATCATCAGTGTGTCGCCGATGATGAACACGGGGCTTGCGGGATCCCAGGCACTGTAGCCGCGGGCCTCGAAGGTAGAGCGGATACCGCCAGAGGGGAAGCTGGAGGCGTCGGGCTCCTGCTGCACGAGGAGCTTGCCGCTGAACTCTTCTACCATGCCGCCCTTCCAGTCGTGCTCTACGAAGGCATCGTGCTTCTCGGCAGTACCTTCGGTCAGAGGCTGGAACCAGTGGGTGCAGTGGGTAGCGCCCATCTCCATGGCCCACTTCTTCATGCCTTCAGCAATCTCGTCGGCCGTCTTCATGTCGAGGGGAGCGCCTTGCTCGATGACTTCGCGATACTTCTTGTAGGTCTTGGCGGGCAGGTACTTGAACATCTTCTTCTGGTCGAAGACGTACTTGCCATAGAATTCACTGGGACGCTCAGCAGGAGCATCGACGAATACAGGAGCCTTCTTGAAAGCTTCCTCAATGACATTAAATCTTAAAGAACTCATACAGATTGGTTTGGTTTAAGTTTTTTGTAGTTTAGAGTTTATGAGTTTTGTGTTATCTTCTTATTTTTTGGACCTTCGGGAAGTACCTTTATTTCTTATAGTAGCACCGTCCGTCCTTGACGTACACGCCGTGGGGCAACTGCACCGGACGACCCTGCAGATCGAACATCACAGCAGAACTCTCGCTGTTGCCGAGCACACTGCCCACACCAACGGGGTGATCTTCGACGTAAACCAGCGTGGACTTCGTGCTGCGCTGATTGTCGACAAACGACGTCACACAATATCCCAGCACCTCGCCGTCGTACAGCGGATGGAGCGTCTCGACAAACATACTCTCGGCCTTGGGATCAAGCACGAAATCGTAGCCGTAGCCCGAGAGGGGAGTTGCGCCAGCCGGCAGCGTCTGCCACATATCGAAGTCGCTGATGAAGAGGTTACCCGGGCTATTCTTGTCCACCTCAACGAGGAGGTAGCTGTTCTCCGTGCCACCCGTCAGCGTCACGGTGTGTTCCTCCCAGTCGGTGCTGACGTCCATCGAGGCGGAACTCAGCTCCTTCATATCTTCGAAGAGATACAGGTTCACCTTCGTCACATTGCGGCCACACACGTTCATCTTCACCTTCACCTCACCGCCGTTCTGCGACAAGTCATAGATGGGCGACATCATCGAACCATTCAGGATGCCGTACATGCTATTGTCGATGCCGAGTGCACCATTGGCCACCTTCGAGTTGTACACCGTCCAGCCATAACGCTCCACATCAGGCAGATCGCCGTAGAAGACACCAGCGGCAGGACTGTCGATCGTGCCGAGTTCGTAATCGTCGAATCCCGTCGTGAAATAGTGGAAGTCAGTATTGTCGGCCGTCACATGCTTCGTGGCATAAGTGAAAACTTCATAGCCATTCACCTGCTTCTTGCAGGGAATCCAATTGGCCACGTAACTCTCGGGGCAAATCTCCGTTGCGGGAAGCGGACGCACGATGGGCAGGCCGTTGGGGCTCAACTCTTCATCATCGTCACCCTGATCAGGATCAGGTGGCGTCACACCGGGCAGCGGTTCGCCATTCGTCAGGAGGCAGTACGTCGCAGGGTCGCTCGACCAGAACTCTACATCGTTGATCATCACAAGCCCCTGACCATCCACACCGGCATGGCCATAGAGGAAGAAGCTGCATGCAGCACCACTCTTGTCGTCCATCAGGGCTACCGAGATCCAACCCTCCTGCAGCTCCACAGCGTTCTCCAGGTCTACATCGAAATAGTACACCGTGCCGTATCCCGTCACCACAGTCGTGGTCTTGGCCTTCGCCATGTGATACTCCGTGCTGTAGTACTTGTAAGGCATTCCGTCGCCGTCGGCGGTGAAGAACTGCACCTCAAACTGCATCTCATTCGTCGCGTTGCCGTCGGCATCGAGCGTCAGACGATCGTCACAAGGATTGAAGTTGTTGCAGAACAGGCCGTAGAAACGCAGACCATTGATCTTGTAGTAGTTGTCGTGGAAGTAGGTGAAGCCACGAGTCTTGTAGCCGTCCGTTCGTCCGAGGTCGGCACTCGTGATACCAGTGAAACCAGGCTGATAAGCCCAACCGAGCGAAGCATTGGCAGGACACGCCAGAGCCTCAGCAATTTCGTCGGGGTTACCGCCCACATTGATGCGATGAGCAGCAGAGTGGTCTGCTCTACCCTCGTGGGTCATAGGGAAGGCGCCAAAGGCGTCCTCGCCGCGCTGGCTCACCTGCGCTGCAGAAGGAAGGATGGCCATCAACAGCGTGATAGCTGCAAGAATTCTGTTCTTTACCATAATATGTGTAAAAATAATGATTCCACGCACCCGTCGCTTGACAAATGTCAATTTTACGGGCACAAATTTAGCAAACTTTTATATCTTCGTCAAGAAAAATCACAAAAAAGTTACACTTTGTCAATTTCTTTTTGCGTTTTTCACCCGTTTTGCCACCTTATCTGTGCAGATTGCCCACAATGCGTGGGACGCAGACGACACTTGGGATCCATCGGCCCAGCCGTTATGGATTTTTCACGCGCAAAATTACCACATTCTCCCGACAGCACCAAATTTTCCCTCACTTTTCCCCGCTTTTCGCTCCCCTCCCCCATCGTTTTATAACATCCACCCAAACATTCACACCCTACGCGCGTCCGTAATATAAAGATGAGCGTGCACAACACTTTGCCGAGCCATGCAAAGTGCCCGAAGGGAATAATAGGAACCGGTACCTCTGCCATAAAGAAAACAAGAAAAACACCCGCCTACGGCGAGAAAAAACAATATCAATAAATTGTTTTCTCTGCGAAGCGGTGTTTTCAATGTTTTTTTCTAAATGACAAGGACGCGTTCATCACTAACGGTTTTCTCCATTTTCTGTTCTACCTATTCATTTTCCAGATGAACAAAAAAAATGCACCACATTTTTGCGAATCTCGAAATTTATGCGTACCTTTGCGCGGTAAACTATTAAATTGCCGTAATAGGCACCGCACACAATCATGTCTGAATACATCGTTTCGGCACGCAAATACCGTCCTGCCACATTCGACTCCGTCGTCGGACAAAGCGCGCTGACCACAACACTCAAAAACGCCATCGCATCTGGCAAACTCGCACACGCCTACCTCTTCTGCGGACCTCGAGGCGTGGGCAAAACCACCAGCGCACGCATCTTCGCAAAAACCATCAACTGCCTCAACCCCGGCCCCAATGGCGAAGCATGCAACGAGTGCGAAAGCTGTCGCGCATTCAACGAGCAGCGCTCCTACAACATCCACGAACTCGACGCCGCATCCAACAACTCCGTCGACGACATCCGCGACCTCATCGAACAGGTCATGGTGCCGCCCCAGGTCGGAAAGTACAAAGTCTTCATCGTCGACGAGGTACACATGCTCTCCGCAGCAGCCTTCAACGCCTTCCTCAAGACGCTCGAAGAACCGCCCTCACACGCCATCTTCATCCTCGCCACCACCGAGAAACACAAGATTCTCCCCACCATCCTCTCCCGTTGTCAAATCTACGACTTCAACCGCATGGAAGTGCCCGACATCGTCGCACACCTCAAGAAAGTCGCCGCCAACGAAGGATACACCGCCGAGGACGAAGCCCTCAGCGTCATCGCCCGCAAAGCCGATGGCGGTATGCGCGACGCTCTCAGCATCTTCGACCAGGTAGCCGCCTTCTCACAGGGCAACATCACCTATCAGAAAGTCATCGACAACCTCAACGTCCTCGACTACGACTACTACTTCGACATCACCGACAGCATCCTCAAGACCGACGTCACAAAGATCATGCTCACCCTCAACGAAATCCTCTCCAAAGGATTCGAGGGCAACCACTTCATCGGAGGCCTCGCCTCCCACTTCCGCGATCTCCTCGTCAGCCGCGACCCTCAGACACTGCCCCTCCTCGAAGTCGCCGAAAGCGTGCGCCAGCGCTACCAGGAACAGGCACAACGCTGCCAACCCAAATTCCTCTACTCCGCCCTGCGCCTCTGCAACGATTGCGACATCAACTACCGCACCTCGCGCAACAAACGCCTCCTCGTCGAACTCACCCTCATCGAGGTCGCACAACTCCTTCAGGCTGACGACGAGGCAGCCTCTGGAGGGCGTCGCCCTGCTAAGCGTCTCCTCCCCATCTTCGCTCCCGCTCCGGCCCAGGTTGCCGTGACCCAGAGCCTCCACAATCCTCCCAGCACCTCCACCGCAGGCACCGCACCCGCCAGCATAGCGGCACCCGTGACGACCACCGTCACCACACCCGCAGCCACCACCGCGCAGCAACCCATACGCCGCAACGACAGCATCAGCGCACTCGCCAAGACACGCCTCAGCACCATCAGCCTCACGCGCGTCAACACCACGGCTCCCGCAGCTGCTGCCGCCACCCCCGCAGCCACAGCTGCCACAGCTGCCACCGCCAGCGAACCCGCCCGTCCTGCACAGTGCCAACCCTTCACCGCCGACGACCTCCGTCTCCAATGGCTCACCTTCGCCAACACCCTCCCCGTTGAAGAAGCCGCCGAAGCCGGACGCCTCAAAATCGTGCAGCCCGTCATCAAGGAGAACTACCGCATCGAAGCCCTCGTCGAGAACCAGGTGGCAGCCAACTACCTCGGCAAGATAGCGCCCCAGCTCACCGCCCACCTCCGCGCCACCCTCCGCAACGACAACATCACCGTAGCCTTCCCCGTCGACGAGACCCACACCATCCGTCACGCCTACTCTCCCCGCAAGATCCTCGCCGAGATGATGCAGAAGAACCCAGCCCTCGTCACCCTCATCAAAACCTTCGACCTACAACTCGATTAAACCTCTTA
>JAUNIC010000217.1 GCA_030523615.1 Bacteroidales bacterium
CTTCAACCTTAACGGGCTCGGGCTGTACGGGCTCGGGAACAGCTACTACGGGAGCAGCAACGGGAGCGATCTTGCCGAGACGGAAGCAGAAGCCAGCGAGAGCGTTGAACTGCCAGTCAGCGTTGTCAGCATCCTTGCTGTTGAAGTGGTCGTCCATTACGGTAGCAACACCTTCGAGGTTGAAGTTTACGCGATCGCAGAGACGGATGTCGAGGTGGAGACCCATGCGGCCGGTCACGTAGTTGCGGTTCTCCCAGTAGAGGGTGAGAGATTCGGGACGGTTGTTGGCGTTGAAATTGTTGCGGAGGTCGAGAGCCTCGTCGTTGTTCATAGAGTGCATGAAACCAACACCACCGAGAGCCCAGAGGCTAACGGGACGCTTGGGGTTCACACCGCCGAAGCAGGTAGTAAGGTCGAGCATGCCATCGAGGCCGAGCTGACCGAAGTTGTACTTGTAGCCTTCGTCATAGGTGGGAAGGTAACCCTTACCGGCCCAACCGTTAGCATTGAGACGGAGAGCGAAGTAAGGATTGAAACGATAACCAGCGTAGAGAGCGGCTGCGGGAGAAACGAGTTCCTTGAAGTTGCCTTCACCGCGGGTAGCACCGATACCACCCTGTACACCGAGGAACCAATAGCTCATGTCGGCTTCCTCAACAGTTGCAGTCTGTGCGCTTGCGCCGAGGCTAAAGAGGGCAGCAATAGCACTTACGAAGAGAGTTTTGATCTTCATGATAATTAGTTTTTATTTGTTATTGTTTTGTTATTTTCTCGTTAATGCTTTTAGCAAAGCGGTATTTACATACCATTACTCGGGAGCAAAGTTACATCAAAACAATGAAACAAACAAATTATTTTACGTTTTTTTTGCTTCACGCGCGCATTATTAATATATGAAACGCCGATTTCGGGTCGTTTTGCCCATTATTTATGGCAATTGTCGTATGTTTGGGCTATACGGAGGGCAACTGTTGACCGTTGATCTTGCGGTAGAGATCGAGGGCGTACACGTCGGTCATGCCGCTGATGTAGTCGATGACGGCACGGAGGCGGGTTTCGAGATTTTCGTCCAAGATGTCGTACTGGCTCGACACCTGCTGAAGGAGCAACTGCGAATACGACTTCTCAGGATGCAGCACGGCGTCGGTCATCAGTTCGAGCAGCGTGTAGATAATCTGATAACCGGCCAAATCAATGTCGGTCACCTCCTTGCATTTGTAGATGCGGGCTCGTGAGAGCTTTGCACACTGCTGATAGCCACGCTTCATGGGTTGTCCGATGTGGTCGATCAGTGCACCCTCGAATGTTCCTTCGAGAATAGCGTCGACGTTATCAAGAAAAGCCTTGACACATTCGCGCTCCAAGGCGTTGATGGCGCAGGAACGGTAGTAGACGATGCGTTCGCCTTGATCCGTCACGTCGGGATGCGCCTCTGCCAACGCTTTGCGATGCTCTTCGTCGTAGAAACCGAGGAGGAGTTCCGAAGCCTCTTCGTACGAGAGAAGACGAAGCTTGTAGGCATCTTCGATATCCATTACTTCATAGCACACATCG
Source organism: Bacteroidales bacterium (assembly GCA_030523615.1). Taxonomy (GTDB): domain Bacteria; phylum Bacteroidota; class Bacteroidia; order Bacteroidales; family Bacteroidaceae; genus Alloprevotella. The sequence continues at coordinate 1,555 of JAUNIC010000217.1, forward strand.
TCGGCGGCTTCTACCAGATAGACAAGCGGATAGCGTGCCCATCGCTCGTGGCCATTGCCCATGCTGACGAGAGGGATACCGAGTTGCTGAGCGATGGTGGCAAAGTGCTCTTCCTCGGTGTAGAAGAAGCCGAACTTGGGCTTTGTGATATAGAACGAAGGATAGGGGTATTTCACGATGCTTGCCAAGGTGCTGTAGGTCAAGCCGAATCCACCCTTGCGGCGTCCACTAAACTGGTGCGCAAGCAGACGAAACGTATTGGCATTGCCGTCGAAATTAATGAGGTCGCTCCACAGTTGCCAGGGCACCATGCTTTGCACTTCGCGGCCTTTGCCCTCACGGAAATAGGAGCGGATGGCTTCCTCACCGCTATGACCAAAGGGCGGATTGCCCATGTCGTGAGCCAGACAAGCTGCGCTGACAATGCTGCCAAGGCTCTGGACATCGGAGGCGTCGGCCGATTCTTCACCATAACGCTCCTGCAAACCGCGAGCCACATCGCAGCCAAGGCTACGACCTACGCTCGAGACTTCAAGCGAATGCGTGAGGCGGTTGTGGACAAACACGCTGCCAGGAAGGGGGAACACCTGCGTCTTATTCTGCATACGACGGAAAGCCGACGAGAAAATGAGGCGGTCGAAATCACGTTGAAACTCTGTGCGCTGCTCACCGGGAATAGGCGCTTCGCCCTCCTTGCCTAAACGGCGGGAGCAGATGAGTTGCTGCCAATTCATTGCCATAGATTATGCTGATACGAGTTGTAGTTTTATTGTTCAAAAAGGTTAAAGTGCAGTTTTTCCGATGCAAATTTACGTTTTTTATCGAAAACATCGCACATGTTTCAACAAAAAATTGTAATTTTGCGCATTGAAAACCCCAAAAAGCACTTCTCATGCAGGTAAACATCATCAACAAATCGCGCCACGCGCTTCCCTCATACGCCACAGCACTCAGCGCCGGCATGGATCTCAGAGCCAACATCGACGAGCCCATCACCCTCCAGCCGCTGGAGCGTCGACTCGTGCCCACGGGCATCTACATCGCGCTCCCCGAAGGCTACGAAGCACAGGTTCGCCCGCGTTCGGGTTTGGCCACGAAGCACGGCATCACCGTCATCAACTCGCCCGGTACCGTCGACGCCGATTATCGCGGAGAAATCAGAGTATCGCTGGTCAATCTGTCCAACGAGCCCTTTACCATCGAAGACGGCGAACGCATCGCGCAGATGATTGTTGCACGCCACGAAACCGTAGTGTGGAACCAGGTCGACTCGCTCGACGAGACCGAACGTGGTGCAGGCGGTTGGGGTAGCACGGGTACGAAATAACGGCCCACAAAACCCTAAAGACCTTAAAGCCCTTAACCTAAAAGTCCCTCCAATGAAAGCCCTCTTCACGCTACCCCTCCTTATCCTTCTGACCATCGTCGCGATGGCCGGATGCGCTGGCGTGTCGCACACCACATCGGAGCAGGCAACGACGGAAGATGCAGCGTTCAAAGCCCGCCGACAACTGACCATCGAGCAGCAAAGAGACTTTGACAAGATTTACCTCGAAGCCATCTGCCAGAAACTGAAGGGCAACAACGACGCGGCTTACGAGCTTCTGAATGCGGCGTTGGAGATCAACCCCTCGGCTGCCGAAGTGCTCTACGAACTCGGCATGGCCCACTTGAGCAGCTCCGCTTCAGGCGAACGTCCTTTAAGCGCTTTGAGCACAACGGAAGACAGTTTGTGGGTGGAGAAAGGCGACGAAATGCTTCGCCGTGCCGTAGAGCTCGAACCCTCGAACCCTTACTTCCGCGAAACGCTGGCTAAACGCTACATCAACACCGGCATGTACGCAGAAGCCATTCCTCTCTATGAGAAGATGGCGGCCGACAAGCCCAACCAGCAGAATCTGACGCTGCTCAGCCGTCTCTACAGCGTGAACGACGATCTCGACAATGCCATCAAGACATTGGAGCGTCTGGAACAGATTGAGGGCTACAGCGAGCAGATGGCCGTTGACAAATATCACATGTACCGTTCGGGCGGAAAGCTGAAGGAGTCGGTCAAGTGCATCGAACGCCTTGCTGCCGAAAATCCTCAGGAGCCGCGCTTCAAGGTTATGCTGAGCGACGTGTACCTCCACGATGGTCTCTACGACGAAGCCCTAGCCACCCTTAACGAGGTGCTTGCCGAATACCCCAACAACGTCATGGCCAAGATGTCGTTGCTGCTGTACTACCAGATGCGCAACGAGAACGACAAATTCGAAGAGATGATGACGGACATCATGCTCGACGAAGGCATGGACAACGAAGGCAAATTCAACATTCTGCAGAACCAGGCTTCAAGACTTCTGTCGGCCAACTCCATCGTCCGCAAGGAAAATTCTGCGGGAGACGAAACGGCCAGCCTCTTCAAGCATTTCTGCGAAGCCCTCTCGTTGCCTCAGGCCGACGAGAATATCGGCGAACTGTTCCTGCTCTTCTGCAACGAAACTCACCAATCGCCGGAGAACTACAAGGCGGCTTGCAATGCCATTCTCCAGGTGCAGCCCGACAATGCACACGCCCGTTTGCTGCTCCTCCAAACTCTTGTACGCGAGCACAACACGGAGGCTATGATTGCTCTTTGTCACGAAGGCACGGAGCAGAATCCCGGCCAGTTGGCGTTCTATTATTACGAAGCCCTCGGCTTGCTGCAGACCGCACGTCTCGACGAAGCGATCAGCGTGTTTGAAAAGGCTACTCTTGTCATCAACGAAGACAGCGACGTGGAAGTTGCGGCTGAAATCTACAGTTCACTTGGCGACCTTTACCACGAAGCAGGGAAAATCGAGGTGGCTTACGAGGCTTACGAGAATAGCCTCAAATACGTGCCGAACAACATCGGTTGCCTCAACAACTACGCCTACTTCCTCGCCCTCGAAGGCCGCGATCTGGACAAAGCGCTCGCGATGAGCAAGCAGACCGTCGAAGCAGAACCAGGCTTCAAGACTTCTGTCGGCCAACTCCATCGTCCGCAAGGAAAAT
>JAUNIC010000023.1:0-20959 GCA_030523615.1 Bacteroidales bacterium
GGCGGACATATATCCGCGCTAGGGCGGTCATATAACCGCCCTGGGCCGGATGATAATTATTTCCGCGGATAATCGGGCGCTTTGCGGAATTCACTTCGAGAGGCGCAAACACGGACAGCGCCCGCAACCTCGGGGGTGGGAGGCGCGGGCGCTGAAAGATTTATGTCAAACGTCCTTAAGAATTAGAATACGAACTGGAGACGTGCCTGGAGAGCGTGGAAGTTCTTTGCGTACTGGAACTTGTCGCGGTCGAGGTGGCTGAAGGTGTAGTCAACCATGAACTGAACGTAGCGGTTGAAAGCGTAGTTGAGACCTACGGTGCCGCTCATGATCTTACCACCGCCGAAGCTGCTGGAACCATAGGGCCAGTCTTCCATGTAGCCTGCGGGATAGTACTGATCGCGCATCTCTGAGTAGTAGTCGCCTTCGTTCACGTTGTTGAGGTTGGTGATGTTGAAGCGGCCTACGAGTTCGAGTGCCTGACCGTTGAGACCACCGAGGGTGGCGTCAGCATCGTTGTACTTGTACTTGGCGTTGCCCCAGAGGATACCACCGAGTTCGATGTAACCACCGTTGAAGTGATAGTCCTGAAGAGGATTGGCGTCCTGCCAGAGTCCGAAGTCACCCCAGCCGTCGACGTTGTCCTGCTGAGCAATGAAGATGCTGTAGCTGTCGCGCTTGGTGAAGACGCTCTTATGGAGGTATTCGCCACGAGCGAAGAAGCGATCGTTGTTGTAGAGGGCTTCAGCACCGAACTTGAGCACCTTGTCGGCCCATGCGATGTCGCCACCAACGAACTTCTCGGTGGGATCTACGTAGGTTTCCATGCTTTGGCCGAGGCTGTAGGTCTTCTTGAGGACGCTGCTGCCCTTGGTGGTGAAGCGTTCGCCGCCACCGAGCTGGGTGAAGCCTGCGCTGACACCAAAGTGGAGGTTGTCGGTACCAGTGGGATAGACGTGGCCGAGCCAGCGACCTGCTACGGTTACACCGTTGAAGCCGGCGTCGATCTTGTTGTACTGGTTCTCAGAGAACACGCCCTGATAGAGGAAGCAGTAGTCGTTGCGGAACTTGTAGCTGACACCGAGTGCACGGCCATCGCCGAGGGCGTTGCTGGCGCCGGCACGGCTGATGAAGTGGTGAGAGGCGAGTGAGGTCTGACGCGACATGGAGCCAGCGGGATCGTTGTAGTAACCTACCTTAACGGCGTGGGTGTTGCCGCGCTCGTTCTGGTGCTGCCACTGTGCGAAGATGTTCTTCTGAGCGAACTTGCCACCGCCGAAACCGAAGTCGGCATAGAGGTAGAAATCCTTGTAGCTCATGCTGGTGCGGATGCGAGCGTCGACGATGCTGGCGCCGTTGTGCATGTTGGCGTCAATGTTCTGGTCGGCCACGTAGGGCTCGTCTACATTGTAGTAGGCAGCGTCGGCCATGAAGCGACCACCGATGGTGAACTTGACCTGCTCGGTCTTGTTTTCGACTTGTACGGCGGGGGTGGTGTCGAAGTCCTGTGCCGATGCACTCATGCAAGCGGCTGCGATGCAGGACAGGATGATATATTTTTTCATATTAGTGTATGCTTTTATGGTTCTTTTTTGGACATTCAGCACTCCCCTCCTCGGGAGGGGCGAGGGAGGTCCTTACTTAGCAAGATGATAACCGAGCTTGGTGAGAAGTTCCTGAGCGTTGGGCACTACAGAGGGAGCCTGGCTGTTGTCAAACTTCTGTCCAGGATGGAAGGGGTTGGGGAGCTGGCTGTTGCAGCGCATACCGTAGTTGATCATGTACTCAAGGTTCATCTCAGAGCGGTTGGTGAAGCAACCATCCATGTAGACGGGGAAGGTGCCGCCCTTGCTGAACTCAGTAGCGGGTACGGTGACATTCATCTCGGGGAAAGGATGCTCGAACCAGTCCTGAATCCAGTAACCCATGTACTTGGTGATCTGGGCCTGTGAGTCGAAGCTGTAGGGGTGGTTGATCATGCCGGCCTTGCGAACCATAGCGGCCTGCCTGGGCAGTTCATCTCGGGATAGTTGTTGGGAGCACCAGAGATGGCGGGACCGATGATGTGACAACCCTTGTCCTGCATGTACTTGATGCAGTCGGCTACACCGGCGGGGGTGTCGTACTTGATGTCGGTGGCGTAGTCACCGGGATAGTCGGTCCAGAGGAGGTAGCACATAGGAATCTGACCCTTGAAGACCTTGTAAGCGCGCTCTACAGAGTCGAAGCTGAAGGTCTGGAGGATCACCTTACCGTTGGTGTTGCCGACGTTGACCTTGCCGTTCTTGTAGAAGGGTACGCCGTCGCACTTCTTGGTCATTACGTTCCAGCCGCAAGCGTCGAGTTCGTTGTAAACGAGGGCCTCGATGTTCTTAGACTGTGCCCAAGACTCCTTGAGCTCGATGTAGATACCGGGGCGGTTGCCGCTGTCTTCGGGGTCAGCCTTGTAGGCGTTGCTGAAGTCGTACTTGATGAAGTCCATGTACTTGGCCTGTGAGCCGTACTCGGTGCCGTCAACGTTGGTCACCATTTCTACAGCTGCGAGTTCAGCGAGGGTCTTGCCCTTGTACTTGTTGGGCACGTAGTAGGGGAGAATGCGGCGGCCTGCAGCGTCGCGGTTGAGCATCTTACCCTCAGCGTAAGCGATCTGGTCGCGGAGAGCGGAGATGTAGAGACCGTTGCTGTAGACGAGGTTGCCACCGGCGCGGAGGCTCTGGAGCGACTCTTCGATGGCGTTGTTTGTTGCGGCGAACTCGGCACGAGCGCGCTCAGGAGTGTCGATGTTGAACCAGCTACCGGCGTCGAGCATGAGGAGCTCAGCGTAGTAGTAGTTGCGGGGATAGTAGCCGTAGTAGTTGTAGCCCTGGTCCTTGATGTACTGGTCTACACACTCCTGATGGCTGAAGCCGCAGGGAGTGCCGTCTTCGTAGCGGAGGTTCTCGTAGAACTGTACGCGGAAGGCGGGAATCTGGTCAGAGAATACGCTCTGGATGTTGGTGGTGCGCTTGAGGTTGTCGTCGTGGAGAGAGAGAACGACGCCGTCCTTCGTGGTCTGAAGGTCAGACTCGAGGTAGTCGGCACCCATGTCGCGGGCCCAACGCCAAGAGGCTTCGGTCTCTTCAGGTGCCCAGAAGGTAGAACCGCGGTGGGCAATCACGGCGTAGAGAGGCACATAGTCGCGCACAGCAGCCATTTCGGGGCTCAGCTGCTGAACCTCGATCTTCTGGGCCTGCGCGTTGTAGTCGGTAAACTGCTGTTCGTCAGTACAAGCAGTCAGGGCAAGGAGTGCAGTGGCACTCATCAAGCCGACTTTTACAAATACGTTGTTCATAATGGTTTTGTTTTTGGTTATTAAGAAATATATAGTTTCCTGTAAGATTTAGTCTACTCGAGGAGGATGACAGGGCACGAAGAAGGGAATGGAAGTGATAGCCTTGGAGAGGTGCATGCACCGGAGACGCGTGGACACTCGCGTTGCTGCGAACAGCAATGAGACGCATGATTCGGTCGGCGTGGAACGCTGAGGAACATCCTAGCTCCGAGACACTTCGGGAAGGCGTGTCCCTCCCCAAGAGCGTATCTGCTTCGCTATAATCGTTACTCCTTAATATTTATTTCTGTTCTTTGCCCACAGTGAGGAGCATGAAGACGATGCTGAGGACGCAGGCAACGAGGAGCATGCCAAAGGTGGCGTCCCAACCCATCGTGTCGGCCACAACACCAACGAGCCAGTTGGCGAGGATGGCGGTGCCGAAGAAGTAGCCAAAGAATCCGGTGAAGCCAGCAGCGGTGCCTGCAGCATTCTTCGGAGCGAGGTCGAGAGCCTGTACGCCGATGAGCATCACGGGACCGTAGATGAAGAAGCCGATGCCGATCATGCACCAAACAATGAGGGTGAGCGAGGGATCGGACATGTTGAAGGCATACCAGTAGAGACCGATAAAGAGGGCTACGAGGGTCATGAAGATGACGGTGGGCATGGCGCGCTTGCCGTGGAAGATCTTGTCGCTGACGATACCACAGATGATGGTGCCGGGGATGGCGGCATATTCATAGGCGAAGTAGGCCCAGCCGGCACTCTTGATGTCGATGCCCTTGTCGGAGAGCATGGTGGGTGCCCAGTCGAGGCAGCCGTAGCGCACCATGTAGACGAAGGCATTGCTGATGGCTATGAACCAAAGGAGGCGGTTGCTGAAGACGTGCTTCATGAAGATTTCCTTCACAGGGAGCACTTCTTCGCTCTTGGCGCTATAATTGGCGGGATAGTCGTTGCGATACTCCTCGATGCTGGGCAGACCGCAGCTTTGGGGATTGTCGCGCAGAAGGAGGTAGGCCAGAATGGCGATGAGGAAAGCGGTGGCAGCGGGGAAGAGGTAGGTACCGGCGAGGAAGTAGAGTTGCTCGTTCTGTCCATAGAACATGCTACCGAACCATACGGCGCCGTACGTAGCCATAGGACCGACAAGACCGCCGCCGACGTTGTGGGCGCAGTTCCAGACGCTCATCCAAGTGCCGCGTTCGCTCTGGGAGAACCAGTGGGTCATGACGCGTCCGCAAGGAGGCCAACCCATTCCGTTGAACCAGCCGACAAGGAAGTTGAGGACGGCCATAAGGGTGATGGCGAGTCCGCGGCGCTCGGGGTGGTTGATGAGGTCGAGGCCGGTGATGGGGACTACCATGAAAGCCATGGCGATGGAGGCAAGGATAAGGCCGAGGGGCAGGAACTTGCGTGCATCGCTACGGTCGCTGACGGAACCCATGAGGAACTTTGAGAGGGCATAGGCCACGGCATTGGCACCGAGTGCGAGACCGAGGTCGCCCTTCGTAATGTCGAAGTCGGCAAGCATGGGGATGGCCATGCTGAAGTTCTTGCGAACGATGTAGAAAGCGGCGTAGCCAATGAAGGCGCCGATGAACACTTGCCAGCGCAGAGCTGAATAGCGACCGTCAATGTCGCCCTCGATGCGGGGCTTGTGTGCGGGAGGTGATAAGAAACTCATAGTTTTATGTTAACAGATATTTGGTTAGGATGATGCGAGAATTGTCGTTGAGACGACATAAAAAAGTCAATATGACGGCACAAAATTAAAAAAAACCTACGAACGGGCAAAACATTTATGCAAAAAAGTGCTAATTTGCAATGAATTTTTCACAAAAGACAGCAAATATACACCTTTCGATTCGAAAGTCCTGCGGATTTCGGCGAAACCATTGCACTTTCCTTCTGCTTTCAAAACCAGAGAAAATGCTCTTACCCAGCATTACTGATGGATAAAAACGAAACGGAGGCACTCCTTTGCCAGGGTGCCTCCGTTATGATTAAATCATATTTTTACGCTTTTATTCAGACATGCAAATTAGAGCGAGAGAAGGTTGACGCTCAGACCCCAATATCCTTTCTTGAGTTCGGGGTTCCACATAGCGGTGCCGCTGACGGGAAGCGTGTAGCCATTCTTGAATTTCACGTTGTAAGTAGTGGTGAGACGGATGTCGTTGAAGCCAGCCTTGTTGGGGCCGCCGTAGAAGTTCGACTCGTTTTCACCGGCAAACTTGAAAGTACCGCCGACGGAGGGAGTCACGTTCCAGTGCTCATCCTGATATACGGTGTAGGCAGCCTGAACGTAGGTAGAGAACTGCTGCTTGCCGTCCTTGCCATCGAGGTCGCAACCTGCCACGATAGTGTTCCAGCTAAGGGCGAGGGGAACCTTGGTGGTAGCACCGAAGTTATAACCGAGCTGGAGATCGATGAAGTGGCCAGTGGTGTGCTTGTTGTAGTCGAAGATGTTGTTGCCGCCCAGGTTCTTATCGTTAGCAAAGTTGTAGATGTCCCAAAGTGCTACGCTGAAACCCTTGGTAGCGTAACCGATGTGGTAATCGAACTCGTGATAGTTCTTGGGGCTTGCTTCGTTGGCAGTGATGCCGGTACCGCCCCAAACACCCACCTGGAAGCCACCAGCGTTGAAGCTGACGTCGCCCGTGGTGATGAGACCGTTGGCAACTTCGTAACCACGCCAAAGGTGTGCGGTTTCGGCGCCTACGCTGAAGCTCATCTTCTGAGCAGATGCTGCGAGACCCATGCAGGCCATGACAGCAAAGATCATTATCTTTTTCATACTTGTGAAAACTTTTCTTGCATTAAAAATTAGAGGCCATAGCACCATGCCATTGCACCGAAGAGGAGAGCTGCGCAAGCTGCACCAGCGATAGGAGCAACTACGGGAATCCAGCTGTAATCCCAGTCGCTGTCGCCCTTGTCCTTGATGGGAAGAACGGCGTGAGCGATACGAGGAGAAAGGTCGCGGGCAGCGTTCATGGCGTAACCGGTGGTAGCACCGAGAGACATACCGAGAGCGGTGATGACCCAAGTGATGGGGAGAAGGCCAGCGGTGGTACCCCAGCAGGTGGGGATCACGAGGATGGCGAACATGAGCATGAAGGTAGCTGCGAACTCGCCGAAGAAGTTGATGGGAGTGTTCTTGATGGCGGGAGCGGTGCAGAATACGCCGAGCTTGGTAGCCTTGTCTTCAGTAGCGTCGAAGTGGTCCTTGTAGAAGAGGTAAACCACGCAAGCGCCAACGAAACCACCGAGCATCTGAGCTACGATGTAACCGGGAACGTCAGCCCAAGCGAAGCCGCCATTGATGGCGAGACCGAGGGTAACAGCGGGATTGAGGTGGCCGCCTGAAGGGCCTGCTACGAGAGCACCCATCATTACTGCGAGACCCCAGCCGAGGGTGATGACTACCCAACCGGCACCCTGTGCCTTGGACTTGTTGAGAGAACATGCGCAGCATACGCCGTCGCCGAAGAGAACGAGTACGAGGGTACCCCAGAATTCGAGAATGTAATTAGCCATAATTGTGGTGTGTGTTTTATCGGTTTTTTATTTTCGATGATTCGATTTGCCGAATTGCAGACTCATCGAATCACCGAATTGTCAAATAATCAATTAATCAGATATTCTTTTTATATTAGCGGCTGAGAGCGCGACCTACTGCATCGGCCCAACCAGCCTTGAGTTCGTTGACCTTAGAGGCGGTAGCCACGGGAGTAAAGGTGCGGTCAACGCCCCACTGCTCGCGGATTTCGTCGATGCTGCCCCAGAAGCCCACTGCGAGACCTGCGAGGTAAGCAGCGCCCTTTGCGGTGGTCTCTACACAGGTAGGACGCACCACGTTGGTGCCGAGGATATCAGCCTGGAACTGCATCATGTAGTTGTTGCGGCTTGCACCACCGTCGACCTTAAGAGAGCCGAGGGGAATGCCTGCGTCCTTCTGCATGGCGTTGACGATGTCCATGGTCTGGAAGGCGATGCCTTCGAGAGCTGCACGGGCAATGTGTGCGGTGGTAGTACCACGGGTGATGCCGGTGATGGTGCCCTTTGCGTGGGGATCCCAATAGGGAGCGCCGAGGCCGGTGAGAGCGGGAACGAAGTATACGCCTGCGTTGTCGTCGACGCTGGTGGCGAGACCTTCAACTTCGCCAGAGTTCTGGATGATCTTCAGACCGTCGCGGAGCCACTGAACGCAGCTACCACCAACGAAGATGGAGCCTTCGAGAGCGTAGGTCACTTCGTCGCCGAGTTTCCAAGCGATGGTGGTGAGGAGGTTGTTCTTGGAGAGGATGGCTTCCTTACCGGTGTTCATGAGGAGGAAGCAGCCAGTACCGTAGGTATTCTTGAGGGTACCGGGTTCGATACACATCTGACCAAAGAGGGCTGCATGCTGGTCGCCGGCGATACCTGCGATGGGTACTTCATGAGCGAAGAGTGTGGTGCGGGTCTTGCCGTAAACCTCGGAGCAGCTCTTTACCTCGGGGAGCATGCTTGCGGGGATGCCGAAGAGGTCGAGGAGTTCCTGATCCCACTCGAGGGTGTGGATGTTGAAGAGGAGCGTACGGCTGGCGTTGCTGACGTCGGTCATATGAACATCACCCTTGGTGAGGTTCCAAACGAGCCAGGTGTCGACGGTACCGAAGCGGAGCTTGCCAGCTTCAGCTTTTGCACGTGCACCGGGAACGTTCTCGAGGATCCAGCGTACCTTGGTGCCAGAGAAGTAGGGATTGAGGATGAGACCGGTCTTCTCGCGGATCTTGTCGGTAAGACCCTCTGCGATGAGACCGTTGCAGTATTCTGCGGTACGACCATCCTGCCATACGATAGCATTGTATACGGGTTCGCCAGTTTCAGCGTCCCACACGATGGTGGTTTCGCGCTGGTTGGTGATACCGATAGCTGCAATGTTTTCGCCGTTCACACCTGCGGTGGTGATAGCTTCAGCGATGGTAGAAGCCTGGCTTGACCAGATTTCCTTGGGGTCGTGCTCTACCCAACCCGGCTGGGGGAAAATCTGGGTGAACTCCTTCTGAGCCACGGACTTGATTTCGCCGGCGTGGTCGAAGAGAATAGAACGGCTGGAGGTAGTGCCCTGGTCAAGGGCGAGGACGTACTGTGCCATAGTGTTAATTAAATTTGGGGTTTGTGATTGATTATTTATTGAGTTATGAACTTGGTTAGTGAGGATGCCGCCGACTGACGGCTGTGGTTGGATAGTGAGGGTCTGAATTCTGTAAGGCGATTTCGTATTCTGCAGGAAGGCTATCGGTTAGCTTGCGCGGTAGCTTCGAGATCGAGGGCCTCAGCGAGGAGGCTGATGGGGTTGATGACGGGCAGCGGAGTGCTCATTTCAATCTGCCACTTGCAGGTTTCGCACTCGGTGACAACGGCTTCGGCTCCTGTGGCGCTGATGTCATCAAAGAGGCGAGAGCCGATCTTCTGCGAGAGGTCGTAGTTCTCCTTCTTGAAGCCGTAGGTGCCGCTGATGCCGCAGCAGTTCTGCTCAAGGATGTCGAGCTCGAGACCGGGAATCCGGCGAAGGAGGGAGATGGTGTAAACGTTCCATCCGAGACGGGCCATGTGGCAGGCGGTGTGGTAGCAGACGTGCTTCTTAAAGTCCTTGCGCCACACGAGCTTCACCTTGCCTTCGTCGAGGAGGCGGCAGATGAAGCGCACACCGAGGTGGATGCTGTCGCGAACGTCCTTCTGGTCGATGCCGAGCATGCTCTCATATTCGTCGCGCATGTTGAGCGTGCAGCTGCTGCTGGTAGTGACGATGGCTTCTGCCCCACCCTTCAGCGCCTTGCGCATGGAGTCGATGTTGACTTCGCCTTGCTTCTTGGCCTGCTTGTACATGCCGTTGGCCATGAGGGCCACACCGCAGCACTTCTCCTTTTCGAGGAGCTGTACGCCGTAGCCGAGAGCGTTCATCACGCTGACGAGGTCCTTGCCGAGTTGGGGGAAATTGTAGTTGACGTAGCAGCCGTGGAAGTAGGTCACTTGGTGTTTGTACTGGCTCTGCTGGGCTTCAGCATTGCGACGGAACCAGGTCTCGAACTTCGTGCCGGCATACTTGGGGAAGGTGCGGCGATGATCGATTTTCACGGTTTTGTCGAGTACCCACTTGGTCACACCGAGGCTGGTGCCGAAGTTGGCAAGAGGCGCCACGAGCGTAGCCATGGAACCCATGACATCGGTGTTGGCGAGAGCCATCTCGCGGAGACCGGGACCGTGCTGGCTGTGGTCGCGACGGGCTGCTTGGATGAGTTCGGCAATCTTGACGCCGTGGGGACAGGCTGTCTCACAACGCTTGCAGTTCAAGCACTTCTTCAGCGCGGCTTCGTCGAAATAGGCAATGTCCTTCATGCGGTAGCGCTCGGCATCGGGGCCGCACTGCTTGGGACCGGGATACTCATCGCTGTTGTTCATCACAGGACAGACAGCGGTGCAGATGGAGCACTTCAGACACTGCTCCAGTTCGTTGGGACTTATACTAACTTTCTGCATACTTCGAGTGCTTCGTTAAGGTTTTCGATGTCAGTGCGCGCACCACCGAGGATGTGGCCTGCGGGATAGAGATTGCTGATGGGGGAACCGCCAACTAAGGCATGGCCCTGAGCGTCGCGGCAAACACCGTAGTGCTGATAGGGCTGATCGGCGAAGAAGTCGAGGTCGGTCCACTGTGTACGGTCGGCGGGAGCATCGACGTCGACACCGAAAACGGGTTCCCACACGTGGTCGTAATTGCTCTGCAGACCTTCGCTTTGGAAGGAGCCTGCGGCGAGAATGAAGTTGTCGGCCACAAGACGCTCGTCGGTGAGTTTCTCGGTTTCAACGTATGCCACACGGCGCCCTTCGACGCTGCTCTTCACAACTTTATCGCCCTGAATGAAGGTGCCGCCGAGCTGCTGGTAGCGCTTCACAAGCTGAGCGTGGAGGTTCTGGCCGGGGATAGAGGGAGGCATGGCTGCCACGAGGGTGACTTTGGCGCCGAACTGCTGCTTGAGGTCGTTGCCGGCTTTGCAGGCGGGAACGAGGATGACGTCGGCCTTCGTCGTGGCGATGGCTTCGGGAGCAATGACGCTCACTTGCTTGCCTTGCGAGGCGAGGCTGTCGACGAGGAATTCAATGGGGAGGCCGAGGTATTTGGGCAGGCGAACGATGGCCACGCTCTGTTCCTTCATAATGGAGTCGGCACTGTGGTAATAGCCATCGAGGGTGAAGGCGACGGGGCACAGTTCGCCGAGAGGAGTAAGGCGATAACCGCCGGCCGTGGTTTTCACGCCTGCATCGGCAAGGAGTGTGGCAACTTCGCCATCGGGATTCTCGCCACTCAGGCTGCCGCTGAAGAAGTGGAGGAGAGTCTGGCCGAAACTTACGATGCAAGTGCGCTTGCCCTGCTGCTGCAGCCACAAACCGCTTACAAGTCCGGTCAGGCCACCTCCTATGATGATTGTATCGAATTTCATAATCGTTGAAAGTTGATTGTTTAGGGTTTAGTCGGTTTCTTACGTAGTGTGCTGTACACTTTGTGTCTTAAGTGGTTAACTAAACTTTAAACTCTAAACATTAAGCAAATTGCGATAGACATTCTGGATGAGCTGCGCCTCGCTGAGCGTGGAGCCCCAAGCTACGGGCTGCATGCCCTTCCAGCGTTCGCCTAGGAACTTGCGCAAGTCGGCCTTCGCTGCTTCCACGCCGGTCTTACGACTGAGCACGCAGGCGGCACGAAGGGCGCAAAGCTGACCCTGGCAGGTGCCCATACCGGTGCGGGTGCGGCGACGAAGTTGGATGAGGCGCTCCACCATCTGGTGTTCCATGGCGTACTCTACCTCACCAACTGTCACCTGCTCGCACTCACAGACGAGTGCATCTTTATCGTCGGAACCTATTGAAATTTTCTCTGTATCGGCTCCGTGGCGGCCATATTGTACCTTTTCGGCATAAGTTCTGTCGCCGAAGAAGCGCTGTACGCTGCTGACGTCGCCAGCCATTGCGCGGCCCGAAGGGGAATGGTCCTTGTGGACGTTGTAGGCCTGTTGGATGCTTTCGCCGTGCGTGCCGGGGAGGGGCTTTTCGGCGGTTTCGCAACGGGCATTGACATCGAGCTTCTTGCACACCATGTCGGTACAGATTTCCGCCATCAAGCGGTAGGTCATGAGCTTACCGCCAGTGATGGTCACGAAACCTTCAACGCCGTCGCGGGTAGCGTGGTCAAGGCAGACGATGCCGCGGCTGATGTTGCGACCTGAGGGATCGTCGTCGCTGGCCACGAGGGGACGCACACCGCAATAAGCACGGATGACGCGCGTCGTGGCGAGAGCGGGAGCCAGCTGGGCACCTTCAGTAAGAAGCACTTCGACTTCCTCGGGGGTGACGCGGAGCTGGTCGACGGTTTCGATGGGCACGCGGTCGCTCGTGGTACCGATGACGGTAATGGCGTCGCCAGGCACAAGGATGTCGGCGTTGGCAGGTTTGCGGCAACGGTTGATGACCATATTGTTGACGCGATGGCCGAAGATGAGGAGTGAACCCTTGGCGGGGAACATGCTGACCTTGCAGCCTGCCATCTCGGCAATGAGGGTGCCCCAGATGCCGGCAGCGTTCACAGTGATGCGTGCACGTGCCTCGATTTCTTCGCCGTTGAGGTTGTTGCGCAGACGAACACCCTCTACGCGCGTATTATTAATAATGAGTGAGACGACCTCGTGATAGGTGAGCACATCGGCTCCGTGAAGTTGAGCGTCGAGCACATTGGAGATGGTCAGACGGAAGGGATCGATGCTGCCATCGGGCACGACAACAGCGCCGATGAGTCGCGGATTGACGGCGGGCTCACGGCGCAGAGCCTCCTCGGGGGAGATGATATCGGCACGGATGCCGGCATGCTGGCATCGCTCCACAAATGTCTTCTGATATTCCAGGTCGTCCTCGGGCAGAGTGATGAAGAGGCCATCGTGCTCCTCCACGCAATGACGGGCAATCTTGCGCAGAGTCATGTTCTCCGCAATGCATTCTTCGGCAGACTCAGCATCGTTCACGGCATAACGGGCACCGCTGTGAAGCAGACCATGGTTGCGACCCGTTGCGCCGTTAGTGAAGTCGTAACGCTCCACCAACAGTGTCTTGAGTCCGCGCATGGCGCAGTCGCGTGCAGTACCAGCACCAGTGGCACCGCCACCGATAACAATGACATCGTAATCTTTTGTTGCGTTTTTCATACTTTTTTCTTTCGCTGCGAAAGTTTTTTGTTTTATTTGGGCGCAAATTTAATAACAAAACGAAAGTCATGCAAGAAAATTTGCGAAAAAGTGTGAAAAAATTTCATTATTTCGCAAAAAAGGGCTAATTTTGCAACATAATTAGTTTGCAAAACGAAAGTTTTCCTTTCGATTTTGTTACGTTAGCATACTCTTTTGAGAGATTACGCAAGCAAAACGAAATTCACACACGTGCTTCACGCACAAATACTTTTATCATTATGACGAAGGAACAACGTCACGAATTCATCACCCTGCAGTTGACCACCCGCGATAGCATCAGCGTCATCGAGCTTTCGCACCTGCTCTCCGTCTCACCCGTCACCATTCGCAAGGATCTTGCAGAATTGGAGCAGGAGGGCAAGCTCTATCGCAGTCACGGATGCGCCAAGCCCATCAACCCGTTTACCAACAATCGCCCTGTCAACGAAAAGGAGGTGCTCTTCGTCGAGGAGAAGCGCCGCATCGGCATCAAGGCAGCATCGTTCGTCACCGAACGCGACAGCATCATCATCGCCTCGGGCACCACGGTGCACGCTCTGGCACGCGCCATCCGCCCCATCGAGCGCCTCAGTGTCGTGTCGGCTTCGCTCCCCGTCACCTTGACGCTTTCGGCCGACCACAACATCGACATCATCCAGCTCGGCGGTTGGTTGCGCCACTCCAGCCTCTCGACCGTAGGCGAATTCAGCGAGAGCGTGCTCGACCACCTCACGTTCAGCAAGCTGTACCTCGGTGTCGACGGCATCGACTTTGAATACGGCATCACCACGACTGACATCCGCGAGGCGCAGCTGAACAAGAAGATGATGCGCGCTGCAGAAAAGACCATCGTCGTGGCCGACTCCTCGAAGTTCGGTCGCCGCGGCTTTGCAAAGATTTCCGATCTTGAGGAGGTTGACCTCATCATCACCGACAGCAACATCCCCCAAGGAGCCCGCCACAAACTCGAAGAGCGCGGCATCGAGGTGCTGGTCGCAGAATAATTTGTACAGTAACCTTAGTACCGAAGTATACCACCAAAAACGGAGAGCCCAACCGCTCTCCGTTTTTGTTTTTTTCAGAAACGAACTCTCTTCTATGTCAACGAATAAGAGGTTGGCGCATTGGGTGTTCGTCTGTCACCCTAGGGTGACGGTTCTGTCGTCCTAGGGTGACACATCTATCATCCTAGGGTGACAAACAAAAACAAAAGCATGAAAGCGAGTTTCATGCCTTTGCTATCACTTTTAACGGATGACCTTGCGGCCGTTCTCGATGCAGACACCATGGAGAGCGGGTGAAGCGCTCTTCAACTGTTGCGCAGTAGAAATTCTCTGGCCATTGAGGTTGTAAACGCCGACGGGAGCTGAAACGGGAGCGAGCACGGTGTGGACGCCCTCAACTTCGGTGCCTACAGCGAGGCGATCGGCCTGAACGATGTGGCCCGTTGCACCGTCGATGAGGAGGGCCACAACGGAGAGGTTATCTACGATATTGTAGCTTACTCCAGAGAGGTCGATGCGGTAGTCGAAGACGTAGTCATGTTTCTTCTCTATGACTGCGGGAAGGCTACCTTCAAGACCGTCGTAGTTCCAGATGCCGCGTGCCACATTATTGAGCGGGATGCTGACGTAATTGCCTTTTTCCTCCCAACCGTTCATACTGCCGTAGTTGCCGCCGGCGTAGTAGTTGGATTGCATCAGGCCTTTGACATTGTCCTCAACAAGGACAAAAGCCACGCGATACTTATGATTGTCGTAGGATTGGGCGAAGCGCGTCTGGAGGTGCACATCTATGCCGCCGTCAGTAGGCTCGGAGGTGCTGACGAGGGTCAGACGGGCAACGGAAAGATCCTGCGCAATGCGGTCGTACCATATGTCCCAGAAGAGCGGATCGCCACTCATGTCGGCACGGCGATTGATGATGCCCTTCGGCTCAGAAATGGTCATTGTCTCGGGATCGGCAATATCGAAGGCCAGTTTGTTATAGTAAGCGGGCACAAAGAGCGGATCGTTCTGCGAGGTGACGTCGCTGTGGACGGCGAGGCCAATGAAGCGTCCGGGATGGCGCGCTTCAAGACTTTCCATGACGACGATGCCGCGAGGGCAGAAGCCGCACATGATGTTTGTGCTCTCCTCAACGACATGAACCTGCGGGAAATAGCAGCCGGCTTCGATGCTTTCGATGTTAGCCACGAAGGTGTTGTCGGCAGGTTCGGCATCGGTCTCACCATTGACACTCGTGATGCTGAGCGTAACTTGCTGGGGGCCTATGCCCTCGAAGCCAGGCATCTCGATGAAGAACTCGGATTGTTCGCCATTGTTGACGTTCTGCACCTGACGCACCTCTGTGGGTGCGCTACCATTGATGCTGTAAGTCATGACGTAGGAGGTGACAGGCGTGGGCACCTTGTTGCTCACAGTACCCGTGAGAGTGAAAGGCTGTCCTTGTTCAGCGTGACGGGTGGTAACGTCGCTGATAGCCATATCGGCCGTAGGCATTTCGATGCCTCCGAGCAACACCTGCACGCAGGCGTTGCCGTAGCCATTGGCGCGGCACACCTTGGCCACACTGCCCCACCCTCGCGAGGAGGTCCACATGAAGTTGCCGTTGTCGTAGACTTCGCTCTCACCGTCGAAACCAATCTGGTTTTCACCCGTGGAGGTATAGCCGAGGATGATGGCGGCGTTTGAACCCTGCGACTTGGAGAACTCATAGGGCGAACGGAAGATGAGATCGGTCCATCCGCGGTCTTTATAGCTGTAGGTGGGCGACGATTCTGCGATAGACTTCGAGGGGTCGTTGCCTTCAACAATCCATCCGCTCACGTTTGAGGCATTGTTGGCCAAACCCACACGCACGCCGACGATCTGGGCGTTGGAGTAGGTACCGAGCATACCGCGGGTGATGGCGATGGCGGTCTTGGTGGGCACGCCGTTCTCGAGTGCGAGGCTGCACTGGATATCGTCGGAACAGTAGCTCATGTTGATGTACTCGCTACTGATGCGCTGCGGCAGTCGCAGCACGGCTATTCCGCCTTCTTCGAATGTGATCTGCGGTTCGGCAGCATTCTGTGCAGATGCCGTGAGGGCAAAGAGTGCCAGCGCAAGCGCGTTGATACGTTTCATAGTCATTAGAATATGTTTGCGATGCATCATTCTACAGAGCCGGAGCACGCGTAAACATGCCCCGACTCCTATATTTATTATTACATTATTCGATCACCTTCATGCCGCCCTTGACACGGATACCGTGAGCATCGCTATTGATGCGACGGCCGGAGAGGTCGTAGACGGGAGTGTTGTCGTCGGCAGGACGGAGCACGGTGTTGATACCGTCTTCGTTGTCAGCATCGTCGACCACAATGTCGTCGATGTAGTAGCAGAGACCAGCCTCACCGCGACCGTGGAAGGCGATGCGATAGACATCGTAGGGCACAGCGCTGAGGTCAACCGTGTGCTGACGCCAACCGTTGGGCTGACCATCGGCGATGTAGATGGTTTCGAAACCGGGGATTTCGTCGTATTCGCCCGTGAAGCGGCTGCTGTAGATCTTCAGCCAGTTGTCGGTGGGAGTAGCCACACCGTTGTTGTGCCATACCCAGAAGGTGATGGTGGGCTTCTTGGCGGGCGCGAAGTCAATCTGAGGCATTACAAAGTAGCTCTCCATGTTCTTGGCCACGGTCTGGTACCACATGAACATGGCGCCAGTGCCGTCGTGGTCGTTGATGCCGCTGATGGGGAGTTTCTCGTTGTCGGAGCGAACGAAGAACCAGGGATCCTTGCCGGCAGCAGCGTAGGGATCGTAGGTCACAACGGTCCAGGGGTAGGTGCGGCTGAAGACGCCGAAGTCATCGACAGCAAGGCCTTCGTTGAAGGGAAGATCCCAGGGTGTACCGTAGATAGCGGAGGTGTAAGCCACGGAGCCGTTGATGTGTGAACCGCGGGGAGTAACGCTGACGCACCAGAAGTTGATGAGCATCTGGTCCTCACGCAAGCCGAGGAGGTAGAGCTGGCTCTTGTCGACGTCGTAGGAGTAGCCCTCGTAGAAGTCTTCGAGAGTGACGGGATTGCCTTCACCTTCGGCGTTGCCAATCATGATCCAATACTTCACATTGTCGAGGTTGACGTAGCCGCCATAGACGCTGCCTTCGGGCTTTTCCCAAGTCATGCGGAAGACGTCACCGAGATCCTCGACGCGGAGATTGAGGGGCGAGAGGGCATAGTCTTCGCCGACAAGAACGGTTCGGGCCACACCCTCGCTGTTGCCGTTGGCGTTGAAGCACTTCACCTTGTACTCGTGGTTATCGTTGGTAAGGTCTTCAGCCTCGTCGACATAGGTAAGTTCGGCACCGGGAGCAGGGTTAAGGAAGCGATGGATCTCGTTGAGGTCGCCATCGCGGTAGATGCTGATGTAGTCGATGCTGGTCAGTTCGCCCTCGCTCATCGTGGTGGTGGGAGCGATGAAGCTGATGGTGGCCTTGACAGCGCCTTCTTCGTCGGGTTCGACACGGAGGCGGCTGACGTCGGCGGGAGCATTCTTCGAAGCGCCGGGCACGATGCTGTATTCCTGAATCCAAACGCGGGTGTTGGGATAGGCGGAGAGGTGGAAGGCGAGGTAGCCGATATACTCATCCTTGCACTCGAAGAGGTACTCTGCGCTCATGGGGTCGAGCCAGCTGGGCAAGGTGCTGATGCTGGCCACAAGTTCCATGTGGCTCTCGGGCTCGTCCATGAAAGTCTCGGGGTGAGCCGTGGGGCTAACGTAGAGTTTGAGAGGCGTGGGGCTCGAGGTGAGATACTGATTGTTGAAAGCCTTGAACTTAATGGTGTAGGTCGTTCCGGCATGGAGCTTCATGGGAGGCGTGAAGAGCCAGTCGTCAGCCTGGTTCTTGCAGTTGGCGCCGTTGTAGGAAGCGCTTACACCGTCGAGCATAGAAGCCCCGCGTTCCCAGGTGGCGTCACCGTTGACGTTCCAGATGGTGTGGCGTCCCCAGGTGGCTTCGTCGCTGAAGTCGTCGACGTAGGGGAGTTCGATGGCCTCGCCAAAGTGGGCATGGTTGCTGGTCACAGCCTCGCCGGTCTTGGTGCCGCAGGTGGCAGCTACGGTGAAGTAGTAGTCGGAGAAGAGGTTGCTACCGATTTCGCCCTCGGCGGTGGTAGCGTTGACGATGGTAGCCGTTCCGCCGGGATAGCGAGTCACGACGTACTGCACGATGGAGGTGTTGTAGACGCCTCCGTTGGCACCGGCTTCGGGAGCCTTCCAGGTGAGGGTGTAGTGGCCAGCCTCGTCGATGGCGAGCTTGACGTCGGTCACGGCACCCGGAGTGTCGTATCCGGCGTAGGTCTCAAGAAACGCGTCGGGGCCATCGCCGTTCTCGTTGGTGGCGGTGACGCGCAGGGTATAGGGGCCTTCGTTGACAAAGTCGTAGCTGATGCTGGCCGTAGCGCCTGCTGCTACGCTCTGCTTCTGACCGATAAGGCGAGAACCGAGATAGAAGTTCACCGTGGCAGGAGTCTCCATGGGGCTCTTACCGTCGAAGAGCATCGTGGGTGCCTTGGCGCTGATGGTGGCAGCGGTCTTGCCGGGAGTGGTGTAGACAACGCTGAGGTCGGTACATGCTGCAGGGGGAAGCTGTGCTGCGGCAACCTCCTCGCTGACAGCGAAGAAACCCACGACCTTCTTGCCGCCGAACACGCTACCGAGCTTCTTGGCGTCCTTGTTGTAGGTGAAGTTCTTGGTGTCGATGGTGTAGATGTTGTTGGCGTTCCAGTCGGTGGTGGAATTGTTGATGCCTTCCTCCGTCTCGCTGAAGTTCTTCTGGTTGCGGTTCATGATGTAGAGCAGATTGTCGCTGCTGTTGCCGGCAAACGAAGAGAGAAGGACGTCGTCGGAGAGGAGGTTGGGATAGCCAGCCACCATGTCGTGCTTGATGGAGGACTTGTCCTTGACGAAGATGTACTCCACATCGTGCGTGTTGGTTTCGCCCATAACGTAGAGGTTGCCGTTGGCAGAGGCTACCATGCTGTTATAGTTGAGCGAACATCCGTCGGCGATGAGGGTCATCTCGCCCGTCGTAGGATTGATTTCGTAGAGCGAAGGGCTGGCTCCGCGGCGGAAGCCGTAGAGTTTCTTCGAATAGGGATCGTAGGTGAACATGTGAGGGAATGCCTCATAGTTGAGGGGCAGTGACTTGACGTCGTTGGCCACGTCGCAAGTCCAGGTGCCGTCGGCCTGCATGCGATACTTGATGAAGCGCACGCTGCTGAGCGAATAGTTGCGCTCTTTGTACTGATAGACGTAGAGCACACCGTCGCCGAACGCACAGAGCGAGCCGTCAGTGAGATAGCCGTAGTTGTCGTCGCTCATCACAAGCTGGGGCTTTTCCTGCAGATTCTGGGGATCGAAGGCGTAGATACCCTCGTTGGCCACAACGGCGTAGAGGGTGGTACGGTCGACGGCCTTCATGGTCTGAGGAGCGGCAAAGCCGACAACGCAGAGGAGGAGAAGGAGTAAGACTTTCTTCATAGGATTATAGTTTTATGTTTTGTGGTATGCACGAACAGGCGTCGCACATTTTGGTGCAAAGTTACAAAAAAACGGGCACACGCGGCCTTTTACAACAAACAAATATACGAAAAGAATGCAGAACGACGAGAATTTGTCATTTGCAATGCCTCAAAATTTGCAGATTTATCAAAAAAGGCGTAACTTTGCCGACAAACAAAAATTCACACCCCGCACTCCTATGTATATATATAAGAGACTTTTTCTGCTGGTCGGCAGCGTCTGCTGCGGCATCCTCGGCGCTACGGCTCAGCATCTTCCCCAAGTGCATCGTCACGATGCTCTCCGCCACGGCGCTCAGGTGGTGCGCCCCATGGCTCAGCCTCAACGAGCTCCCTATGACGTCACGCTGCTCTCCGAAAACTTCAACAAGTTTACGGCGGGTACCGAGGCCAATCCCGACCAACACGACCTCTGCGAAGAGAAGCGCGACTGGTGCATTGATCCGGCTCTGCTGCAGACTCCCGGTTGGAACGGCGGCGGAATTTATCAGGCTGGTGGCTGCGCCTATATCTACGCTTACTTCAACGACTTCGACAGCCAGTATTATCTCGGCTATCTCGAATCGCCCCGTTTTGACACGAGCGAAAGCCGCGGCGAATTTGTCGTGTGCTTCCGTGCCCGCTCTGTGCTGGAGCAGGATTGGCTCGGCGTCTGCGGCGTGCCGACGAATCACAGCGAAGCCAAGCAGAAGTTTGCGGTCATCGGTCAGGAATGGGGCTACTACGAAGTGACGCTCCAATGTGGCGACGAGAACACCTGCGTCCAGTTTGAGCCGTTGAGCGAAGGCTGCTACATCGACGACGTGCGCATCATTCAGGTGCTCGACGACGAGCCCGATCTGCCTTCTTATGCACTCGACACCCCGGAGATTCTGCCTGTCGACGATTTCACGGCTGATGGCTATACGGCTCGTTGGAACGCCGTACGCAATGCCGACGATTACGCGCTCTACGACTATCTCTATTACACAGCCGCACAGGACGGTGCCCCCTTCGACTACATCAATACCGACTTCTCTGCCATCACCGCCGGCAGCATCGAAGCCCCCGTGGAGCCTGGCGGTGAGAGCGACTTCTACACCTATCTCGACGAGTGGATAGACCGTGCCGACTGGATGGTCTATATGCCTATGTTTGCCGGCGGCTGCCTGGCGCTCGACAACAGTTACTCGTCCATGATGCCTGCAGGCCTCTCTTCTCCGACGCTGCGCATTGCAGAGAAGGGCGAAGATCTGCACATCAGCATCGACGTGATGAGCCCTGAACTCACTACTATGACGCTCTACGTCTACGGTGAGAAGGGGCCGCTCGGCGAAGAGGAGATTGCGCTCTCGCCCAAATGGACCACGCACGAAATAACCCTGCACGAGTGCCCTAGCGAGGTCTCGTTCGAACTCGTGGTTGAGGATATGGAACCGGGCTTTGTCTACGTGGACAATCTCCGTATCTGGCAGAATCTGCACAAAGGCACAACAGCCCGTACGGCAACCAACTATTTCGAAACGGCTGACACGAAACAGTATGTCGCTACGCCCAATACGCCTGCAGGCTACCGCCATGCCTTCTCCGTGAGCGCTTACAAATATGAAATTGACGAAGAGGGCGACATCGTTGACTACGTCATGAGCGCGTGGTCAGAGCCCTGCTTTGCCGATGGCCAACCTGCAGACGGCATCATCCGCACGCACTGCACCACACAGCCTCATCGCTCCTTCAACCTCAGCGGCCGCGCTGCATCTTCTGCCGACCGCATCGTCATTGAAGATGGAAGGAAGATGAGGAAATGACAAAATGAGAGAATGATGAAATGAAAG
>JAUNIC010000023.1:20969-26916 GCA_030523615.1 Bacteroidales bacterium
CCCTTCGGCACAGTGTTTGATGCCGAAGGGTCATTCTTTCATTCCGTCATTAGCCGCAGAGCGGCGGTTTCGTTCTTTCATTAGCGCCCAAGGCGCGATTTCATTCTTTTCATTTCTTTGCCTCTTCCTGATTGCGGACAGGATTGGCGTACATCGTAAGGAGACGCTCGCGGAGGAAGGGCTCGTCCTTGCAGGGAATGTCGATCTTGGCGAGCTGACCTGCGATATACTTGTCGAAGGTTGCCTCGTCCTCCGAGGTGTAGTGAGCACTGTGAGCACGAGTGCCTTCGAGGATGTCGAGGGCGATGTAATTGCCAGGGAAGAGGTGATATCCCTTGTGGATTTCCTTGTCCATGCGGCGAGCCACTTCGTCGAAGAAGTAGCCGCTGGGCAGGCCTTCAAGGTCGTCAAGCCACTCGTTGATGCAAGGAGCACACTCGTAAACCACATGGCCCTTGAAGCCCATAATGCCGGTCTTCATGTTGTCGAGGTCGTCCTGGCGGCTCTTGCGATACTTGGGATTATCGCGCTTGAGCTGGAACTCTTTAGCCTTAAGATAGTCGCAGGGATCGTACTCGTAGCTGATGGTGGTGGGCACGATGTGGAGGTCCTTGAGACTATCAACGAGGCTCACGTCTTCGCCGACGCCCATGGCAAGCATCTTGAGCACGCTGGCCTGGGTGTGGTCGCTGGAGTCCTTTGCACGGCCTTCGCGCTGCGCAATCCAGATGTTCTCGCGTTTCTGGTTGACGGCGAAGTGGATGTACTCGCTCATGAGCTGGCTGCTCTTGTACATCTCGCGAGGAGTCAGGGAGCGACGCACGATGAAGGCCTTGTTGAGGCGAACGAGCTTCTCAATCCAAGGGTAGATGAGAAGGTTGTCGCCGATAGCGATTTCGACGGTGGTCTCGTGGCCGTTCTTGATGAGGAGCACGTCGAGGAGGGCGCTGTCAAGCACAATGTCGCGATGATTGCTGACGAAGGTGTAGCGACCTTTGACGTCGGGAGACGGCCGACCGCCAAACTTGATGTCGGTCATGCTACGCTTGATGACAGCCTCGACAACGGGCTTCATGAACTTCACCTGGAAGTCGAGAAGGGTCTTTACACCACTGAGTTTGAACACCATCTTCAACGCACCTCCACGCACATACTTGGGCAGCCAGGGAAGGTAACCCTTGATAAGACGTGAGAACTGGCGGTCTTCTATGAGTTCATAGAACGCTTGCTTTACCTCGTCGTCGTTGAACGGACGAATGGGGTCGAATTTTTCAGGAATAGTCATATCCTTATGAGTTTTTGCCAGGCAACGGTTGCGGAAAGGCTAGAGGTACTAGCAATTCTAGAAAATCTAGAAGACGAACCGATGGGACGGCAGTTTATAATCTTCCTTCGATGATTTCTGACAGGACGTCGGCAATCTCAAACTCGCTGGCGCGAACCTGCTGGGGGATGAACGATGCGGGCGTCATGCCGGGCGTAGTGTTGATCTCGAGGATGTTGATTTCCTCGTTGCCCTTTTCGCCGCTGAGAATGTAGTCGATGCGGATAATGCCGTAGGCGCCAAGACGCTCGTATAGGTACTTGGTGCACTCGCTGACGCGCTGAGCAGTTTCGGGGGCGATGCGGGCAGGGGTGATTTCGTCGCTCTTTCCCTCGTACTTGGCTTCGTAGTCAAAGAACTCTACGCCCTTGACAACGACTTCGGTGATGGGGAACGTGGTGGGTTCGCCGCTGAGACGACGGAAGCAGCCGCAGGTGATTTCGGTACCGACGAGCAGACGTTCAATCATCACCTCGTCGCTCTCCATCATGGCTTTGTCGATGGCGGGAGTGAGTTCCTCGATGGTCTTCACCTTAGTGACACCAAAGCTGGAGCCGCCGGCATTGGGCTTGACGAAGCAAGGAAGTCCGAGGCGCTCGACGATGGGTTCGTCGGCAGGACGACTCATACCTTTACGTACGACGATGCTGTCGCTGACGTGGAAACCGCCCCAAGGCTGTGGGAAGACGCGGAGCTCTTCGCTGATGGAACGGAGGAAGTTGTTGAGCGCAAACTTGTTGAAAGTGAGGCTTTCGACGAGTACGTCGCTCGTGCTGTAGGGCATGCCGATGAGGTCGAAATAACCCTGGAGAATGCCGTTCTCACCGGGAGTGCCATGGATGGTGATGTAAGCGAAATCGAAGTGATGCTTCTCACCGTCGATGGTATAGCTGAAGTCGTTGAGATCGATGGGATAGGTTTTGTCGTCAATATCGACATGCATGTCGCGTCCCCTCTGTTCTACGATGTAGCAGTCGTACTTTTCTGCGTCCATGAAGGACATGATACCGGCTGCGCTGCGCAGGCTAACGTCGTGCTCAGAGCTGTCGCCGCCTGCTATGATTGCAATTTGCTTTTTCATTTTATGTTTTTAATGTAGTTGCGCCACTTTTCGATGAGCGCATTGAAATCTTCGGGATAAGTGGAGGAGAAATCCATCTCCTCGCCCGTCTGCGGATGGCGGAAGCCAAGGGTGAGCGCGTGGAGGGCCTGACGAGGGCAGAGCGCCATGCAGTTGCGGATGAAGGCATTGTAGCTGCTGCTCTTCGTGCCCCACAGAATCTGGTCGCCGCCGTAACGTTCGTCGCAGAAGAGGGGATGACCGATGTGCTTCATGTGGGCACGGATCTGATGGGTGCGGCCCGTCTCAAGGATGCACTCGACGAGGGTGACATAGCCATAACGCTCCAGCACGCGGTAGTGGGTAACAGCGGGCTTGCCGATTTCGCTTTCGGGCGGAAAGACGGCCATACGGAGGCGGTCCTTGGGGTCGCGGCCGATGTTGCCCTCGATGCGGCCCGTGTCTTCCTGCACATTGCCCCAGACGAGGGCATTATACTTGCGGCGCGTGGTCTTGTGGAAGAACTGTGAGCAGAGCTTGGTCTTGGCGTCGGGCGTCTTGGCGATGACGAGCAGACCGCTGGTGTCCTTGTCGATGCGGTGGACAAGGCCGACGGTAGGATCGTTGGGGTCGTAACCGGGCACGTCGCGGAGATGCCAAGCGAGGGCATTGACGAGGGTGCCGTGGTAATTGCCGTGGCCAGGATGTACCACAAGGCCGGCGGGCTTGTTGACAACGAGAAGTTCGCTGTCTTCGTAGACAATGTCGAGAGGTATGTCCTCGGCATCGATGGTCATTTCGTGCTTCGGGCGGTCGAGCATCAAGGTGATGACGTCGCCGGGCTTCACACGATAGTTCGACTTAACGGGGCGGCCGTTGGCGTAGATGGCTCCAGCGTCGGCAGCCATCTGCACGCGGTTGCGGCTCACGTCGTGTATAAGGTTGATGATGAACTTGTCGACACGCAACTGCTGCTGGCCTTTGTCGGCCACGAGCCGCCAATGTTCGTAGCGCTCGCCGTTGCCTGCAGGAGCCTCGCATTCTGAGTCGGCGTTTGTCAAATCGCCGGAAGCGAAGTCCAGATCGAGATCGTCATCTTCGAGAAAATCATAATTACTCATCGGCGGTCATCAGTTGAAGAGATCTTCGGAACGTCGCGGGGGACCTATCCTCTCGCCTTGAACGCTATGTATGGGGGCTGCTGCGGGTAGGTCGGAGTGGTTCTTGCCTTCGCGCTCTTCACCATTGCTTTCTTCTGCACGGCGGCGTTCACGTTCACGTTCGCGCAGTTCACGTTCTTTGGCTTCTTTCTTGGCTTCCTCTTCCTCGAACTGCCGCTGGAAGGCCCAGTCGAGAGAGTCGTTGCCATTGTAGGTCTCTACCACATCGCCGTTGCCGACGACGAGCACGATGGGATCTTCCACACTGACGCGGTCACCCTCCTTCACTACTCTGCCGCCAACTTCAACCTGCATCACGAGGTCTTCGTCGCCAGGCACAAGTTTGCGATTGCCAATCTTGAAGCCCATGGCCTTGAGTTTCATTTCGGCACTGCGCGCACTACCATCGATGACCTCAGGCAGCGGTTTCATGCGGGGATGGCCAGCGTTGATGGTGAGAAACACCTGACGATTGAATTTCACGACTCGTCCGGCGGGAATGTGCTGGTAGAGAATAAGATCGGGGGCAAGTTTTGTCTCGTAACCGGTGTCTGTCACCAAGACGCGCAGACCTGCATCTTCGAGCAGTTCCTTAGCTTCTTTGTAATCCTTGCCAACGACTTCGGGCACTACGACCATATTGCCGTGGTGGGTATAAAATAGGAGCGAGAGGTAGACAGCAATGCCCAGCAGCGCGGCAATAACTACAGCTGCGACGGCATCCCACCAGGGGTTGGGATTAAATTGTTTTCGAAAAAAAGATTGCAGAAAGGCCATGGTTTTCGGTAAGCATACTCACATATAATGTGAGAATAAGGGGTTATGTAACCTTTTAAGGAAAGGCCATAATACTTAATATGCGGCAAAATTACGGCATTTTTGCTAAATGACCAAAAAAAACATGAAAAAGATAGTCTTTTTTGGATTTTATTCGTAATTTTGCATCGAAAATCATTTGTTAACACAAAAAACAACAACCGCGCATATCAACCAACCTATCATATCCTATACCGTATGAAACGTCTCTTCACATCCATCGTCATGATGAGCGCCATGGCCACTGCCGCCTTTGCACAGCAGGCCATCTTCAACCAGAACAAAGTCACATCGCCGGTTCTAAACACCAACGGCACCGTCACATTCAACCTCTACGCTCCCTTTGCCCACGAGGTGAAAGTCACGGGTGACTTCCTCCCCAAACAGACCATCGAAAGCCCCATGGGCAAGTGGGAAATCGACGGTATCGAGGCCCTCAAGCGCGACGAAAACGGCCTTTGGTCTTTCACGACTACCGGGCAGCTTGATCCTGAACTCTATATGTACAAGTTCCAGGTTGACGGCGTTGATGTGCTCGACCCCTCCAGCATCCATCGCTCACGCGACGTTCGCATGAATATGTCGAACTTCATCGTCACCCGCGAGGCTGGCGACCGCGGCGACCTCTACTCTGCTCACAACGGCACGCCTCACGGCGACATACATCAGCTCTGGTACGACTCGCCCACGCTGAAAACCACGCGTCGCCTCAGCGTCTACACGCCTGCATCGTACCGCACCTCAAAGGAGAAACTCCCCGTGCTCTACCTGCTCCACGGCATGGGCGGCGACGAAACGGCTTGGCTCGAACTCGGCCGCACGGCGCAGATTCTGGACAACCTCATCGCTGCCGGCAAGTGTAAGCCAATGATCGTTGTCATGACCAACGGCCACGTGGAGAACAATGCAGCTCCTGGCGTCGACGGCCCACTCACACTGGTTGAAGGCGGTATCACCAATCCCGAGGCTGTGCCTCAGCGCGCTACTCCCCACCTAGAACCCCTTGCCGTAAAGAACGATGGACGCGGCAGTGGTTTCCCCGAGAGTTTCCCTGACGTTCAGAAATTCATCGAGAAGAATTTCCGCATAAAGAAGGGTGCTGCCAACACCGCCATCTGCGGTCTGTCGATGGGTGGTTACCACAGCTTCATGATTTCGCAGCTTTACCCCAAGAACTTCGGCTACGTGGGTCTCTTCTCGGCAGCTATCAGCATGAGTGGCGGCCAGCAGAGCACTTACGATCTGCTCACCTCGGACAAGAATTACAAGAAGCGCATCGGCAAGCTTTTCAGCGCTCAGCCCAAGCTCTACTGGATTGGCATCGGTGCGACCGATTTCCTCTATGAGCAGAACAAGGACTATCGCCATTGGCTCGACGAACAGGGTTTCCCCTACGAATACCGCGAAACAGAGGGTGGTCATATCTGGCGCAACTGGCGCATCTACCTCACCGAGTTTACGCAGAAGCTGTTCTAAAAGCAGTTGCCTCGCACTTGTCACGGAATTGCCAAGCCCCCCTTGACAAACGAACGCCTCTCTTTGTGGAAAAAGTTTCTTCCTTGGCGAAACAAACAATTTCCTTGGCGA